>JAAUOM010000152.1 GCA_012034865.1 Acaryochloris sp. CRU_2_0 | reverse complement strand
ATCCGTCAGATCGGTGGCGTATGTTCGATTAGACATAGTCCCAGTCCCACGCAACTTATAATGTCACGCTAAAGCTGCAGGGACAAGGATCGAGTGCATTTTTATCTTTACTTTATAAACAGCCTCTCAGGGTGCCGAACTTGTGACACGTGTACGCGTTCTGCTTATAGACAAGTTTGTACAAGCCATTCCAACAGTGTGGAAGTTTCAAGGTAGCACATTCGTGGAGGTTACCGACCCCAATATTCGTGCTGATGTCGTTGCAGCTATTGGCGGAGAAAACGGACAAGCCTCCTATGATGCGGTTTCAATTCAAATGCCCAATTCTCTCAGGGGAGCAGCCGCAACCCAAATTCGCATCCAGGCGATCGCCCAACAATTAGATCCTGAAGATCAACTAGATCGATTACCAGATGAGCCTAGAGATGGGGGCGTCAACATTGTATTAGTTCCCCCAGAATTCCCGACATGTAGTGTGACACCTACAACTGGACCAGCAGGTGGAATAGCATCTGTCGAAGCCAGCGGTTTGCTACCGAACCGGACGGCTAAAGTATTCTTGGGCGATCAAATGGTAGCTACCCCACCTATCGACAATCAGGGGAATGTTAGCGCTAATTTTATCGTTCCCAGTGATTCCAGAGAGGGTTCACGGTTGGTAACAGTGGGGGTCATGGGAACTGCCTTGACAGCTGACTGTAGCGTTAACGTGACTCCTCCAAAGTTATCTCGCTACGAATACACCCCCAAACTTGTCTGTGGCATTCAGAAAGATCCCAGCTTCATGGGGCTTGCCAAGGGTTTCTACGGCACTACGATTAACATCCATAATCCAGGATTATCGAAGGTCGGCTTTACCAAGAAACTATCGCTGACTTTCCCACCTGGCCATCAGCAACCAGGAAAGGTGTTACCAATTGCAGAGGATGAGTTACAACCCGATCAATCCTTGGCAGTGGATTGCAACGATATTAGTAAGCGGGTATTCAACGGAACATTCCCAGAACCGTATGTCGAGGGGTTTGTTGTTATCCAGAGTCCCCAAAGTCTGGATATCACTGGTGTGTACACAACTGCGACTCTGAACCGTAAGGACAAAGCCCAAGACCATAGCAGTATCCATGTTGAGGAGATTCACGAACGGATCAACAAGGTAGATTAGGAGTCATAACACACCTTTATATAACAAAGTAGCGTCCCCTCACCGAGTTCGGCATTTCTCGATCACGGCAGCATTAGAAGCCACAGCCGGGAATGTCAGGGTCGTACAGCAGCTCTCTCGCCATGCCAAGCCGGAAACCGTGATGAGATACGACGATAACCGGAATAATCTTCAGGGAGAGGTGACGGAGCTGTTGTCGGGATTGCTGGAGAAGCGAGGAGAAGACCAGCGGGATACCTCCCGCTGATTATAACTCGATAACTTGTTTTGGGATAGCTACTTAGCCTGAAAGCCCTTTCCCAGCTTACCTTCAGACGCAAACCCTTGTTACCCCGCCTGATTCCCTTGCAACCAGCTCACCCAGTTTGAGATAGTATCTAAGGTCCTTTGACACGAGGATCGATCGCAAGGGGACGAGCCACTAGGCGAACTTGATTTTGCTTAACTACCACCGTTGTCAGACCCAAGTTACGCTTAGCAGGTCCCTTTACCACTCGACCTTGGTTGTCATAACGCGACCCGTGACATGGACAGACGAACTGATGCTGGTTTGCTTCCCATTTGACCGTGCATCCGAGGTGGGTGCAAGTGGGATTAATGGCATATTCAGCAATCCTCGGTGGATCAGTAATGACTAGATATGCTAGTCGAGGATCAGCGAGTCCTTTCACCCCGATGCGATCGCCGGGTTGAGCTGTAGACAATAGTTGATCAACCTTGAGAGGTTGTCCATCCTTATTCTTTGCTTGTACCCCTGGTAGATAATCCTTGCAGCGGGAGTTGAGCGGCGAAGCCGAGCAGAGATTTTCGAGGGTGGGTTCAACACTCTCAGCAGGCCATAAGAATCCAAGTGTAATCGTGGCAGTGGCACTCCCTAGCATGTATTGCAAGAACCGTCGTCTTTGGAGTCCAGAGATCAGAGGAAACTGGGGGTGAGACGAACGAGTAGTCATTTCTTAATCTCCTCAGCCTTTTAGAGAATAGTTGACGAGTCTGAAATTCTCTTCTCAGCTTGCTTTGAGAGCCAGACGTTTGTTAGCCCACCTAATTTCCTTGCAACCACATCACCAAATCATCAGGTTCCGTAAAGTCGAGCAGCGCCTCACCCAGGGCTTCGAGTTGGTCGAGGGAGAGGACTTGGATTTGGGCTTGGAGGTCTGGGGAAATGTCACCGATGCGGCGGGTGAGGAGGCGGAGGATGAGGGATTGGCCTTCTTCATGACGACCTTTAGCTTCACCTCGTTGCTCGGTCTGCTGTTCCCATTCTAAATAAGCTTGTGTTAAGGCCATCATTAGCTCTTCCTCTGCTTCGACTTGCCCTGTAATCTCAATGCTAATTTTCCAGTTTGCCAATAACCTCAGTATAGCCGCCCGTCTCGGTTCTCTGGTGTCAAAAGCAATTACCTCATCGACTGCCTGATTCTGAGTCTGGCCTTTGCCCAGCAACCGTAACAATAGGGTTGTTTCATCACGAGGAAGCTGATTAATGGCAATGATGGCTGTTCTTAACGAGGGGTGCAAGAAATAGACGCCAGAACCCCAATCTTCGTTCGACGAGACTCCAAAGCCATTGAGCAGGTTCTCCGAGGCAGACGAGGCGAGAATCCATAAATATGGCAGGTCATTTTCTGGAATGCGCTCATGTTCTCGTCTTGCTTTGCGTTCATAGTCGCCATGAGCTTGGTAAAGCTTGAGCAGGCAACTACGAATCTCAGCAGGTGTAGGCTGATTGCGAAATGGCTCCAGCAAGCATGGCGTTTGAGCAATGCGTCCCAGCAGTCCTAGATTTGTGGGGGTAATAGCAGGTGGGACAGATGGCTCGAAATAAACATCGACATATTGAGATTCGCCAGGGACCTCAAGGGTTATTTTGACAGAGCCAAAGGGAGACAGGATCTCTTCTAGAAGCTGCTTTGAAAACTGGTCGAATGGGTTTTAGCCATGCCGGAATTGTTGCACAAGAGTCTCAATCATCCCATACCTCACGAGACGAGAGGCATCATGATGCCATTCCTCAACCTTTGTGATAGTAATCAGCCCGTGATCATTGCGCTGAGCAATTCTCGTCATTCTACTGGATGGGGATAAACAATAGATCAAGGATCAGACCCGTGTAGGACTCCATATCCTCATAAAAACCGCTATCATTGTCACAGCAATCATGACTGACAGCATGAGTGAGAAATTGCAACCCCGAAAATACCAAGCTATCGGCACTGTCGAAGGGATACTTAACCTTCAAGCACAGCACTCTACACTTTTAGTGGGTGATATCGCGTTTCCTGTCGTTCTTTATATTCCCAAACAAGTCTTTCAATCCCACTTGCCGGGGCAGATTCAACGATTCCGCGTTTTCCCAAGTGCCCTGCATGGAAAACCAGCCCTTCAGCTTCTCAAAGTTGTGCAAACCGCTCCTGTTGGCTTGAAGTTAAAAGGGTGTTGGGAAGAACGTTGGGGTGTTCCGTACCTAGTGGTGTATCGCAACAGTCTGAAGAATCCAACAGATAGGGTTCTGCGAATCCTCGTCCCTATTGCTTGGGAGAATGCCCCACCGACTGATGGGCAATTCTGGGAACTCGAAGCAGAGTTGCGAGGGGATACATTCACTATCACCAAGGCAGAAGGCCCCTTTAAGCCACCCCCTAAAGCAACCCGATATCAGCCGCGACCAAAAACCACATCAAAGGCTGTGGCCGCTCCCACCCCACTCACTCTTAAGGAGATTCGAGACATGGCAACCCCTGCCAAAGTGCAGCTCACCTGCAAGCTCAATCAAGTCCCCGCTCATCGCCAACTGCCGGACAAACAGATTGAGTTTTTCCTCAGCGATGGCAGCAACCATATTTTCACGGTGCGGATGAAACCGAAGTAGTTTAAGAAGCTGCTCAACCACGGCTATGAGCAATGGGTTGCTGCGATTACGGGGGGTCTGGGTGCAGCCACGGCCACAGGCTTTGAGCTAGTGAATCCCGCCCTCCAAGTGTTTGAGAAAAAGGCGTCCTCAAAGGCAGCAGAGCAGGAGCAAACCCCCTCTCAAGCTACCGCTGTTCCCCAAACACCACCAGAAGAGACGGTGACATCTGCGGGTCAAAGGAAAAGTTTACTAGACGGGGTTACCCTGCGATAGAGATAATTTTCATGTTGTCCCCTCCAACCATCCCCAAGACACCCATGAGCCAAGTCCTGCCATCTCTGATCGTCAATCGCTCCTTCCTCATGGACTTCATTGAGGCAGACAAGCCCTGCTGTGCTTTGGGAATGGTGGAAGTCGAGGATCAGCAATACGGATTCATGACCCTACGACCGGAGCCGATGATTCCTCCAGGCGTGACCGATCGCGGCTTCAACTTAGGTCATACCCTTTTCGGAGCCAGCACGTATGAGGTGATTCACTTTGCCTTTGAGTTCTATGGTTTCCAGACGTTCAACGTTCTGATCAACCCCAACAACCCTATTGCCCAAGCAGTCTTGAAGCGAATGATTGAGACTGGGGATTACTTTTTCTTTGCCATTGATGAGCAGACAGGCATTGCAACAGCCTTTCGCAGTGAGATCGGGGATGACACCTTGCACAACCTGACGGAGAACTGGGAGCGGATTGAGCACTCTAGCACCACGGAGAACCAATACCATCAGGTGATGCTGAAGTTCGCTGCAAATCCTCATCCGCCAGGGATTCTCCTCAAGTGGGTGTGCCGGGATGATGTTGAGTATTTGGATCTGAGCGAGGATCGGATGGATCTGACGCCTGCTTGAGGGGAGGATCAAGGTGCTGGAGGAAATTTAGGGTGCGATCGCACCTGTAGTGACACGAGATCGCAGCATAGGTTAAGCATATGAAGGGATTTGCTCATCTAGGCGAACCCCTTTGGTCTGGGAGGATTTGCCAATAAATAGGCTGATTGTTGATGAGTAAAATCCATGCTTTATTAAAGCTTTCAGCATCTATGTGGCACTTTTCATCCAAGATACCCTTCAAAGATGACTTGAGAATTCTAGAATTCTCAAGTATGCTGTGTAGTCAAAATTCCAAGAATTCTTATAACGATATATCTCAATGTTTTTCTTCTGGGCTTCAACAATATGGGTAGAGTCATCTCGATCATGTCTAATAGTGGAGGTGTTGGTAAAACCACTCTGACTGTAAACCTAGCCTTTCAACTAGCGCGTAAAAACAACACAATTTTGATGCTTGGCTGCGATCCAAATGGGTCATTAACATTATTTAGTGGTTTGGATGATCCACCACCTGAAAAACGCTGGATGCAGTTTTACAGTCCGACTTTGATGGCCAGTACCCTATCTTTCCTGTTTGGCGGGATCGGATAGATGGAATTGATGCGTGTTTAGGGGGCTTACCCCTTGCGGGAAGCTCTCAAAGGTTAGTCCTTGAAAAAAGAGGAGCCTATGCATTAGCCGATGCATTTGAAGATCATCCCCTGCCTCATGACTTCATTTTGATTGATTGTCCAGGAACTATTGAGCAACTCCATATTGCTGCACTTTCTGCAAGCACTGATATCCTGATCACTTTGAAGCCAGAGGACAAGGATCTAGATGCAATGGCAAAACTTCTTGAGTGGATATCATTGACACGGACTGAACTTAGACTAAAACCTGCACCACAGATTCTTGGGGTAGTTCCGAATGGTGTGAAAGGCAGGGCAATGCACAGAGATAATCTTGGACTATCGAATATAGATGGATTGATTTGTCTTCCAGACATCATGGAAAAATGAATATTCATATGTTCAATGCAATCAAAGACAGCGCTCACATTGCTAATGCGGCTGCTGCTGGGTTGCCTCTAGGATTGTTTCGACCAGGGGATGCAAGTAATAGAGTTTACGAAAAAATTGCAAGTTATATTCTTCAGGGGAGTGATTAGATTATGAGCCGCCAGAGTAAGCGTTCAGTTCCAAATATGTTTAGTGGGGCGATCGCAGTTCAAGAAAATGAAACCATCTCTCAACTAAAAGCTGAAATTGAAAGTTTGAACTCTCTTGCTTCGAGCGCCTTTGAACTGCCTGTATCAAATATCATCCCCCTCCAGTTGCCTGGAAGCATGAAGCAACCAAGGCTATATTTCGATCAGTTCAAAATGGAACGCCTTGAAAACTCTATTTCAAAGCATGGAGTTTTAGAACCAATATTAGTTCGTCGAGGTAAAAAAGACACATATGAAATTATTAGTGGGGAAAGGCGATGGAGATGTTGCAAGAGGTTAGCAAAGGAGACAATCCCTGCAATTGTTCGTGAGATGTCAGATACAACTGCTCTGGAAGCCGCACTTATTGCCCATTTACTAAACGAAGAAATTACAGCTATAGAGCAAACAGAAAGCATTCTGAGTTTACTTTCCCTGCGACTAGATCTTGGAATCTCTGAAATTAAAAATTATTTGTATCAGACCAAGAATGCCGATGTTCGTAGGAGTGAGAATTCTAGAATTCTCACTCCCCAAAACCTGTCTCTAGTTGAAGAGATCCTTGGCGAATTTGGTATGAAGTTGTCTAGCTTTGTGTCAAACAGACTGCCTATGTTAAATCTAGAACCTGTATTGCTAGATGCGGTAAAAGATGGAACGCTTTCTCCTACGAATGCAGTTATCATCAATCGTCAACCCAAGGAGTTACATGATGAGCTAATCTACTCATCGAAAGGTTTAACGAAGCAGGAATTAATGACTTTACTAAGAAGCAAGAAATCAATTGATGCTGTATTGGGGTCAAACTCAAAAGATGGTGGAAGCTCTAATGGTGAAGTTTCAGAAAGAATACTTGAGAGGATTAAGGCAGTTAGGAAGAACAAGAAGTTACTAAGTTTGCCGAAAGTTCAAAGTCATATTTTGAAAATTGATAAGTTATTAGCGGAAATTGAGGCGCTCAATACCAAATGAGAATTCTAGAATTTTCATTCTCTAGAATGATGTAGAAAGCTACTCAAGAATGCGATGGAGTCGGCTGAAGAGGAAATCCCATTTTTGACTTAAAGTTTGCAGGAAACTATTGGGCAGCATCAACTAGACTTTGAGCCAAATTCACCAAAAGAGCAGCATCCTGGCTCTGCGGGTCAAGCTGTTTTGCCTTGGTTGCTGATTGCAAAGCTGTCCGATAATCCTTGAGCATCAATTGACTCTTGGTGAGATTGATATAAGCTTCAGCACTCTTAGGCTGGAGACGGGTAACTTGGGTAAAGTCCTCAGCGGCTTTCAGGGGATCCCTGTTGCCCATATGAAGAATACCCCGAAGCGTGTACGCATCTGCCAGTGAGGGATCAAGCTGGATCGCTTGATTGAGTTCCCCCATCGCCCCTTGAAGATCTTCCTGTTTTAAGCGAGAAATCGCTGCGGTATAGTGGGGGTTCGTCTGAGCATTGGGGGCAGCATTAACCAGCGGTAGGGGGCTGAACGCTGCCACTCCGCTACAGAGACTGAGCAAGGAGGCGGCGATCTCGGCAGCGAGATAGACACGAGCTTGTTTTTTGGGCATTCTTAATCCTCATGCTAAGGAAATCCTACCAGAACCCAGCCCCCAGGTTCCCCTAGAGGCCAGGTATCGGTGCATGGCTAGGATTTCCCTGCTTCATCCTTAATCAGGTCAGAGATTGACGCGGTGGGCTTCCTAGCAGCCCGACGCTTGGCTGAGACAGGAGCCGGGTCTTCCGGGATAGCCAGCTCTGCATCCTCATCAGGTAGGTCGAGAACTTGAATAGGGGAGTCATCCTTACTGATGGGATGATCCAACTCGGTCACAGGTAAAGCTGCCTCCAAATCTTGCATGACGGCGGTCGGTTGCTCAGGCTTGACTTCATCAGTGCCCTCAACAGGCTTTTCTGCCAAGAAGTCATCAACTTTGGCCTTGAACCATTTGAGTACCTTATCATGTAGCTCCCAGTGGGCATCGACTTTGGCTGTGACTTGGGTTTTGATCAACTCCTGAAAGAATGCTGTCTCCTGCTGACAGCCCTTGCGGTAGAGTGCGATCGCACTTCCTTTAACTTCCTTAAAAATAGATAAATGTTTATCCCCCACCCTGGAGAGTCCCCAGGAGCAAAGAACTATCAGGTTCTTCCACCCCTGGATCTCTTTATCAACGACGAAAAGGAAGGCTTTGCTTGCTAGCGCACCCACCTTAGCGGCGGTGGTATCGATCACTTCGGTGTGATCAGCTTGTTCGACTTTGATGCTGGTGATGAGTTTCATAGGTTTGTCCTTTGAAGAATAGTGGATAGCGCACGACTGGCACTTACAACCGAGTCGGCCTCATGGTGAAAATTGGAACGGGTGGGCTTGGCCCCCGCAGATAATTTACCCGTCCAAAAAATCCAGGCTCAGGCTTGAGCTGGGATGAGGTGAATTTGGGAAATACTCTAGCGATTTCTGGGTAATCGAGAACCTTGTCTACATAGTCATTATAATTGGCTCGAAATCGGGATTCAAGGAAAGCACACTAGGAATTGCTTATCGATACTGAGGAATACATCAGCAGATGCTAGTGTGCTTACATGCCTAGACTGGGGCCATGATCAATCTGCTGGGAGCGCTGCTGTCTGGGAGTCTGCTGTCCTTTGGCTTGGGAGGCAGCGACCATTTTCTTGGCATTTTTTACGATCAAATTGGCAAAGTGTTCAGCTATATCCCGATTTCCTCCATGATTTCGTACAAACACTTGATATTGAGGATCCCTGGTGAGCATTGCCTTGATCGACTCATCAGTATGGTTAGCTCGCAAGGCACGAGCAACCACTTGATACGTAAATGCCCCTTTATCGCGTGGGTTGAGGCCCGCACTGTACTTTTGCCACATTCTGTCGGGATCCGTCTCCAACTGTTGCCGCCAGCGATCTTGGGGCTGTAGTTCTCTAAGATCCAAGACTGTTGTGCGAGATTTGCTTTCCGCAAATGCGTAGATGCTATTGATCAATTTTTCATAGCTTGGCATGGTTTTGGGCGTCATCATTGAGGATCAAA
>JAAUOM010000151.1 GCA_012034865.1 Acaryochloris sp. CRU_2_0 | reverse complement strand
CGTCGCCAGATCATCGGGCTGATGCCAGCGATCACTGCTTTTAACTGGAAAATGACTGGATCTGACGGGTTACTCATTTCACCAGTTTACTGCTATATCAAGGTTTCCCCCGGTTTTAATCACTCTCGAAATTTGTCTGTTTTGTATCCGGTCAAAATCTCATCTTGAGCGCAGGAAGCAGACGAGTTGCGGATTACTGTGGTGGTGTCTCGTATAAATTCCGGCGCTGCACGACTCAAAACCCAGTACACTGCCCTAATATCAGAAATCCTAATATCTCAGTTCGGGCTACTTTATTCGTGCCTTACAGTACTACAGTGATGGGTGGTCGGCCTAATTTTTCCTGGGAGTCTGATCCGCAGGCTGATCAATACAGCATTGAGGTCTTCCTGGGAAAAATATCATTGTGGAAGCAAACCGCATCCACTAATTCATTGGCCTATCCTGAAGGCGTTGCTCCCTTGCAACCGAGTAATGCCTATCTCGTTACAGTGACTGCTTATCGTGGTAATGCAACGATTTCAAGCTATAACTCTGTTCTCAATCGAATTTCTGACCAGAAAGCTGGGTTAATGCAAGCAGCGATCGGTGATATTGATGCCCTACCTATTCCAGAGACAGAAAAAACCCTCGATAAGGACAGAATTTATGTTTCTCAGGGTTTAGTTTCAGAATCCATCGGGATTCTGAAAAGCCAGCTTGAGCAAGATAAATTGAACCCTACGCTCCATCGAGTTCTGGGTGATCGGTTTATGAATGCAGGATTACCCAAAGAAGCCCAACCGCTCTTTCAGGAAGCTGAGTTTTTGGCCAGTAAAGAGCAGGATATGTTTGAGCTAGCCAAGGCAAAAGCAGGCTTAGCAGAAATTGCTGCGATTCCGGGCATCCTCAGCAAACCCGCTATGCCCAACTGCCAATCAACAGAAACGACGCCCAAAAGAATGGGTGCCTGTTTTCCTCCGAGGTAATGAGGGATATTTGAGCCGCTTGTAGCGCTTCAGCCTTGGTTTTTCCTCCCTGCAAGTTCTCATAGAAAGAGGCCATGAGCTTGGCAGTGGAAGCATCATCCACAAGCCACAGAGACGCTAAGGTACTCCTAGCCCCCACTTGCGCTGCAACCCCAGCCATGCCTAACGTAGCGCGACGATCCCCATCGCAGTCTGACAGGCACTCAATACAAGCAGATCTAAAGGCTGACGGTCTTTCTTACGGTGTAAGAGTGATTTCAACTCTCTAAGATTAAGGGGTTTGTCCCAAGCCCAAATCAACGTTTGGTCGATGTCTGAACTAAACTGCCCATGGCTGGAAATATGCAATATTGGGATATTTGTACTAATCAGTTCTTCTTGGAACCGCTGAGCGGTAAAAGCTGAGTTCAGGAGCTTATCGATTGAAGCCGAATACCCCTCGACCTTGTTTACTTCTTCTTCCACGAAAGGCAGAGGGGGGGTGGATCGATTGAGTACTCGCTGGCTAGGGCTAATTTCTGACAGACCCGCAAACAACACCTTGAGTTGATCTGGGGAGAGAGCCTGGGGTTGAGCAACCTTGGATCCCAGTGCATTCGTGATGCTGTAGTTCTCAACCAAAAACTGCTCACCATCCCAAAGCATCGCCATTGGAATCGCCTGAAAGTCCCCATCCAAAACAAAGATAAGTGTACCTGACTCTGGGAGATAGGGCTTAATCGGGGCAATCAGCGCATTATAGAGCGCGGAAGCATAGTCCAGCAGAACAATTCCCGTGCGATCCAGTCCCGCGTCAATATTGACCGAGAGAAACTCTAAGTGTTTGATGACGGGGGCTGCGGGGGTGGAATGTCGATAAATGCCCTTGTCTGTACTCACGAGAATCTCGACTTGATCCCCCAATTGGAGGATATGGATCACGGTCGGGGTTTGGGTCTGACCTCTGAGTTGTTCGAGTGATACTAGATCAAGTCGCCCGCATCTGAGATAGTTCTCAACTTGGGCAATTTGAAGTTGCTCATTTGTGCGGATCACTGCTTTGAGATCGGGCTGGGGAGACGACAACAAAAGCTGCATATAACCGCGGTGAACGGGGTCAATCTCTTCTCGATAGGAGAAAGGATGATCCACTGTTAGCAGGCTCGACCTGACATATTCCAGATCCGCGATCGCAGCTTGATAGGCTCGACCGGATTGAGCAAGATCGCCTGCCTTTTGCAACAGCTTCGCCAGTTCAGCATGACTCAGATACGCAAGATCCCAAGCTTGAATGGCGGTGGCTAGTGACCCTGCCTCCTTGAAAGACTTTTTCGCTGGCTTGATTTGGCCTTGGTATTGATATAGCTTGCCCAAGTGATAAGTGCTATCCGCGATCGCTCGTTTGTTGTCCAGATCTTGAGCGGTGAGCAATGCTGCACGGAGATGAGTCTCCAGAGTCTGCAATTGCTTATCTTGTTTGGGGTTTTCCTTGAGCAGACAATCACTGAATTTTAAGCGGGCATAAACGGACTCTACGGGAGAGAGGGCATTAAAGTCAGCCTGAGTAATCCAGCCAATCAGGGGGGGGATTAGTGGTTGCTGTTGCTGATACAACTCTTTGAGTTGAGGTGCATCAGGATCTAGCGCTAGGGCAAGCTCTAACCTGTTCAATTGTGCTTTGAGCGTCAATGCAGGCACAGATGAGTTGGCCAGCCCCTCATATAGTGTTAGAGCGGCTTGACTAGATTCTAGAAAAGCGCGATCCGGGTCAAACTGTGCTTTGTAAGCCTCTGTCAGTTCATATTGATTGAGTTTTTGCCGATATAACGAGGCATAGGCATTGGCAAGGCTCAATCGGATGGGGTTAGGGTCTGCCGCCCTCTGCACGGCGGCTTTGAGGATCAAGATCGCCTCTTCGTTTTTCCCAAAAGTTTGTATGGTGTCGCCCTAAACTCTGCAAACCTAACGCAGATATGGGTTGACTAGAAATGTTTTGGAGTAAAGCCGTCAGCCTTTGTTCTGTGGTGCTGGTGTAAGGCGATTCCAGATCACAAACCCACTCATCGAGGGAGAGCGCCTCCACCAGCAACGAGCAAACACGGGGGGATTGACCCATTGCGGACAGCGCTAAGCCCTGGTTAATTTTCGTGCCCAGTATGCCTTCACTGTTGCGATCTTGCTCGTACAATTTCAGTGCCTTATCCCAGGTGTGGAATGCTGCTGCTGGCTGGCCTCGTTCTAAGAGTTGATGTCCTGCCTCCGTGAGCTGGGCGGGTTGATCAGTCGCCCTCCCCAATGGCTGGAAATACAAGGCCATCCAAAGAGCCAAAATAGCGATGAACAAGTACTTTAGTTTTGCCATTGTAATGAGAAAGTTACGGGATTATTATCTGGTGAACCTCCCTCAGCCCCAGAGAGTAAAGGAATCCCCCAGTTAATTTGAGCAAAGAGATTGTCCTTCAACTGGTACGTCAACCCCAATCCCACAGAGAGCAGTGTCCTGCTCGTTTCGATAGGGCCGGCTAGCGGGTCAATCCGCTCATTATTCCAGCCCGTGCCAAAATCCACAAAAGGCCGTAATTGGAGAGCGTGTTTATTGCTCGTGTAGAGAGGGATACCCAGCTCACACGATCCTAGTGCGCCGTTATCTCGCAAGAAGGCATTCTGGCGATACCCCCGCACACTATCATTGCCCCCAAGACTGAGTTGTTCGATGCCCAGTAATGGGCGATCTGCAAGATTCAATTGCCCTCGGCAAATCAGTTGTAGCCTATGAGGTAGATACCTAAACCATCGCCCTTGCAGTTGCCATGCTACGAAATTGCCATCCGGGGGATTGGGATTAAGCGTAGGGCTAAACACATCTAAGCCAACACTCAACTGAGAATGCAAAGAAATTGCCTGCTTGCGATCGCTGTGCAACCAGTCTTGGAAGAAGCGTAAGGCGGTTGCCTCACTTCGTCCGTTTATATCTGTACCCTCAGACAAAGGAAAAGGGATCCCAAAGATACTGTTCTCGGATTCATACCGGGATGCCGATATCCCCAGAGCGAATTCCTCTATCGAGTTTTCCTTGGCTCTGCGGATCAGCGGCTGGCGGTAGGTCAATTCCAAGAGTGAAGAATCTCCTTCAATGTCTAGCTCATTGAAGGGTTTTTCTGTAATATTGCTGTCGATGAAGTTGTAGCGGGCTGCAAAGGTGCCGTTGTTGGTGTTAATGGGTAGCGTATACTCCCCTGCAAACATATGACTGCCATCGGTATTACCGTAGTTGACGATCATGCGATCGCCAAAGCCCAATACATCGCTGTGGCTCAAAGTGATTTCACGTTCGAGACTCCCCACCGCAGGAGAGCGATGATTATTCAAACCCAAGCTCACCCTGAATGGCTTTTGGGTCTGTGCATTTACTTTGAGGATTGATGTGTTTGGCTTGGTTCCGGGCAATAGCTCAATGGATACGGTTTTAAGCAAAGGGTCAATCTGCAAAAACCTCATTGCTTCCTTCAAGTGTTCTTGATTGAACACAGCGTCCTCATCATGTTTCAAGCGTTTCCGAATGTAGTCCTGGAGACGATCTGCCCCGACAACCTGGATCTCTTCTACAGTGCCTTCAATGATATTGAGGGTGATGATCGCGTTCTTTGGATCAAATCCTTGATTACTAGCGATGGGTAGATAGGCTCCAGAGGTGATATAGCCATTTTCCCTGTACAGTTCAGTAATCACACCTTTGGTTTCCTGAAGTTCTGTAAAGGTGAGTTCTCGATTGAGATAGGGTTTTAGGGTTTCTGAGAGTTGAGCGTTCGAGAATACGGTGTTACCTGAAAAGTTGAACTGAGTGACAGTGATCGTCGCTCCAGGAAAGGGTTCAACTTCAGGGATGTTGGGGGGTGGAAGGGGTTGGATTTTGATGGACGGACTCTTTGGAGGGGTTGGAATGGGGAGTTGTGGATGCTTGGGTTTCGGTAGGGTCAGGTCGGGCTGTGATGGAATCGTCTGGGCGATTACGGGCTGTGTGGGCAGCAGTAGCAGCAGTAAGGTTGTCAGGGGATGGAGTTTGAGCATTGCAGTTTGTTGGTTTCACTGCTTGAGTTGTAGGTTGATTTGCATAAGCGACCAAACTGTAAGTGCCGTCTGGATTCTCCACCCAGCCTTGAGCATCATCAATAGGCGGTTCAAAATTCTGTTCAGCTAACGTCTCAACCGCTTGAGAATCCACCGCTGTATCATCATGCCATCCAGGGTTGCTCTTTAGCTGATCGGCGGCACTAGTGGGCAGTCCCCCCTCGCCAGAGATGATGAATGTACTGTCGGCAGTGGGGTTTCTGGGATTGCAGACTAATGTTATTTCTGCTTTGACAGGTTCTCGCTCAACCATTGAGAGCGATTGAGTAAAGTCGATTTCTGGATTGGTGTATTCAACGGTGCCATCGAATTGTGTCCCTAGCTCTGAGGTTGCAGTAATTTTAGTCTCACGGGAAGGGAAAAAGCCAAGGGTGTTAATTGTGATATTACCGCCTTTAGCGTTCTGAGCATTGGCTGAGATGGTGCTTTTACCGAAGGACACGAATAAATCAGCGTTGATGTCGATGCTACCGCCTGTCCCTTTACCTTTGGCAGAAGCAGAGATATCGCTGTTGTTGAGGAGCAAGAGATCTGCAAGGAGTCGGATGTTGCCGCCATTGCCATTTTCTGTGCTGGCGGTAATGGCACTACCATTTTCAGGATAATGTTGTTTGCAGAAATTTTTAGTTCTCCAGCATTACCTGTACCTTCATTGCGAACCGTAATCTGACCTCCATCAGTAGCGGTCAATCGGGGTGTATTGATGGTAATATTCCCAGAATTTCCACTAGGAACAGCAGGCAGCTTGAGACGCTTCCGCAATCGCGGTTCTATTTGGAAGGCGTTAGCAGTAATTGAGGTAGGAAGGTTTGCTTCGGGGTTACCGATAACTTCAATAGATTCACGAGCGTTAATTGTTAAATCGCCACCATCCCCTGAACCTTGAGTCGAAGTATTAACCCTCCCTCCGTCCGCCAGTATCAACTCGGAGGCATTAATAACTAAACTTCCGGCGTTTCCCGGCCCTAAGCTTCCAGATCGTATGGCACTTCCTTGCCGCGATTGAGGCTCAAATCCGTTTACCTCTACTAAATCTGCTTCTACCAAAACTGTACCGCCTGTCCCCTTACCAAAAGTAGCTGAAGACAAGCGTCCACCTTTATTTAAAGCCAAGTTAGAGGTGGCAACGTTAATATTTCCAGCCGCGCCTGAATCAAAAGTTAGAGAGCTGATAATACTAACTCCTACGGGATCTATGGGTGAGGTTCCCACAATATTCAGGTAATTGGGAGCATCAATCGATATATTCCCTCCTTTAGTTGAAGTAAAAGTTCGAGTAAATAGAACACCTCCATCGTGTATTACTATGGCAGGAGAAAAGAGACTTATTTGAGCGCCAGAGCCTGTATTAGTCGATTCAGAATATAGTCCCGCTGGTACAGTTCCAGGCAAAGCAGCACTACTGATATCGATTAAATCGGTCGCTTCTAATCTCATTTCTTTGTCTGGTATTCCTCCTTGATTTTGCATCAATATAACTGAATCTTCTTTAAGAATGATTTGCTTTCCGTAGATCCCCAAAGAAGCACCACCTTTGCCACTGGTATCCAGTAAAGATTTGTTAGATAACTCAATCTTGCCCAAAGACTCTGGTTGATAACCGAAAGACCATTGAGTATTAGTGGTATCAACTGTTACTTGAGCTTGTTTGGTACTCCCCACCTCAATTCGACCTCCAGGAGCGAAGATTGTGCCGCCATTGAGCAAAACACTTCCACCCACTAAAGCAAAGGTTTTTCCTGGTAAAACTTGTAAGCCTAGTGGATTATCCTTTCTCGATATGGGAGAGGATAATTGGCTAGATAGTTGATGCCCATCGCCTGTCACGCGAATCTCTCCTGGATCACTACCTAGTTGAAGGCTCACAGGCATTGTTACCGTTAGCAGAGGGAAGGATTGAGGAGTTGTAGCACTAAATTGTGTCCCATCAGCAAATTTAATACTGTCGGCTGTGGTTCCCAAAAATGAGCCGCCGATATCAAGTCGGGCATTCTTGCCAAAGATAATGCCATTGGGATTGAGGAAAAATAAGTTAGCCGTGCCATTGGCCTTGAGGATACCATCAATACTCGAAGCCGAAGTGCCTGTAACACGACTGACAATGTTCTGAATACTGGCAGCGTTATTAAAATAAGCTGTTTCACCTGTAGGCACAGAAAAACTTTCAAAGCTGTGGAAAAGGTTGCGTCCTCTAATAGCACCCCCTTCAATGAGAAAAGTATTTCCTTGAGGAGTAGCGCGGGAGTTAACCGTTCCATCTGGGATAACTTGAGCGTGAGTTGATGTTGCCTCCAGTAGAGTTAGGAAAACTACTAGAATTGTGCTTTTTTTCGTCAACAGCTTTAGCATTTTTGCCTTTTTGCCTAGCTCTACCCCAAAAACACTATAATTAATTGCGTCAAAAAGAACAAAAATTTCTGATGCCAAAAATCTTAGATGGAGTGAGTCGCTCGTCACTGGTAATGGCGGTAGCCCGTGCCATTGAAACTGAGAGACCTGATGGTTTGTTCAAAGATCCTCTCGCCGCCAAGCTCGCTGGAGAGGATACGATTGCTGAAGTCAGACCAAGTGTTCAAAAATACGAAGATAGCGGCGCACCTATAACTATTGTCAGGACACGCTTTTTTGACGACTTTTTGCAATCAAAGGGAGATCTAATCCGGCAAGTGGTGATCTTAGGAGCCGGAATGGATACCAGAGCCTTTCGCCTCTCTTGGCATTCAGATACTCATTTATTTGAAATAGACTCTCCAGAGGTAATTGAGTATAAAGAATCGGTCTTAGGAAGTACACCAAGCCACTGTTATCGACACACAATTGCCATTGATCTTAAAGAGCTAACGGCTGATTTGCTGATAGTTCAAGGATACCGAATGGATATCCCTACCATCTGGTTAATGGAGGGATCAATCTACTATTGGATGAATCTGAAGTTCATAGATTGCTCAAGACGATTACAGAGCTAAGCGCATCTGGAAGTTGGCTTGGTGTTGACTTCATTAATTCGTTTTTTATTGGCAAAATATGGGGGATTTATCCCAGTACTGGAAATATGGTTGTGACGAACCAGAAAAATTGCTTTCTGTCTACAATTGGTCGGCCTCGGTCGTTCAGGCTAGTGATGAAGGAGCTAACTACGGTCGTTTCACCTATAAACTACCAGCCCGCGATATCCAAGATGCACCCCATTACTTTTTTACTCAAGCTATTTACAAGCCGCCTAAGTAAAATAAACTACATAAATCTTTAGCTAATCTCCATGTCCTAGAAATGCCTAGTGAGCAAACGCTCCTACTCTCTGGTAATGAAACGATCTCGCTACGGGTGCCAGTCCACTGACTCCTCAAAGATTTCTATCTCAGAGAAGGAGCAGGTTTGGGGTAGTTGATTGGGGTCGAGGGGTGTTTCCCGGTTAACTAAATCCAGTCCTTTCTGATAACCCCTGATTATCGCCTCAGCTAGGTATGGCTTCAAGCTGGGATTGTCTTCCAGAATTTCTTGAATCTCTCGACGTTGTTCTTGAATAGTTGCAGCCCAGCTTTTTGATCTAGCCTCTGGCTGATAGCGCCACTTAAGGAGATGTCCCAACAGCACCCCCAATCGGTTGCGAAGCTCTTGGCGTTCCTGCCTACCCAACGATGCAATCTCCTCGATCAGGTTTTCAATATCGAGTTCCCCCAACTGGCCAGAGTGTAGCAGTTCAACTTGGTGCTGAGTCCAGGCGTAAAAGTCTTGTTCGTAGAGAGTCGTCGTTTGCATGGGAATCATCCATACTGCTTCACTTCATTCTGCCATGACCGCTATCCCTTAACCTGCCCACTCACCCGATGCTGGTTCAGCCAAGCAAAAGACTATGGCTGGAGATTCCCGGTTCACCACAATCTATATTTCTCCCAAGTCTATCCCTCTACTTTCCACAGAAAGTAAAGATTTGTTACATCTCAGCCCTTCCAATTTGCACCTCTAGCATCACTCTGCCTATCCATACTGCGATGCCCTATATATAGGTACGCAGATGCTCAGGCAAAACTTTAATCACAAGCGGGGATTGCAACCCTACTCAGCGGGATCGCCCTCCCTGCCCCTCGCCAACCCCGCCACCATCCCCATCGACCAAG
>JAAUOM010000150.1 GCA_012034865.1 Acaryochloris sp. CRU_2_0 | reverse complement strand
CCCCAAAAACACTCCCCACCCCCTAGGAAAAATTCCTTGCGGGGAGGAAAAGAGGGATTAAGCCGAGAGTATGCAAGCCATTCTCCATCCTGTCGCCAGCCTATGCGATCGCCGAAGCTGTCCCAGATCTCATCCCCAGGATACTCGCCGTCTAGCATAGCACCGCATTCCACATAAATTTTTTTCTGAACACTAAACCCGAAGTGCCCCTTACTGTGCTGTACCCAGAGGCGATCGATCTCCCGTAGCTCCTCACAGGGAAAATTCAGCAATTCATCTGACTCAAAATATTGCCCTTCCTCTTTGCCTACTGCGGTAATCATCAGCCGATAGGTTTCCTGATCTGCCTCTTTCCATTGCTTCTGGCTCAGATATTCCTCTAGTTTGGCGTAGCGGGAAGTTTGTACCGTCTGTTTCAGAGCATTTAGTTCTGCGGCCAGGGCAGGGTCAACTCGCTTAGTGGTTTCCTGCAAGCAAATGTAGGCGAGGTCGGTGGCTCCTCGCTGCATCATTTCCCGGATCAGGTGACTGGGGTTGACTTGGGCAGCATAGAGCAAAATCGTGGGCTTCCACCAGTCATCGTTGAAGCGATCATAGAGCAGGCTTTCCTGTTTGTCTGAACAATCTGAGTTGCAGCTAAATATTCCTGAAAGCTGAGATGGGCAAATTCAAATTCGTCGGGTTCCCGCTCCACCAATAATTCGCTGATCTGCACTACCTGTTCCAGAAATTCTTTAGCCTCGACGGTTTCTGACTGGTACTCTAAGCATTTGGTCAGTGCGGGTAGGAGTTGGGAGCGATCAAGCCGCTCTAAGCGGTGTTTCATCATAGACAGTGCCAACATTTGCAGAATGGTCTGGGCTTCGCACTGGGTCAGCAGCGTTTCCAGTTTGCGGGCGGCGGGGCGATCTCTAAGCTGCAACAGACACATTTCCCGGTATAGTTCTACCCGACGTTTGGGCAACTCTGCCCCTGGAAACCGCCGATGAAAGGTGACAATCATATTCAGCAGCAGCGGATTTTGGCCAGATCCTGAGTTCTTGGCGAGTTTCAATTTGAGTCAGCAGGTCAGCGGCGGCGGTTTGGGCAAACTTTTGCACATCGGGCGTGTTGCGTCCCCCGTGGGTGTAGCGTTCTTGGCTGAGATACCACTTTTCCACAAAGTCCTGGCGCTGTTTTGCATCAAAGTCCTTAACCCAGAAAGCAGTTGCCAGTTCCAGCCGATCTCCAGCCTCCCGTTCTTTATAGGCTTTGGGGCGAGACGTGACAATAAACACCGATTTGCCATACTGACGCAGTTGTTCCGTGATCCACCGGGCAACCGCAGGGCGTTGGGCCCTTGCCACCTCATCAAAACCATCCAGCATCACCAGAGCGTTGCCCTGCTTAAGCATGTCCTTGGCCCAAGTGGGCGGCACTTGTAATTCCTTGGCTCCGGGCAATCCAGGAATGTGATAGCGGGTGATCAACTCAGGCAAACTGGGAGGATTGTCTTGGGAGAGCAAATCTCGATATTTTCGCAAGATCAGCAATACTGGAATCAACCTGGGTGCAGAACGGGGATGCTGCTTTGTGCCATAGCGATAGGCAATATGCTTCAGTAAGGTGGTTTTGCCGTATCCACCCCAAGCCTGGATCACCAGTTGCCGAAACATCGGTGCTTGTCGGGTTTGCCTCAGAATGTCCCAGATAGTTGTCGTGCCTTGAAACTGCTCAACCTCCTGCCGCCTCTGCCGCCTCAACCCCGGTGATAAGGGGCTGGAGTCAAGCCAGAGAGGAATAAACACGTCCTTCAGCAGGGGAGTAAAAATCCGATCTTGCTGAGCCATTCCTTCCGACCGAAAGGATTCACAGTCTGAGGCTTGCAGTTTGAGATATTTTGTTTCAAAGCCCGAAACCTGCCATTTTAGTGCTTCATCCAGGCTCGCCATCGCCTTGGTTAAGGCATCGGCATCCTGTTTGCCTTTTTCGGCGTAGATCTCCGACAAGCGCTCGACAAAATTCTTGCTATAGGCTGCCCATACCGCTGTGACGATCGTCACCGGAAACATGAGTAGACTTTGTGTCCATTCTTGCTTCAACAAAAAGCTGATAAACAGTCCCCCACTGCCTCCCAGAGGCATCAACTGAATCAAGGGCTGCACAATCTGCCGCTGGACAAAGCGACGTTCAGGGCTGGGCTTGCGAGATTCAGCAGGTGGTTCTGAGGGTGAGGTTTCCGAGGGTTTGGGTGAGTCAGCCATAAGTCATAGCGCAAGAGTGGGGGCATTTTCCCCAATTCTCGCGTATGAAACCATCAATGACATCCGGGTGATGAGTTTGGTCGTCTATGGGGTATTCATCCCCTGAGCGATCGCCCTGTTACCTCGGCACCTTAAAACACATACATTTGCCCTCACCCTCAATCCCTCTCCCAGGCGGGGAACTGCATCCCCCCACAACTTCCTCAAAAATTACTTCTATTATTGAAGCTAGAGGCAACACTGGAGGTTTAACTATGTATACGCCGACTGATCCGATCGACGAAAAAACAGACCCGATTGAAGTAAAAGATACCGTTCCAGAAGCTGAACCTGCAACTCAGGAAAAAGTTAGCGTCGAAGAATTTACAATCAGCGGGGATGCACTGACGGCTAAAGTCAAAGAGCTCATTCATCAAGGAAATATCCGTCGCATCATCATAAAAATGAAGAAGGACGGATATTAATTGAGATTCCGTTGACGATTGGAGTAGTAGGTGGGGTCCTCAGCGCTGCTCTATTCCCCGTAGTTGCAGCGGTTGGTGCGATCGGTGCCATAGTTGCCCATCTGACGATCGTGATTGAGAAACATGGCGATTGAGCAGTCCAGCTTTTAAGTGCTGAAGTTATGTTTCAGCAGATTGAGCGATCGCCAAGGTCAACTCCTCCAACTCATCCGGTGTAATTAGCTCAGATGCCAGAGTCAGACGTTCCAAGGCCAGCAACCATCGCTGATAGTAACTCCAGCTTGGATCATCTAACTCGTGTTCTGATTCCCATTCCGCGATCGAGGTGATCAACTGTTGACGAAAGTCTTCCCATTCATAGTGGCCTTTTTTGGCCAGGGCGATCGCAATTCCAAAGGCGCGACTTTCCCAGGAGTCATCAAAAAACAGTTCTCCGTTGGTTCGGGGAGGAGAATCTTTACAGCCCATCATGCTGGTCGCGGCGTAATGTTCAAATCGGGTTTGCATATTTATCTCACTAGCCTATAACTCTAAGCAACTTTCACCTTCGCAACACCCATCATTGCTTCAGGGGTAACTAACGTAGAGAGCTTTGCCTCAGTCATCCCTTCTGTGCCAGCGGGTCGCTCTGGCAGAACAAACCAACGGATTTGGGCACTGCTATCCCAGACTTTCACTTGCACTGCGGGATCTAGAGTAACCCCAAATTCTTGCAAGACTGCCCGTGGCTCGCGCACCACTCTGGCACGGAAGGTGGGATCTTTGAACCAGTAAGGCGGCAGTCCTAACGTCGTCCAGGGGTAGCAGGAACAGAGCGTGCAGACAATCACGTTATGCACGGCTGCTGTATTTTCCGCCACCTTCATGTGTTCCCCTTCCGCACCAGACATACCTGCGGGAAAATCCATCTCGGCGATCGCAGCATTGGCATCGTCCAGCAATTTTGCCTTAAATGCCGGATCAACCCAGGCGCGTGCCACAATCTTGGCCCCATTAAACGGGCCCATCTCGGTTTTGAAATACTCCAGCACCTTATCCACAGTGCTGCCTGTAATCACCCCTTTTTTGATTAGCAATGCCTCCAAAGCTCTGGCACGAGCGGCACTGTAGACTTCGCGATCGGTGTCGTAACTAAAATGGTCGTAACTGCTCATCACACCTTTCCTTACACAGCTTCTAGATAAACTTCAAACAGGTCATCGTAATAGATTGAGTTGGGTTCAGATTTTTCTGCACCCCAGAGATCTTGAGGGTCAAAAGATACGAGATAGACGGGCATGGGACTACCAATTCCATCTGAGGTGGGAAAGAAATAACCGTAAGCATCGGGATAAACTGAATCGATCGTTCCTACTTTGCCGCGTAAGTGACCGGGTAACCGCGTGTGATCGATGGGTGGAACATTCTTGACCTTAACTTTCATCCCTGGCTCAAACTTAGCAGTACCCGCATAGGCACCTTTGGGGGAATCTCCTTCCCGCAGGTAGCGCACCACTTGGGTATCAATGGCTGCATTTCCTCCGGCGGGCAGGGGAGCATTAGCCAAGTTGCCGCTAGCTAAATAGAGGGCAGTTTGGGCATCTAGTTCTTCAGCGGTAATATACCCTTTCTCCACAAAGAAGCCGGAAATTCCCCCCAACCACTTCTCGTAATACCGCAGCCGAAAGTAATCGAAGGGATTCATCCCCTCAGCCCCCATCCGCAGATGTCCCCAAGTCCAGAAATCCTTAAAAGTGGTGGGCACTTGCTTGATCGGGTATTGGGGTATTGCTTTATCTAAGTGATTACTCAAAGCCATCATGGCCACATGAATGCCAAAGATCCGCTCTTCCCAGGCTTGTACAAACACCCGTTTTTGAAAGACGACTGGCCCTAATCCTTCCAGTCCGCCTAAATTATGCTGTAATTTCATGGACTCCTCTTTTCTGAGCTACGGTACCAACAGGGATTTAACAAAATAGGTCTAACAAATATGGGCGATCGCCCTTTCAAACCAGACAGGCTCGAAATCCATCTCTCAGCGCTGCTTCGTCCAAATTACGACCAATGAACACCAACTCATTCCGTCGCACTTCGTTAGGCTTCCAGGGTTTGCCCGGATGACCATCCAGCGTCATATGCACCCCCTGAAACACAAACCGTCGGTCTTCTTCGTCCACATCCAGAATCCCTTTCATGCGAAACAAGTTAGCGCCTTGAGCTTGCACTAGCTGATACAGCCAGCGATTCAGCTTCTCACTACTGACCGTACCCGATTCACAAAGAGCAATCGAGCAGATCGATTGGTCATGTTCATGGGCAGATTCATTTAAGAGTTGTGGATCAATACTCAAAGCGTGGTTTAGGTCAAAGGCTTTAACGTTCAGCACAGCATCTAAATCCAGGTCACAGTGTTGGGTTGGGTAAATTTTGGCGATCGCATTCATACTGCGAACCCGTTGTTCCAACTCTTGTAAAATTTCTGGTGACACCAGATCGGTTTTGTTGAGTAACAGCACATCTGCAAAAGCAATCTGTTCCTGCACTTCGCTGCTATCCCAATGATCCCAAATATGTTGGGTATCCACAACAGTGACGACTGCATCTAAAGTGGTTTGGGCATACATCACCTCATCCACAAAAAAGGACTGGATTACGGGTGCAGGATCGGCGAGTCCGGTCGTCTCAACCAGCAGATAATCAAAGCGATCGCGCCGCTCCATTAGCTTACGAATCATCCGAATCAGATCGCCTCTGACCGTGCAGCAAATACAGCCATTATTCATCTCCAGGATCTCTTCATCGGCATCCATCACAAGCTGATGATCAATGCCAATTTCACCAAACTCGTTGACAATGACCGCAATCTTTTTGCCATGCTGGGTCGTCAGAATCCGGTTGAGTAAGGTTGTTTTTCCGGCTCCTAAATACCCGGTTAAAACCGTGACTGAGATCTTTTGAACCAGTTTCATGCTTCCTCTTCTCCCCTCAGCAGATTCCCTAAGCAGAACAGACGCGAAACCCGATGGTGCGGTTGAGAGAGTCAGCCAAATACCCCGATCGGTTGGCAGACCGAGAACGGGAGGGATAGTC
This sequence comes from Acaryochloris sp. CRU_2_0, assembly GCA_012034865.1. Classification (GTDB taxonomy): domain Bacteria; phylum Cyanobacteriota; class Cyanobacteriia; order Thermosynechococcales; family Thermosynechococcaceae; genus Acaryochloris. The sequence goes on along the minus strand of JAAUOM010000150.1, from coordinate 3,444 downwards.
TGCCCAGCCACCCCCCCGCAGCGATCGCCATTCCTGATTACCCCCATTTACCCAAGCCCGCCCATCAGTAGGCGCACCCGCATAACTGTCATGCCAGCAATCGGCACACCATTCCCAGACATTGCCGTGCAGGTCGTATAAGCCAAAGGCATTGGGTGAGAAACTGCCCACAGGCGTGGTGGCCCGGCGATACTCCCCTGCCGTTTCAGCCGCGTAGGTGTAGGCACTGCCATAGTTGGCAACTTGGCTGGTAAGCGTTTTGCCATAGTGAAAGGGGGTAGTGGTGCCAGCCCGACAAGCATATTCCCATTCCGCTTCACTGGGGAGTCGGTAGGCGGTGCCGGTGGCTTGCGAGAGCGATCGCAAACTCAACTGCATCCAGCCAGGAAACCGATTCTACCGGCAGATGATCTCCTTTGAAGTGGGACGGATTGGGGTTTAAGGTTCTCGGCTGACTTTGGGCAAAGCTGCCACCGCTCGCCATTGGGCTTGCGTCACCAGATACTTGCTGATAAAAAACGGTTGAATTGTTACTTGATGCTGGGGGCTTTCAGCAGGTGCGCTGAATCGTTCCGTAGCAGCAGCACCCATCCTAAAGCGCCCACCCGCCACAGCTACCATTTCTAGGGGTGTGCTGGCGTTTAATGCAACGGCAAAGAACTGGGATTGTTGGAGACGGCGATCGATCTCTTGCCCCTGTTGATTAATTCGGACTACCTCAAAGTTAAAGGATTGCAAGTGGCTTAACTGCTCTGCCGCTTTTTCAGGAGCAGTGATCACGGCTGACAGGGCCCGCGACCCGACCCCTGTAAACAGACCAGCCCCTCCCAGCCCGGCATATTGAATGAATCGTCGTCTTTTCATGATGCTGTTCCCTCCCCACACTCTTTTAATTTCGCCAAAGGCAAAGCGATCGCAGCGAGTCAGTGCTACAACGGCATGGCAATCACTAATCCTGGCAATCACTAATCCAGAAATTATCTAGAAGCTGGTCTTACTTCAGTTACTCTTCCAAATCATGGGAAGACCCAAGAGAGATTTAGGGATGGAGTCCCCAAGGAGGGGCAATGCTCCTCAACCCCCTTCTCACCCATCATTTGGGATTGCTATAAACGAAGGATTCAGCAATCAGTATTAAGAGTTAGAAATACTAAAAAATCCCAGTTTGCCCATCGGACTGATGTAACATTAAGAACAACCTTTATCACTCAAGAGAGTAAATCTAAGTACAACGCCAAAAAAGTGTCCAGCAATACGAAAGTATGAAATGTCAGGAAATAACGACGATGAGGTTACTCACCAGCTTTGTAATGATGTTGGCAGTCCCCTCAAGTTGAGAGCTTTAGATGCATCTTTTACGGCTTGACTTTTGAGCCTCGGTAAATCCGATCAAGCTGTTCGGGTGACAACCACGCTGGGCCGGTTCCATAACTACCATTGGGAGTATCCGTGACTCCGCCATAGGTTGGGTATAGGGGTTCTTCAATGGAGGGCAACTCGCCAGCAATCAAATCTCTGCTCTTTCCAGGGAGATCAGACACTTGGTTATCAGGCGGTACATAGGCATGGGTGGTTGGATCATAGGCCAATACTTCACCCGTCTCAATCAGGTAGATCCAACCATAGATCTTCAGTTTGCCTTGATATAGACGAGAACGAACAACCGGATAGGTCTTCAAATTATCAATTTGGGTCAGGACATTTTCAGCGATCGCAATTTCCAACAACTCTTCTTTGTCATAGCCGTTGTAATTTTCCTGCACCAGCCTTCGTGTTGCTTCTGCGTGATGTAGCCAGTCGTAAACTAGCGGCATTTCTTCCTCCAGCTTACCCAATTGCAGTAAGCCTTTCATGGCACCACAATGGGAATGACCACAAACTACAATTTGTTCAATTTCTAAAGCATGAATGGCATATTCCACTGAAGCACCCTCACCACCATTTGCGGCTCCGTAGGGCGGAATGATGTTTCCAGCGTTGCGAATCACAAACAAATCTCCCAAATCAGTTTGGGTCAGCAGGTTAGGTGAGATACGAGAGTCAGAACAGGTAATGAAGAGAACTCTTGGATCTTGGCCATGAGCAAGGTGTTTGAGTAGATCGCGGTGACTAGAAACATAATGTGTTCTGAACTCGCGCAAACCTGTAATTAGTTTTCTCATAGAGCCAATTCCATGTCCGTCAGGATCTTTGTTACTGATTGTCGCTCAAATCTGATCCTCTACAATACGCTAATTTCCAAAAAACTTAATGATATGAATCCAGCTAAACTTATGGGGTGATTTTCAATTGAATGGAGTAGGAGTCATTTTTTGACAGCCATGCGAAGAGTAGCTGTCAGAAGATAATTTGGTTTATCCAAGCGCAAAGGGCTATGGATTAGGTACGGAGAGAGAGGGATTCGAACCCTCGGATACCCCTAAAGGCATCAACAGATTAGCAATCTGCCGCTTTCGACCACTCAGCCATCTCTCCAGGTCATCAAAGCCTTAACAATATTAAAGCTTAACCAATATAACAGATCTAAAAATACGGCACTCTATTCTGAAGTAGATTTTAAACCTCAGTTGGAGGACAAGAGGGGAGGGCGCAGAATCTCCTTGCCCCTGCCTTAACATCACCCACTTTTAAGGCTTACCCAGCAAGGCTTACCCAGCAAGGCTTACCCAGCAAGGCTTACCCAGCAACCTGACAGGCTCAGTAGATCACGAAGCTCCAAAACCCCATCTGCGATCTACTGAGGCTAAACGGACAAGCTGGGCGATCGCCCCCAGATCTACTCCCAGTAATTTACCCTATGGCGTACTCCAGCCACATTACCTACGGCTAAGCGCGGCAAGCGATGCTTGAAGCTGCACAGAATCTCCCAGGAAATGGTGCCCAAACTTTCTGCCCAATCATCTGCGGTAATCCGCTCTTTACCGTCCTGTCCCAGCAATGTCACGACCTCTCCTTCTTGCAAATCAGGCAGGGCGCTAACATCTAGCATGAGCTGATCCATCGTCACTGCACCGATCTGCGGAACTCGCTGACCTCGTACCAAGACCGTCATTTGGTTAGAAAGATTGCGAGGAATGCCGTCTGCATAGCCAATTCCTACAACTGCCAGCAGGATTTCTTGCTCCGCTACATATTTATAGCCATAACTGACACCTGTACCAGGCTGAATGGTCTTTACCTGGGTCACTCGTGCTTTTACTTGCATGACAGGCTTTAGATCCAAGACGTCGCATAAATGAGGCGCAGGATATAAACCGTAAATCGCTAGCCCTGTCCGCACCAGGTCGTAATGGAGGTTGGCATCTACTAAAGTAGCCGCAGAGTTGGCTAAATGAAGGCGAGGCGGTGTCATCCCCAAAGCTTTTAGTTGGGCAATCGCAGACTCAAACCGTCGCTGCTGGAGTTGCATAATGGTGGGATCATCGCTGTCGGCAGTGGCTAAGT
>JAAUOM010000032.1 GCA_012034865.1 Acaryochloris sp. CRU_2_0 | reverse complement strand
CCCAGTTTCGTAGCTTCGATGGCGGCATAACGACGACGATCCTTCTCGTTCAAAGACTTATAAAGCCGTTGCATTTGTTGTTCAATGGCGTAGGGGTACGGATTCATCTAAAAACAAATAAAGGAAGGATTCTCAGGCTATCACGCTTCATTATATTCTGGATCTTATTTAAGCCACGATCCTAAGACGCGCTGATATCCTATCTGGACACTTCAAAAATCTCAACACTTGGCATTGATTTTACTTTTGAGGCACTGCAAGGTGGAGCAGTAAGTTCCCATGCTTGGCTGTCATCAACGCTTAATCTCTTCTTAATCATGATGTCCTGTAATAAATTAGGATGCAAACGTTTCTATTGATTTGGTTAGGGCAAGTTGTCTCCCTCTTGGGAACAAAGCTGACAGAATTTGCCCTAGGGGTATGGGTATACCAGCAAAATCAGTCCATTGCTCAATTGGCACTGGTGATTTTGCTGACGTATCTACCAAATACTTTGATCTCTGCGATCGCCGGAGCATTAGTTGATCGCTGGGATCGCCGTTGGGCAATGATTTTGAGTGACTCAGCGGCGGGAATTGGAACTTTGATCATTGGTTTTTTAGTTCTCAGCCACCAGTTAGCAATCTGGCATATCTATCTGGCTGTCGGCGTCAATTCCATCTTTAATGCGTTCCAACAGCCTGCTTATAGCGCTGCGATTGCCCAGCTCACCCCACCTGAGCAGTATAGCCGCATAAATGGCATGGTTCAGATCTCACGGGGGATTGCTCGTGTCCTTTCCCCGGCAATGGCTGGGTTTCTGATTGGCATCATTGGTATTGGCGGCATCTTAATCATTGACTTTAGTACCTTTCTGGTGGCACTATTCACCTTGCTGATGGTTCGCTTCCCCACTGTTCATCGTCGACTCACCAAACCCCTACAGTTGCAGCGTCTTTTGCAGGAAATGCGGTTTGCTGGACGCTATATCACTCAACGTCCGGGATTATCGAGACTGCTGCTGTACATGTCTACTAACTACTTTTCCATCGGCATTTTGGAAGTTGTGTTCTGGCCACTGATTTTGGACTTTGGATCACGAGAAGAGCTGGGTTTGGTTCTGTCTATTGGCGGCACGGGTATGCTCTTAGGCAGTATCGTAATCACAGCTTGGGGAGGGCCGAAACAGCGGGTGTATGGCCTTTTATATTTCATCCCTTTGCAAGGACTGATCATGCTGATGGCGGCGTTAAAAACCTCTATTCCGTTGGCGGCAATGGGACTGTTTGTTTACCTATTTGCCCAGCCGATCATTGTCAGTTGTAATCAGGCCATTTGGCAGAGTAAAGTCCCCCATCACTTTCAAGGACGGGTGTTTGCCCTGCAACAAATGATTGAGAAATCCTTGGCGATTTTTGCCTACATCGTCGTTGGTCCTTTAGTCGAGGACTTCCTAGAACCTCTGATGACCAGCGGACCTATGGCTGAACGTTTAGGTTCTTTCATTGGTGGGATAGGGCCGGGACGAGGGATTGCCCTGATGGTTCTGTTGATGGGGATTGGCAACTTATTAGCGACATTGATTGCCTACCAGAGTCAACGCTTGCGGCGGCTAGAAATCGAACTGCCGAATCTGAATCCGCCTAAGCTAAGCTTAACCAAAACCTGCCCCTAGTTTTAATCTGAATTCGCTAGATTAAACTGTCCTGATCGCGCTGAATGGAGACTTGACCCCATGAAAATTGCGATTATCACCTCTGGTTTTCTGCCTGTTGTCGATGGCGTCACCGTCAGCGGCTTTCACCGCCTGCAAAAGCTCAGTGACTGGGGACATCAAGTGCGGCTCTTCTGTCCTGACTATAGTGCCTTAGCAGGGGTATATCCCAATTGGCAAGACTATTGTGGCAACATTTTACCTCACGTGAATGTTATCAATCTCCCCAGTAGCGCCTTTATGGGACTTGATTTTGAACGTAATGTCAATTGGCAGGCTCGGCAGCCGCTGATACAGGGTTTAGCAGACTTCCAGCCAGATATTGTCCATGTGGATGAACCAGAACGCTTAGCGGTGGGACTGTGGCAAATCCCAGGACTTCGCTATGCAAAGCAGGCAGATATTCCCTGTGTGAGCTTTTTTAGAACCAACTTCATTGAATATGCTGAGGATTACTTTGATTGGCCACCGAGTGCGATCTCGCTCCTTAAACGGCTGTTTACCCTATTTTGCGGCGCGTGTATAACGCTTACGAGCTGACCTTGGTTACCAGTCCCATCACCCAAGCCAAGATTGCCCAACTGGGCATTAACAATACCCGCTATGCCAGTCTAGTAGGCTTTGACTCGCAAGAATTTAGTCCTGAGTTAAGACGATCCAATTATTTTGCCAAAACCTATGGTCTATCTCAAGTCGATGCCCAAGTGAAGCTGGTCTTTGTGGGACGCCTCACTCCTGATAAGGGTTGGGGATTCACGTTCAAAGCAATGAAACAGGTCTTTTCACAGATTCCACTGGAACAAGTGGCTTTATTGATTGCCGGAGATGGTTCAATGCGTACCGAGATTGCCCAAGAATTAGGCCACCTCACGCCCCATGTGCATCTGTTAGGTCGGGTAGCCCCCCCACAGGTGCCTGCCCTCCTGGCCAATAGTGATATTCACATCACTACTTCAGAGAAAGAGGCGAGAGGCCTAACGGTTTTAGAGGCGTTTGCTTCAGGGATTCCAGTGATTGCACCTCGGTCAGGGGGTGTGGTGGAGAATATTGTAGATGGGTGGAATGGGTATTTGTATACACCCCAATCTACAGATGATTTTGCTAAGAAGTTGCAGCGCCTGGTCGAGCATCCTGTCCTGCGGCGACAGATGGGGCAACGAGCCTCCACAAATATTGATCAATATAGTTGGGATCACGCTATTCAGACCTTAGTTTCCCTGTGGGAAGATGCCATTCGCAAAGCCTCTCCTGTAGCTGGACAACCCACATCGACATTGATGCCAAGAGCTATACAAACCCCAGAAGCTCAGTCTTCAGCTATGTCAGTACAGCGATGAATCACATCATCTAGGCTGGATGAGGATGGTTGGCTTCCTGGTGACTTGAGGCTATGGATGGATCCCATAGAACTCAAAACAAGTGGGCTACAATCACTGTATTTTTCTACAAAGCTTGCGAAAATCTTTAGATGTATTTACAAACACCATTTTGCTCTTCAAAATATCTTATTGGAATTTGAATTGAGGATTTCAATTCATAGTGAGGTTTGTTTGCATCTCTTTGTTCGTTTTCACTAACCTTTGCTTATTAAACAAATTTGTGAATCCGATACCAGGTTCACTTGTCGTTGCACAGTTTCAATAAATCAGCTATTCACAAGTAAATGGTTTTCACCCCAAATTCTAAATAGTGCGAGTTTAACTGAATTGGTATGAGCAGCGTTTCACAACTACGGGGGTTAGGAAAGTTCAGTGCCTCATTGTTTGCAGATGGAGTTCCTCCTATGTCAATTACAAAAAAAGTTTTTGCTGAATTTTTCGGCACGTTTTGGCTCACTTTTGGTGGCTGTGGTAGTGCTGTTTTGCGGCAGTCGCCACGGCAGGAATTGAAGCAGGTGATCCTAAGGCTCCCTTCACCTTCCCTGTTGGTATTGGTCTAACGGGGGTTTCCTTGGCGTTTGGTCTAACGGTACTAACAATGGCCTACGCAGTGGGTCATATCTCAGGTGGGCATTTTAATCCAGCTGTTTCCTTTGGTTTGTGGGCAGGGAAGCGCTTTCCTGGTTCCGAGTTATTACCTTATATTGTGGCTCAAGTAGTAGGCGCAATTGTCGCAGCCAGTGTTTTATATGTGATTGCCAGTGGCAAAGGTGCCCTAAGCCTTAGTGGCCCAAATCCTTTAGCGACCAATGGCTTTGGTGCCCATTCTCCAGAGGGTTATAACCTCATTGCCTGTTTACTGGCAGAGGTTCTGTTGACGATGATGTTCTTGTTGATCATTTTAGGGGCAACTGATAGCCGTGCCCCTCAAGGATTTGCTCCAATTGCCATTGGGTTTGGGTTAACCCTCATTCACTTGATCAGCATTCCTGTAACCAATACTTCTGTGAATCCGGCTCGCAGTACAGGTCCAGCCTTGATTGTGGGTTTAGCGGGTAATATGGAGCTTTTTGCTCAAGTTTGGTTGTTTTGGGTGGCACCGATTGCTGGAGCGATCGCAGCCGGTTTCATCTACAATGCCCTATTTGCCCAGGAAATCAAGGCAACTTCTACAAAAGAGCATAGCTTTGCAGAACGGTAGGGCTAGGATATTGCTATGCCTTCCTTGAATTTCTCTAGGCAAGCTTTTCAGCCAATACCTAGTGGGACATTTCTATGTCCACTGTACGAAGCCAGCTTACAACCCTAGCTGATCCCACTTACTGACTTGTTTGCTCACGCACCTCCTGCAGATGCTGAGCAAACAAGTCAGAGTTGATTGAAAAGACCATCCGCGCAGTGCAGGATCAACTGACCAAAGAAATCAATGACTGAGATAAGTGGAAAATTTATTGGGGTGGTTTTCGCACTGCTGTTACTGTACTTCAGAAGACTGATAATTGTTATACGCTGCCTAACTATTCAAATGCAGTGGACGGCCTAAAATCGCTGGGTTAAGTTCGGTTTTGTCTGCCGCCGCTAATTTGAGCCGTTATGCTGCTGAATCTTCGGTTGGGGCGTAACCGAAAACTTGCTTGTCATTCGCAAAATGTAACTTTGAGGATAAAGATGAGTTGGGAGCAATTGGCATCAACTAAGCCATCACCATCCCCCCATCCACATTGAAGACTTGACCCGTAATATAGGCCGCTGCCGGATCAGCCGCTAAAAACCTGACCAGACCTGCTACTTCCTCTGGTTGACCAAAACGCCCGAGGGGAATAAATTTGAGAATTTCTTCTGCTTGCAGACCCTCGGTCATATCTGTAGCAATAAAACCGGGCGCTACGGCATTAACCGTTATCCCCCGAGAGGCCATTTCCTTGGCTACGGTTTTGGTAAACCCAATCACACCCGCCTTGGCTGCACTGTAATTGGCTTGACCAGGGTTACCCATTTGACCAGCGACAGAGGCAATATTAATAATCCGACCTGCGCGTTGCTTGAGCATGACTTTACTGACGGCTTTGGTACATAAAAAGACCCCCGTTAGATTTAAATTAATCACGGCTTGCCACTCTTCTGTCTTCATCCGCAACACCAGCGTGTCACGATTAATCCCGGCGTTGTTGACCAAGACATCAACCCGTCCCCATTGGTCTAGAACGGTTTTGAACAGACTCTCTACTTGTTCTGCTTGAGCGACATCGGCTTGTAGGGCAATGGCTTCACCACCTTTGCCCTTGATCTCGGCAACCACCACATCCGCAGCGTTATTCGAACTAGCATAGTTGATAGCTACCTTGGCTCCTTCACTGGCTAGGGCTAAGGCGATGGCTCGCCCAATACCACGGGAAGCACCCGTGACGATCGCAACCTTGTCTTGCAATAAATTCATGAACTATGCTCGGCCAAAAATCTGCTCAACTATCTTATGACATTGCGAGGGTCACTTCTGGGGAGTCGCTTAAAGACTGGGCAAAGTTTCTAGACTGCTGTGCCACTGAACTTAATTTTCAGGTAATCTTCCTCCATTTTTGCCCCAGAGGGTTGCATGGCGGCCAAGGCTTGCGGCAGCACCAGATTGCGACGATGGTTGCCAATGGTGATATTGAGTTCGTCCGCAGTTTTGCTGAGTTCGACTTGGCTTTTGGGAATCCCCGGCAAGTAGAGTTCAAGACTATAGTACCCCTGCTCTTGAATCACCCGTAAGGTGGTTTCCTGGTAATACACTTGAGTGGGATCTTCTTGGTCATAGAGAATGTCTTTGAGGTGGGCTAGAGCCGCTAAACCACACATCTCTTCCTGAAAGAGCGGCACTTCCTTGACGGGTAAGGGTTGGAAGTTATCATGAATTTCCTGCCGATACTGATTTTGATTTTGTTTCCAGTGCATAAAGAACGGATCGGTGACATGGTCGGGAATGATGCGATTGGCAATGACCATATCCGTAGACACATTGTATAAACTCAAATAAGCATGGGCCCTCAGGGATTCTTTAATCACCATTTTTTCAGGGTTAGTGACTAGGCGTACCGAGGTTTGAGTGTTGTCAGTGAGGACTTTTTCTAGGGCTTCGATTTGTTCATAAAATTCATAGGGGGCATCCATCACTTCTGCATCAGGAAGAGAAAAACCGACAATCGGCTTAAAGAAAGGTTCCACCAGAGGTCTGAGGGTGACGGACATGCGCTGAAATGGCTTATAGAACCGACGCATATACCAGCCCCCCACTTCTGGCAAGCTCAACAGGCGTAGAGCAGTTCCGGTGGGAGCAGAATCAATAATTAAAACATCGTAGGTGCCTTCGTCATAGTGACGTTTCATCCGCACCAAACTAAAGATTTCATCCATACCAGGAAGAATAGCCAGCTCTTCGGCTTGCACCCCTTCTAAACCGCGTGCTTGTAAAACCTGAGTAATATAGCGTTTGACCGCACCCCAATTGCCTTCTAACTCCAGCAAAGCATCCAGTTCCGCCCCCCACAAATTAGGTTGCACCTGAATGGCTTCATGGCCAAGTTCTAAATCAAAGCTATCGGCAAGGGAATGGGCAGGGTCAGTGCTGAGGACAAGTGTTTTGTAACCCAGCTCGGCACAGCGAAGCCCAGTGGCGGCAGCAACAGAGGTCTTACCAACACCGCCTTTGCCAGTCATTAAAATTACGCGCATGGGTTAGTAATGATCCTAGAGGTGACTACATCAATTGCAGAGGTTGAAGTCTATCAACTTAACCGCTCTTTACATTAACTCTAATCGATTTAAAACCCTGACGGTTATCTCTTCATCGATAACCAGAATTCTTTACCATAGGAGATGTACTTTGTTGCGATCGCACAATGTTTTTAACCTGGCTGGATGCCAATAGTTGGCTAATAGAAATCGCTGGACAACGGATTCTGCTCGATCCTTGGCTAGTGGGACCCTTGGTTTTTGGCAATCAACCCTGGTTCTTCAAGGGAGAACGACCCTCACCCCTAGAAATTCCTGAGCAAATTGATCTAATTTTGTTATCCCAGGGATTGCCTGATCATGCCCATCTGCCGACCTTGCAGAAATTGGATCGGACGATTCCCGTCATTGCTTCCGAGAATGCGGCCAAAGTCGTGCAGGAGCTGGGCTATACGCAAGTTACTCCCCTGGGGCATGGTGAAACCTCAATCTGGGCTGATCAACTGGAAATTACTGCCCTTCCCGGTTCACCCATTGGCCCTTTTTTAGTCGAAAATGCTTTTGTTCTAAAGGATTTAACTACCCATCATCGCCTATACTATGAGCCTCATGGCTTTCACACGGCGGCGTTACAGCAGCTAGAAACAGCAGATGTGGTGATTGCACCCATTCAGGATCTAGTGTTGCCCCTGTTAGGGCCATTTATCCAAGGGGGAGACTTTGCGTTAGCGGCGGTGAAACAATTGCAACCCCAGTATATTTTGCCAACGGCCTCTGGTGGAGCGATTGAAAATACCGGTCTGCTCAATAAACTGTTGACGATTAAGGGCAGTATTGAGGGATTTCGGCAGTTGCTGCAAGACAATGGATGCTCGACGCAAGTTCTCAGTCCTGCACCGGGAGAGCGGGTTGTAGTTCAGTTATCGTCTGCGGTTGCGGGTTGAGGTCAATGAGGGTGGCTTGACGCTGGCTGGAGGGTGGTTGACAATCACCAGTAAAGATGGGTGTAGATGACTCAATTCCTTGATGTCAATTGAATTCTATGCGGGAGAACAGGCATGGGCAAATCAGATTACTTTTATTGGTGGCGTAAATTATCTGTTCCGTCCCGACTGCTGATGATTGGTTTAGCTGCTCCGATTTTAGCGCTGAATTTCTGGACTTTAGCCCTAATTTCCAACTATTTTGGGGTTTTGATCGGAATTGTTGTAGTTGCTTCCTTGTTAGCGTTTTTACTCAACTATCCCGTGAGTTGGTGTGTGCAGTGGGGGCTAAGACGAGAACCCGCTTCCATTATGGTGGCGTTACTGGCGATCTCACTACTCTTAGGATTGGCAGTTGTGCTGTTTCCCGTGGCATTTAACCAGGCTCAACAGCTCACGAATCGCTTGCCCGATTGGTTTGAATCTGGGCGGCAACAGCTAATCCTGCTTAGCCAGCAAGTTGAAGAGAAAGGCTTGTCCATGAATTTAGATGTCCTGGCGGCCCAGACGTTTGATCGCCTAGAGGGTCAACTCCAAGCGCTCACGAAAAGCTTGCTCAATATTGCTCTGGGTACGGTCAGTAGTGTTTTAGATATTCTCATTGATGTTCTGGTGACGGTGATTCTGACGTTTTACCTTCTCCAGCATGGGGATGAGCTTTGGGGTAATTTAATCAACTGGCTACCGGAAAGGAGCCAAGAACCTGTCTCTGAAATTCTCCGATCCAGCTTCCAAAATTATTTTATTGGCCAGTTGTTGTTTGGCATCTGTATGACCGCTGCCCTGGTACCTACGTTTTTGATTTTGAAGGTACCCTTTGGCTTATTGTTTGGGCTAACGATTGGGACAATGGCCTTAATTCCCTTTGGCGGCACCGTGGGGATTATCTTAGTGACTAGCTTGGTGGCCTTGCAAAATATTTGGCTGGGACTGAAATTATTGGCTGCGGCAGTGGTGGTTCAGCAAATTTTAGATAATTTGGTTGCCCCTAGAATATTGGGGACAATGACGGGGCTGAATCCAGCTTGGGTCTTTATTTCTATTCTGATTGGGGCGAAGGCAGGCGGCTTGATTGGGGTTGTGATTGCTGTGCCTATGGCTGTGGTGATTAAAACTGCCCTAGTGAGTTTGCGATCGCGCATGGTAGCCAATGATCCAACTGCTTCAGAAGTTGCAGTTGTCGCCACTAACGCTGAAACAACCCCTCAACCCGTTCCCCGCAGTTAATCAGAACATCCTTGACAAGGAAGTTATGATTGAGCTTGGGTATCCGTTATTACTTTGCAGTGTATCCAATGTCTTCTTCTTCCAAAGTAGAACTTGGCCAAAAGGATCAGCTCCATCCGCAGCAGAATCGCGATCGCAATACCCTCAATCGCCTGTTGCAAGAAGGACCCACTGATCTGAATTTAGCGGAACTGGCTCGCCTTAGAATTCGTTATCAGGGGTTCCCAGGTAGTCGGGATGTTCAAAAAGATCTCGACCAGTTGTTAGAGCAATGGCAGCTCACAGAAGCCCAACTATTTGCTAAGACCCGCCAGATTCACGCCACACAAAAAATTTACACCGTTCGCAGCAACAAAAAAGAAGACTGGACCTGAATCTATATACTGGTATTGCTTCAGTTGGGGAGGAGTTAGGATGTACCCACCACTTCGGCTTTATATGATTCGGCATGGGATTGCTGTGGATCGCAGTAGCGATCTCCCTGATGAGCAACGCCCCTTGACCCCTCAAGGTCAACAGAAAACCCAGGAAGTCGCCCAACGCCTACGAGCCCTCGGCATTGGCTTTGATTACTTGCAAACCAGCCCCTTAGTCAGAACCCGCCAAACCGCTGAGATTTTGCAAGAAGAAGGGCTGGTTGGGAAAGTTCATACGTCTGAATGGCTGAGTCCTCAAGGATCTTTCGAGCAATGGTTGGCTTGGCTACAATCTTGGCGAGAGCAAAAATACCCTCACTTGGCGATTGTTGGCCATGAACCTTATTTAAGTGAGTGGGCTGAAAGGTTGATTTGGGGAGCGGTTAGGCATCAACTGGTTTTAAAAAAGGCTGGTATGATCGGAATACTCCTTCCTGAACAAGAAAATCCGGTGAGTCACAGCACCCTGTTTTGGTTAACGGCCCCTAAATTCCTACTTTAAGGAAGACTTCTGAATCCATCTTCCATTTAGGTCTGTTTCTCCCTCCCCTTCAAAAAAACTACGGTGTATACATAAAGTCGTTGCACTCACTCCCCTAACCCCCCAATACTGGGGGGAATTGGCTCTAGCTTTCAGATTTCTCCCTCCAAAGTGGGGAGCTGGGGGGGCTAATGCAGGGTTGAACAAGTTCGTTTAGAAATGTGTATACATGGTAAAAACCTGGCAACAGATGGTCTTATAAACCCTTCTATCCTCATCAGCGTGATCCTATGACTGCTTGTGAATTTCAACCCGGCTTAGAAGGCATTCCTGCTGCTCAATCCAAAGTGAGTTTTGTCGATGGTCAAGCGGGCAAGCTGGAATACCGAGGTGTCCCCATCGAAGCCTTAGCAGAGAACAGCAGCTTTTTAGAAACCGCCTATCTGCTCATTTGGGGGAAATTTCCCCGTGCCGATGATCTAGAGATCTTGCAAGCCGAAATCACCCATCACCGCCGCATCAAATATCGGATTCGGGACATGATGAAATGTTTCCCCGAAAGTGGCCACCCCATGGATGCGCTGCAAGCCTCGGCAGCGGCTCTGGGTTTGTTTTATTCCCGGCGGGCATTGGATGATCCCAGCTACATCCGGGGAGCGGTTGTCCGGTTGCTGGCCAAAATTCCAACAATGGTGGCGGCCTTTGAGCATATTCGCAATGGCAATGATCCCGTCTCTCCCCGAGATGACCTCAGCTATGCCGCCAATTTTCTCTATATGCTGCATGAGCAAGAGCCTGATCCCCTCTTTGCCCATATCTTAGACATTTGTTTGATCTTACATGCCGAGCATACGATGAATGCCTCAACCTTCTCGGCTCGGGTCACGGCATCCACCCTTACTGATCCCTATGCGATCATTGCTTCGGCGGTGGGTACCCTCGCAGGTCCCTTGCATGGTGGGGCTAATGAAGAAGTGATCATGATGCTGGATGAGATTGGCACTGTCGAGAATGTCCACCCCTATCTTGAAGAAAAGTTAGCCACTAAATCCAAAATTATGGGGTTTGGGCATCGGGTCTATAAAGTCAAAGATCCTCGTGCCAAAATTTTGCAAAAGCTGGCTGAACAACTCTTTGCCCATTCTGGCAGCGATCCAGCCTATGAGATCGCCTTAGAACTGGAAAAAGCGGTAGCGGAAAAGCTAGGGGAACGGGGCATCTACCCCAATGTGGATTTTTACTCCGGGTTGGTGTATCAAAAGCTGGGCATTCCCACGGATTTGTTTACTCCGATTTTTGCGATCGCCCGTGTTGCAGGCTGGCTTGCCCATTGGCGAGAACAGTTGGAAACCAACCGCATCTACCGTCCCAGCCAGGTTTATATCGGTGACCACAAACTGCCCTATATCCCTCCAGATCAGCGCTAAACGTTGAATCTTGGCGTAGGGTTTTCTGAGAACATAACCCTAACAGCGCTGCGATCCGCAGGTGAATTATTCGGCTAGAAACAGTCCTGGCCGTATATACTGGTTTAGGCATCAAGAAACTTTACAAATCATCAATTCGTTAAAGAATGGGCGGTCATGAACCCAGGCATTGATCTTCAAGAACGCTTTATTGAAACCCTGATGGAATTAGGGTTAACCCCAGGCGTAGCCAAAACCATTTGGCTGCCCATCCCTATGTTGTTAATGATTATCGGGGCAACCGTGGGGGTGCTAGTTTCGGTCTGGCTGGAACGGAAAATTTCAGCGGCAGCTCAACAGCGGATTGGGCCAGAATATATTGGCCCGTTAGGGATCCTCGCCCCCGTTGCCGATGGCATTAAGCTTGTCTTTAAGGAAGATGTTGTCCCTGCAAATACGGATCCCTTGCTGTTCACCTTGGGACCCATCTTGGTGGTGATTCCCGTCTTTTTTTCCTATCTGATTGTCCCCTTTGGTCAAAATCTACTGATCACTGATTTGGGTATTGGTATTTTCTTCTGGGTCGCCCTGTCGAGCGTTGCGCCGATTGGCCTGTTGATGGCCGGATATTCCTCCAACAACAAGTATTCCTTGTTAGGGGGTCTGCGGGCGGCGGCTCAATCCATTAGCTACGAAATTCCCTTGGCCTTAGCGGTGCTGGCCGTGGTAATGATGTCCAATAGCCTCAGCACGATTGATATTGTCAATCAGCAATCGGGGTACGGCATTTTGGGCTGGAATATTATTCGTCAGCCCATTGGTTTTATGCTGTTCTGGATTGCCGCTTTGGCTGAATGCGAACGTCTGCCCTTCGACCTACCCGAAGCCGAAGAAGAATTGGTGGCTGGGTATCAAACCGAATATGCGGGCATGAAGTTTGCCTTATTTTATTTGGGTTCCTACGTCAACTTGGTGTTGTCCTCTATTCTGGTGGCGGTTCTCTACTTTGGCGGTTGGGATCTGCCGATTCCAGCAACCATGATTGCCGAGTGGATCAATGTTGATCCAAATAACACCCTTTTTGTCTTAGTGACAGCAGGTTTAGGCTTAGTAATGACCTTACTCAAGGCTTATTTTTTCTTGTTTCTTGCCATTTTATTGCGGTGGACAGTACCGAGAGTGCGCATTGACCAGCTTTTGGATTTTGGTTGGAAATTCCTGCTGCCTGTGGGTCTGGTCAATTTACTCCTGACAGCAGGATTAAAATTAGCCTTTCCCTTTGCCTTTGGCGGCTAACCCTTTTGGCAAAAATTCCCTAAGCTGGATCAAGAATCCGCTTCCATCTGCCGATGTTTTCAGCGTGAACACCTATGCTCAAGTTTCTGAATCAAGTCACAACCTATGGTAAGGAATCGTTCCAGGCTGCCCGCTATATTGGTCAAGGTCTATCGGTGACCTTTGACCATATGAAACGGCGTCCGATTACTGTGCAGTATCCCTATGAAAAACTGATTCCTTCAGAACGGTTTCGTGGGCGGATTCACTTTGAGTTTGATAAGTGCATCTCCTGTGAAGTCTGTGTGCGGGTCTGCCCGATCAATCTCCCTGTCGTCGATTGGGAATTTAATAAAGAAATCAAAAAGAAGCAGCTCAAGCACTACAGCATTGACTTTGGGGTCTGTATTTTCTGCGCCAACTGCGTGGAATACTGTCCGACCAATTGTTTATCGGTGACTGAAGAATATGAGTTATCCACCTTCGATCGCCATGAATTGAACTTTGATAACGTGGCGATGGGTCGTTTGCCCTACAAGGTCACCCAAGACCCAATGGTGACGCCGATTCGGGAGTTTGCTTACCTGCCACCCACCGAGCTGGATGGTCATAACGTTGGCTCTACCGCCCCGCGTGCGGGCCAAACTCCGGCTGAAATTGTGGCCAGTACACCTGCTCAGTCAAAACCATCCAAGGAGGGCTAAATTCGTGAATCTAGCAGAAGGGGTACAGCTCGTTTCCCTGATTGTCTTGTCCGCCATGATGTTGGGGGCAGCCTTAGGCGTTGTTTTATTTGAGAATATTGTGTATTCGGCCTTTACCTTGGGGGGGTGTTTATCAGCATTGCTGGACTCTATATTCTGTTGAATGCTGATTTTGTGTCGGCAGCCCAGATCTTGATCTATGTGGGGGCGGTGAATGTGCTGATCCTCTTTGCCATTATGCTGGTCAATAAGACGGAAGCCTTTAAGCCTTTACCCAGAAGGTGGATTCGCAAAGTTTCTACCGCCTTTGTGGCTTTGGCTCTGTTTGCTTTATTGGCCACCATGGTTTTGCAAACCCATTGGCCTGTTGATCTGACCCTGCAACCGCCAGCTTCCTCGGTGGAATTGATCGGCGAGCATTTCTTTAGTGATTATTTGTTACCCTTTGAACTGGCGTCCATTTTGCTGCTGATGGCCTTAGTGGGGGCGGTGGTCTTGGCTCGCCGAGAAACCATTATCGGTGAGGAAACGGCAATTGTGGGCGAAGAGCCACCACCCGTCCTCCAATTACCAGAACGACCGCGTGAACCGATCGCCTAGGGGTTCTGTACCCTCATGTTTGATGTGTTGGAGAATATCTAGAGAATACCTATGAAGCTTGAGTTCTTTTTGTTGCTAGCTGCTGCCCTGTTTTGTATCGGTATCTATGGTCTGATTACCAGTCGCAATGCGGTGCGGGTGTTGATGTCTGTGGAGCTATTGCTCAATGCTGTCAATTTGAATTTAGTGGCCTTCTCTAATTTCTTAGATGGCCAACAGATTAATGGTCAAGTCTTCACGGTGTTTGTGATTACAATCGCAGCCGCCGAAGCAGCCGTGGGATTGGCCATTATTCTGTCGATCTACCGGAACCGCGACACCGTGGATATGGAGCAGTTCAATTTGCTCAAGTGGTAGACTCAGGGACAGCTCTCCAATTCCTTAGAGAATTTTGTCAATCCCGGTGGTCATCTGGCCTAAGGCTGTTTATCCTGGGGATAGAGATCTAGGAATCGCCAAGCCCTATGAGAGACCCGCTTAAAACTCGACTGCAAATTTTAGGGATCAGTGCGATCGCACTCTGGGCCATCCAACTGATTAATGCCATCACAGGTGACTCTTTCCTTCAGTTTGGCGTTATCCCTCGCAACCTTATAGGTTTGCGGGGGATTTTGTTTGCCCCTTTGATCCATGGCAGTTTTAGGCACCTGATCGCCAATACCGTCCCCTTTTGATTTTGGGAGGGTTGGTGATGGTTCGCCGGATAATGGACTTCTTTACCGTCAGTCTAATTGTCATCCTCTTGGGGGGCTTTGGCACCTGGTTATTTGCCGGGAGCAATACCGTCCATGTGGGGGCAAGTGGGTTAGTCTTTGGCTACTTGGGTTATTTGCTGTGTCGCGGCTATTTTGAGCGCAGTTGGTCAGCAATTACCCTGTCGGTTTTGGTGGTCATGGCTTACGGTGGGATGCTCTGGGGCGTTTTGCCCAGCAGGCCTTATATCTCCTGGCAAAGCCATCTGTTTGGCTTGATCAGTGGGGGAATAGCGGCTCGTTG
This sequence comes from Acaryochloris sp. CRU_2_0, assembly GCA_012034865.1. Classification (GTDB taxonomy): domain Bacteria; phylum Cyanobacteriota; class Cyanobacteriia; order Thermosynechococcales; family Thermosynechococcaceae; genus Acaryochloris. Next base: position 23,417 of record JAAUOM010000032.1, on the reverse strand, counting down.
GCTGACTCAATCGCCTAAATCTTAGCTTCCTGCATGGGTCTACCCCGGAAGCTAAGGAATTAGCAGTACAATTTATGAAGTAATTTTTCAAACTGTTTCTATGGCCCGCCGTGCTGACGCTTCTCAAGGACAGAAAAAAGCAGGGGTCGAGTCTGTCACTCGCAATGGACATCGGGCGGCTGCTCAGGTTGAGGCTGATCATTGCATCCGGATTCGCGGTGCCCGCCAGCATAATCTTAAAAATATTGATCTCGATTTACCCCGAAACCAAATGATTGTCTTTACAGGAGTCTCTGGATCGGGTAAATCCTCCTTGGCCTTTGACACGATTTTTGCCGAAGGTCAACGTCGATATGTGGAGTCCTTAAGTGCCTATGCCCGCCAGTTTTTAGGCCAAGTCGATAAGCCCGATGTCGATGCCATTGAGGGTCTGAGTCCAGCCATTTCCATTGACCAAAAATCCACCTCCCACAATCCACGATCGACGGTGGGTACCGTAACGGAGATCTACGATTACCTGCGCTTGCTCTACGGTCGGGCGGGAGAGCCCCATTGTCCCCAGTGCGATCGCGGCATTACCCCCCCAAACCATCGACCAAATGGTTGATCAAGTCCTGGCACTGCCAGAAAAAGTCCGCTTCCAAATCTTAGCGCCTGTGGTGCGCGGCAAAAAAGGCACCCACAAGAAGTTGCTGTCTAGTTTAGCGGCAGAGGGATTTGTCCGTGTCCGCGTCAATGGTGAAGTCAGAGAATTAAGCGATGCCATTGATCTCGATAAAAACTTCAAACATGACATTGAAGTGGTCGTGGATCGCCTGATCCTCAAACCAGAAATTGCCGAACGACTGGCCGATTCCCTATCTACGGCATTGCAACGGGCAGAGGGGATTGCCATGGTCGAAGTATTGCCCACATCCTCGGCCAACGTGGTTCCCATCCCCCCCACTTCATCCTTAAAAGTAGCCGAAGATCGAGGCAGCTATCGCCAAGAGGCTCAGCCCCAGCTATTCATCTTTTCTGAGAATTTCGCCTGCCCCGAACATGGCGCAGTCATGGAAGAGCTATCGCCGCGTTTATTTTCCTTTAACTCCCCCTACGGCGCTTGCCCCAACTGTCATGGTTTAGGAACCCTGAAGGTCTTTGCTAAGAACCTGATTGTCCCGGATCCAAGCTTGCCCGTCTATGCCGCCATTGCCCCCTGGTCTGAAAAAGACAACACTTACTACTTTTCTTTGCTCTACAGCGTCGGACAAGCCTTTGGCTTTGCCCTGCAATCCCCTTGGGCTGATCTGACGGATGAGCAGCAACAGATCATCCTCCACGGCACCCAGGCCCCCATCTATATGGAGGTGGATTCCCGCTACCGAGAGGCCAAGGGCTACCATAAACGCTACGAAGGCGTCATTCCTTTACTGGATAGGCATTATCGGGAAACGACATCGGATCTCTATCGGCAAAAACTAGAACAATATTTGATCCAACAACCCTGTGAAGTTTGTCACGGCAAACGCCTCAAACCCGAAGCCCTGTCGGTACGGATGGGTCAATACAAGTTGCCTGAGCTAACCGGAGCCTCTATTCGTGATTGCCTAGACCGGATTAACGCCATGACCCTTAGCCCTCGCCAAGCTCAAATTGGTGAGCTGGTTCTCAAAGAGATTAAAGCCCGTCTGCAATTTCTGTTGGATGTGGGTCTCGATTATCTCACCCTAGATCGCACCGCCATGACCTTATCGGGGGGGGAGGCTCAACGAATTCGTCTAGCCACGCAAATTGGCGCAGGTTTAACGGGGGTGCTGTACGTTTTGGATGAACCCAGCATTGGCCTCCACCAGCGGGATAATCATCGCTTACTGCAAACCCTGACCAAACTGCGCGATCTGGGCAATACCTTGATTGTGGTCGAACATGACGAAGATACTATTCGCTCTGCGGACTATCTTGTTGATATTGGTCCAGCGGCGGGGGTGGAGGGAGGCAACATTGTTGTCCAAGGGGGCTTAGAAGATCTCCTGGACAATCCCCATTCCCTGACGGGGGCTTATTTGTCGGGGCAGCGTCTCATTCCCACGCCAGGGGAACGGCGGCCAGGGAATGGGCGCTCTCTTTATCTCAAAAATGCCCATCGCAACAATCTCCAAAATCTGGATGTGGATGTCCCCTTGGGCAAACTGGTCTGCATTACCGGGGTGTCGGGTTCGGGGAAATCGACGCTGATGAATGAGCTGCTGTATCCAGCTTTACAACATCATTTAGGGTTTAAGGTGCCCTTCCCCAGTGAACTAGAACGAATCGTGGGTCTCAAAAGCTTGGATAAAGCCATTGTCATTGATCAATCCCCCATTGGTCGGACACCGCGTTCTAACCCTGCCACCTACACCGGGGTCTTTGATGTGATCCGCAGTGTCTTTGCTGAAACCGTGGAAGCCAAAGCCCGGGGTTATAAACCGGGGCAATTTTCTTTCAATGTCAAAGGGGGACGCTGCGAAGCTTGTGGTGGCCAAGGTGTCAATGTGATTGAGATGAATTTCCTCCCCGATGTCTATGTTCAGTGTGAGGTCTGCAAAGGGGCTCGCTATAGCCGGGAAACCCTACAAGTCAAATATAAAGGCCAGTCCATTGCCGACGTCTTAGAGATGACCACAGATGAAGCCCTGCAATTTTTTGAAAATATTCCCAAGGTAGCCAATAAGCTGCAAACCATGGTGGATGTGGGGTTAGGCTATGTGCGCCTTGGCCAGACCGCACCAACCCTTTCTGGGGGAGAGGCTCAGCGTCTGAAGCTGGCAACGGAACTGTCGCGGCGAGCCACGGGTAAAACCCTTTATCTGATTGATGAACCGACGACGGGGTTGTCATTTTATGATGTCCATAAGTTGCTAGATGTCTTGCAGCGTTTAGTGGATAAGGGGAATTCTGTCTTGGTGATTGAACATAATTTAGACGTGATTCGTTGCTCGGATTGGGTGATTGATCTCGGACCAGAGGGGGGCGATCGCGGCGGCAAGCTAGTAGCCAGTGGCACACCCGAAACCGTGGCTCATAGTTCTGAATCCTTTACAGGTCAATACCTAAAGCAAGTCTTAGTACTCCATCCACCCAGAAAGACTTGAACAGTAGAACTTTGATTATCCCTCAAATTGCGTGATGATTTCGGAACGTTAGGACGGCATGAGCTGTATATTTTGAAATGAGTGATAACCCCTCCTTTTGTATTCCCTTAGCTCCTCCTGATTATCCTTTCATTGGTAAACATCCTTATTCTGTTCAGTTTGCCCTCTGTTTTGATCAGGTTCTGCCCCCTCAACCCTTGAAAGATGCCCTACAACAGACTCTCATCGACTTTTATCCTGTGGCTGGCGTATTGCACCTAGAGGACAATACAGTCTTTATCCAACAGCAGTCAAAATTAGTTGATTTGGAGGTGATTGAGCATCCAGACGGGCAGGATCGACCGACAGCAATGCTTCCTTCTGAGCTAGCTGAGTTCTATTTAGAGGTCAAAGCTGAACTCCATACCCCTAAACCCTTGGCTCGATTTTGCCTACATCAATTTCATAATGGGTCAGTATTAGTTGTAAATATTTCCCATTGCTTAGTAGATGGATATAGTTTTTTCTACTTCCTATCTGCATGGGCAAAAGTGTGTAGAGGAGAAAGCTATCGAGTTCCTTGCCATGATCGGCACAACTTAATTCCCAACATAGAGAATGTGGGTGATCTCGCTAGAGTAGATGACTTTGACGCTACGTTCAGCCATAGGACGGGGTTATCCATTCACCAAGAACGCCAATTTGCCAATATAGCTCATATTGAATGGGAATCTTTGCTCATCTGTAATCAAGAACTTGATGCGTTACGACAAAGCTGTCATCCTCAGAAATTGTCTGACAACTCTATTCTGTGCGCCTATCTATGGAAGAAATATGCACAGCACTGGCATCATGGCAGTGATTCTGACTTGATGTTGCAGCTCACTTGCGCGATTGACTTTCGCAGAATTTATCGAAAAGTTATTCCCCTGAACTATTTTGGGAATGCCATTAAGGGCGCTACTTGTGTATTAACCCTAGAACAAATTCAAAATCTATCCCTAGTTGAAATTGGCCAACACCTACAATTGATGGTTTTAGGACTAAGGACAACGGACATTGAACAGCATCTATCCTATTTGGAGGCTTATCGGCACACCTACGGCATGGAGAAAATGTCCAATTTACATGTGGCTAACCCAGATACAGGTTTATTGGTTACCAATCTGTCTCGCCTGTCCCTGGCAGAGCTAAATTTTGGTCAGGGATCACCTTTAGTTTTGGTTCCGCTGGTTCCAGCAGCACGGGTTGCCGTGATTCTGCCGATCCATGCGGCGTTAACAGTGACGGTTGCCTATCCCTAGGTTCATGTCTGGCTGTTTAGATTAGTGAATCGCCTCCAATCTGTGACGAACAGTTCGTCACATTAACACCAAGGAACGTGAATTTATTCACTTGTACTTCCAAGTCATCGGTTTTATAGATGTTATAGGCATCTTTATTCAATTCTCGATCCTAAGGATCTAGCAATGGCTAATCCCTTCTTGGCGAGCGGCTTGCTCGACGGCAGAGGCGACCGCGATGGCAACTCGTTCATCAAAGACAGAGGGAATAATATGGTCACGGTGCAATTCATCGCTGCCGACTAGGGCGGCGATCGCATAGGCTGCTTGCAAATGCATGGTGGTGGTAATTGCCCCTGCGCGACAATTGAGTGCCCCGCGAAAAATACCAGGAAATGCCAAGACATTATTAATTTGATTGGGATAATCGCTGCGTCCTGTCGCCATCACTGCCACATCACTCTGGATCAGTTCCGGTTGAATTTCAGGAATGGGATTGGCCATCGCAAATACAATCGGATCATTGGCCATGCCCTGCACCATCTCTGGTGTGAGTACCCCCGGCGCACTTACCCCTAAAAACACATCGGCTCCCATTAGGGCATCAGCTAAGGTTCCTGAGCGATCGCTGATGAATTCTTGTTTGATGGCACTCAAATCAGAGCGATCGCGGCTGACAATACCTTGGCGATCGCACAAATGAATCCTTTGCACCCCAGCCCTGCGTAAGAGTCGGGCAATGGCAACTCCAGCAGCCCCAGCCCCATTAATGACAATTTCAACCTCGGCAAAGGATTTATCCACTAACTTCAGGGCGTTGATCAAGGCAGCCAACACGACGATGGCTGTCCCATGTTGATCATCATGAAAGACGGGAATATCCAGTTCTCGCCGTAAACGATCTTCCACTTCAAAGCAGCGCGGGGCGCTAATATCTTCTAAATTGACCCCCCCAAACACCGGTGCAATCCGCTTCACCGTTTCCACAATTTCATCGACATCTTGAGTGGCCAGACAGATCGGAAAAGCATTAATTTTGCCAAATTCTTGAAAGAGCATGGCTTTGCCTTCCATCACGGGCAAGGCAGCTTCAGGGCCAATATTCCCCAACCCCAACACGGCACTCCCATCCGTGACCACAGCCACCGTATTCCGTTTAATGGTGTAGCGATATACCTGATCTTTATCTTCGGCGATCGCTGTACTAATCCGCCCGACACCCGGTGTATAAGCCATCGATAGGTCATCTTGGTTGTGCAAAGCAAGCTTACTTTGCACTGAGATTTTCCCCCCTCGATGACAATCAAAGGTGCGATCCGAAATGTCCAGCAGGGTAATCTGAGGCAATGCTTTGAGAGCATCTACAATGGTTTGGGCATGTTCCGTACTCGACGCATCGACGGTAAGCTCACGCACTAATGCAGTATGGGTTCGCTTTAAGAGTTCGATATGCCCCAGGTTCCCCCCAGCCGCACCAATGGCCTGCAAAACTTGGGCTAGCATCCCCGTCTGATTGGGCAACTTTAGGCAAATGGTTAAGCTAAAGCTGGGGTTGGGTGTTAATTGAACCATAGAGATCTCTACCGTGCGTCAGAACAATGGCAAGCTACCGCTCCCAATTGTACTGGCATCTAGATCAATCGATAGGCTGTATCGCTCTTAGGAGCAGATAATAAAAGTCCGTTAAGGGTTAATGGGTGCAGCAATGGATTGCTGTTTTTGGTAAGCTGCGACTTCTTGTTGGCACAGGCTGAGGCTGTCTTTTTCAGCATTGCCCAAGGTTTGAATGGGATGCATTTGGGAGAGGGAGGCTTCGACTGCTATCGCCTCTTCATGGGGTGAACCGAGAGATAGGACATCTAAGCGCTCTTGGTTGATATGCCCGGTAAAACAGTTGAACTCAGATTGAGGATAAAAAAGGCGCCCGTAACGGTTGAGCCGTTCTTTTTGAAAACCACGTATCCCTGACCCAGTTGGTTGGCCTGGGGAACATCTCCATAGAGATAGATGCCATCGGCAAGGGGTGGATGAGCGATAGATGTAGCGATATTGAGTTGAAGGGAAGGCATGGGTTGCGATCGCGCAACCTTGATCTCGCTGATGCCACTCATGATCACAGCACTGCTCAAGGCCAGCCCTACTGTTCGACCGATAGGAACCTTAACCGATTGCGACCTTCTTCTCATCATCCAATTCTCATCCACCACTACAGCAATCTTGCAGCAAAACCTCGGCATGATCTGTGATCCGTTTAGGCATGAACAGTGCGCTTGATCAGCTTTTGACGTGATCGGCATCACCACGTTCACTCATTATCGCTTGAGGATAATTAGCAGCAAATCGCTCTCTAGACTGAAGGCGCATCAGCCCATGGCAGGATTCAGTTCCTAGGGATCTTCTCGATGATACGGATCACAATTGTTAGGTGTTCTTAATCATGGGTGCCATTGATGTGCGTTACAGCACAGAGATCAGCGATAGAAGACTATAACCTTGTGAGTTAAATTCCCAAGGATTTTGATTCCAAGTTGGGTGATATCGCCAAGAGTAAGTTCACTGTGGTTCATCTGTAATCCATTTCATTCTCTATTGCTATATCTTTTCACCAGGAGGGTAAATCCCGATGACTCCAGAAGCTAAACAAATTCTTGTTCAACTTCGTGAAACCTTTTACACGCAATTTGCAGCCGCGATGAAATCAGAGGTGTCTATTTCCAGAGACAACACCCTCATTTTTAGTCCTTCCCTGGCTGCGATCGCATCCTGGGTTGATGATCAGCAGCGTTTTAATTATCTGATCGTCACTGCTCATACCGCACCCGATCCGCTCTTTCCCAATCGCCCGTTGACCCTGCGGATCAGCATCAATCCACCCAGCGGCTTCGTCACTAACACCAAACCGGTTTACAAAAAGACAGGTTTTGCCCTCAATCAAGCCTGGAGTCTCAACTTAACCGTTTTACCGGAGGAAATCGTGGATATGGCTCATTGGGTCGCCAGTTGGATCCATTCTCAAGATAATGACAGCTTGGCCATTGCTGCGCCTCATCGTCTTCAAGTCACATCGACCCAAGACAAAAACGAATATCAGGCATGGACCCAGACCGCCTGGAATAGCTTACACCCAGACACACAATCCGCAAATTTTCCTAGATACCAGGAAGCGCTGGCCTGTTAAAGCACCCTACGCCCTCGTACTGCTACGCGGAGGTAAAAAGGCAAAAGGTAAAAACCTTGAACCATAATCTTTTCAAAGGGATCGCGTTGGTAGTGGATGCCCTAGCCCTGCCAACCGCATCTTCAATAGCGCTGCATACTCCTGAAGCATATTGGGTTAAACTGCCCAGATATGATCTTAACCCTAACGTTAGAGTATGGATTGCCATCCATAGAACGTGTCGCTTGTGAAGAAGCCAGCTACATCTCCTTCTCCACCCTGGACGCCGCTGGAAATCCTGGGACTGACGATCGCAATCTTGGTGGTCTTCTTCACGACTACTAGTGCGATCGCTACCTTATTCCTCACCCTTACACTCAACCACAACCCCAATTTAAATCCACAAGTTGTGGCTCAATCGCTGCAAACCAATGGTTGGGTTCTATCCATTGCCATCCTCATTGCTGGATCCTGCTCCCTAGGTCTGCTGTACGCTACACTCATCCGGCGACCTGCATTGACCCCATCTCAATACCTCGCCCTGCGAAAACCCAGATGGACAGCCTGGTGGATTTGGAATGCCCTCTTAGTGGCTCTAATGCTGTTATCCGAATCGATCCTGCGAGCTTTTCAGCAGCCAGAAACCTATACAGAAACCCTCTACCGAACAACCCATAGCCCTATTCTGCTGTACATTGCTATTGTAGGCATTGCTCCTCTATTTGAAGAACTGCTGTTTCGTGGGTTTCTTTTCCATGGATTGCAGTCATCTCGCCTCGGCTCCGGCGGTGCTATTCTCATCAGCGCCTTAATCTGGACCATCCTCCACGCCCAATATGGTGAACTTATTCTAGTTCAAATCTTTGTCTTTGGTCTGTTATTTGGGGCTGCCCGCACCCAGACCCAGTCGCTATTCATCCCCCTTTCTATGCATTGCCTCAATAATTTCCTAGTTTTATCGATCACAAGCATGACCCTACCGTGACGTCTTTAGACTACTGCTAAACTAAAGGATAGGCGCTCTTAATGCGCGATATCCATTTACCCTTAATTAAGGTCTTACAACGGTTGAAGTCATTATGCCTAGTGACAATTTTATTGATAAAGCTTTTTCGGCCATGTCCGATGTTGTGATGAAAGTGATACCTACGGATCAAAAATCCAAAGATGCTTTCAAATACTATCGGACAGGGATGGCTGCACAGGTAGATGGCAACTATGCAAAAGCATTGGGCAACTACACACAAGCCTTAGAATTAGAAGAAGATCCTTTTGACAAAAGTTATATCCTCTACAATATGGGGCTGATTTTTGCCAATAATGGCGATCATGACAAAGCCTTGGAGCACTATCATCGAGCCTTAGAATTAAACCCAAACCTAGTACAAGCGTTGTATAACACTGGAGTCGTTCTCCATTTCAAGGGAGAACAGGCCGAAGAAGAGGGCAGAATCGATGAATCCGAGCAATTTTTTGATTTGGCTGCCGATTTCTGGAAACGAGCCATCAAAATTGCACCCAATAACTATAGTGAAGTCCAAAACTGGCTAAAGACTACAGGCAGAATAGGCGTCCGGCAATGAATTATGGATGCTTGCCCAGTCAAGTTCACTCCCCTTCAGCCGTTCACGCCAGCAGTCAGTCTATCTGTATAACACAGCTAACATCATCCTAGGAGAAGCCCCGTCAGAATGCTTGAGCGCACCGAAGTTGACAAAGTTGCCCACCTAGCTCGCCTCTGCTTAACCACAGCAGAGGCAGAACAATTCACCACCCAACTGAGGGATATCCTTGACTATTTTGAGCAACTCAGTGAACTGGATGTAACAGATGTTGAACCAACGACGCGGGCTATTGATGTCAGCAATATCACGCGCGGATACCCTAACCCCCTATGCAGATCGAGAGGCTATTTTTGCCTGTGCCCCAGACCAGGAAGAAGATTATTTTAAGGTTCCTAAAATTATGGGTGACCCTTAGGGGCGAGCCGCCATTCGTCTCTATGGGTCACCCCCTTGCTCTTCAAATTTCTGCAACGCTGCTAAAAATATTTGGATTCCTGGAATAGAGATCTGTACCATAGATAAAGGCACAACCCGATTGGATATTCTTTGCTGAGATACACCCTTCGCTTTTTGCCTGCACGCTTCAGCTTATTGATATTGCCGTCGTTTCCCTTACCCCATCTCCACTATGCCAACCATTGAAACCCGCACCGAGCCTATGGTTCTGAACATGGGACCGCAACACCCTTCTATGCACGGGGTTCTGCGACTCATGGTCACTCTTGACGGCGAGAATGTTATCGATTGTGAGCCAGTGATTGGCTACCTACATCGAGGCATGGAAAAAATTGCCGAGAATCGCACCAATATTATGTTTATTCCCTACGTCAGTCGGTGGGACTATGCGGCAGGGATGTTCAATGAGGCCATTACCGTCAATGCCCCAGAGCGATTAGCAGACATCAAAGTGCCAAAGCGAGCCAGCTATATTCGGGTGATTATGCTGGAACTCAATCGGATTGCCAATCACCTGCTGTGGTTGGGGCCGTTCCTCGCAGATGTAGGCGCTCAAACCCCTTTCTTTTATATTTTCCGAGAACGGGAAATGATCTATGACTTGTTTGAAGCGGTCAGTGGGATGCGCTTCATTAATAACAACTATTTCCGCATGGGAGGGGTGGCCGCTGATCTGACCTATGGTTGGGTGTCGAAGTGCCTGGACTTTTGTGATTACTTTTTACCGAAGGTCGATGAATATGAGCGCCTGATTACAAACAACCCTATTTTTATTCGCCGCTTGGATGATGTCGGTACGATTAGCCGCGAAGAGGCAATTAATTGGGGTTTATCAGGTCCGATGCTGCGAGCCTCCGGGGTAAAGTGGGATCTGCGTCGCGTCGATCACTATGAGTGCTATGACGATTTTGACTGGGAAGTGCAGTGGGCAACCAAAGGAGATTGCCTAGCCCGCTACTATGTCCGGATTCGTGAGATGCGTGAGTCCGTCAAAATTATTCGACAAGCCCTAGAGAAGCTGCCCGGTGGTTCCTACGAAAACCTGGAAGCCAAACGGATGATGGAAGGGCGCAAATCGGAGTGGAATTCCTTCGATTATCAGTTTCTAGGCAAGAAATTGGCTCCGACCTTCAAAATTCCGGAAGGGGAACTCTATGCCCGGGTAGAAACGGGCAAGGGTGAGCTGGGGATTTATCTGATTGGGGATGAGAATGTTTTCCCTTGGCGCTGGAAGATTCGTGCCCCTGATTTTAATAATCTGCAAGTGCTGCCGCAATTGCTAAAGGGCATGAAGGTCGCAGACATTGTGGCTATTCTCGGTAGCATTGATGTGATTATGGGTTCCGTCGATCGCTAGTACCACTGGCGAGGCAAAAAGGCAAAAGCCTTGATAGAGGGATAAGGGGTGGGTCTGGATGTTTGTGACACTTCACCCACCCTGCGGGCACCCTTCCATAACAGGAGATGGCCGTATGCAACTCTGCAGAAAATAGTTCTATCTTCTGTAACGAAAATTCTGAACGTCTAAAGCTGGCTATACACAACAAAAAGTTGGGGCGCTATCACAACGCCCCAACTCACTGACCACAACTTGTGGCATTTTCGTGATCTTAGTACAGTGCTTCTTCTTGATGGGTTTCGATGGTGCAGTTAGACGTGGGATAAGCCACACAAGTCAGCACAAAACCCGCTTCAATTTGATCGTCATCCAAGAAGGATTGGTCGGATTGATCAACTGTCCCTGCAGTAATTTTGCCAGCACAGGTAGAGCAAGCACCGGCACGACAGGAGAAGGGAAGGTCGATGCCTTGCTCTTCGGCTACATCTAAAATATATTCGTCATCTGGACAGTCAATGGTCACGTCAAGACCATTTTCTGCACTTACTAGTTTGACCTTGTAACTTGCCATGCAATACTCCTCGTTAATTCATGGAAACGGCAGTTAAATGATTCCAGCAATGAATCTTGGGTTAAACACCCATCGCAAGCTTGGAACTACTTCTTTGATACTACGCAAAAAATTAAGCTTTATAAACTTTAAAGAGGCTCTTGACCAATGGGATTTGTAATGAATCCCCGACCTTAGATCATGATTTACTTATCTAATGTCAGGCGTCTCCCATGGGGATCGTTTAATTATGAGCAAGGATAAAATCTAAAACTCCTTATCCATAGAAGTTTTCAGGTCTTAAATTAGATTTAAATAGAAATATCTCTGAGTGCATTAGAAGATCATCAATCTAGGCAACCTACAAGTATACAACCCTTATCCAGAAAGAATTCAAGAGGGTTTGTTGCCTAGGAATCATCAGAATTTCCTATAGATAGGTTCAACTTATATAATTTAGTCCTAGCTTCCTCAACCTTATAGACCCCATAGCCCCTAGGGCGCTGACGTTGTCACGATAGCCTTCGGCATGACTACGCTAAGGTTGAATAGCGCTATCTCTTTAATAATCCCTAAAGGTTGCTCTAGGGTTTCTTAAACGTCAGCTTGATTGTCGTCTAATCAGCCACTTGCAGCTTAGCGGCTGATTATCTGACTTCCTTGCACTTTACTCAGCTCCTTTGAACGGCTGAGCAACTTTGTCATGCCTTGCCATCAATTCTCTAAAACTCTATTAGTCCAAACTCAAGTTATAGAGAGGGTCAGGGTAAAGGTCGAACCCTCAGAATCTGTATCAACAGGAGCCTGAATGGCGATGTCTGTAGGTACTGCTTCATCAAAATATTCTCAGCCTAGAGGTTGCGGCATCCCCCACTCAGAATGCCATAGTGTTTTTAGATTTTGAATCTGCTTGCCTGATGCTATGATTGCCCACCCTTTATGAATGGCTTGTTTTTCTTTTTTAGTCAGTTTCCAGGAAAGAGGCGGTTGATATTCACCTTGTTCGCTATAAAAACTGAGAACCTCAGCTTTTTGAGACATTTCATGATCAGGGAAGTGAATTGGGTAGTATCGGATGTCTACCTGAGCTTTAGGATATTGTTCTTGAAGCATTTCGACTTCCAGCTTATTTCGTGTTGTCAGTACTGGATCTCGCACTTTGAAGAGTGTGAGTAATGGCCCGATAGTAGTCATGAACCAACCTCCGTTTCCTCTGATCTGTTCTTTTGGTACTGGTTTGGGAAAGGGATTGATTTGTAGAATTAGAACGCGCTTGATGTTTCTGTTTTGTGGCTTGCCTAACAGATCATTCAGCCATTCCACAGATGTTACAAACCCTGAGTTATCAAAATAGCCACCATCTGCCATGTGATAATTTTGCTTTAAGTTTTGATTGTTGCGACAAATGGGTGAAATATAGGGAAATGTTGCTGATAATCTTGCAGCTGTAACGATATCAATATCATAATCCTCGTATAGAGTATTGAAGCATTTTTTCCCGGACGTTGCTCCAAAAGTCATGGGTGTTACTAAAAAACGGTTACCATCTTCAACTAAGGTTGTATTAAAGATGGGAATTGGAATTTCCCCTTTCAAGATTTGTTCGCGCCAACTTGCCAGAGATTTTCTCTTTTGCGGACGTTTTTTGTTTTCCCAGCCCTTGAGTTCTCCCTGCCAATCTGTTTCTAATGCGATGCCACGATCTTCCAGATTCTTAGCAAAAATTCCTGGGAATAGCGGCAGGGAAATTACTCGCCATAGGTCTGGATAGGCCAATCCCCACCCCGTTGCATCCAAGCTATCTTGAGTGGCGCTGACAAATATATTCTCTCGCTCATCTGAGTCAGGATAGCCCTTAGAACTAAAACGATCTAAGTAGTGCATGGCTCCTACTGAACCACCAGAAGCACAACTAATTAAGCCAATAGCTTTGGTAAAAGAAGTTCCTAATTCATCTTGCAAACCCGTTAAAACTTGAGCTGTCCACCCTGATGCTTGAATACCACCACCACTAGCACAAACTACAACTAGCGTTTTCTCATCGTGGTTTTGATGTTCAAGACGCTGATTGAGAACGGCTGTAAAATCTTGTAATTGCGGATTCGTACTTTTGTTTTTAATGGAGTCTTCTTTCAGTTCAAAGAAGTGATCTACCTTGAAGAACCAGTACATCAAAGCACTAATCAGTAGCCAGAAAAACAAGACTGACACTCGATAGTAATCAAAATAGAATGTGAGACTTCCTAAGAATAGTGTTGCAATAGCAACCAGCAGCGTCACATAAAAAAGTGCCGAGGCTTCTCTCTTCTTACGTATAGGACGTGGCTTAAAGACAATGAAGGCAACCAGATAGACAGCTAAGAGAACTAAAAAGAAGGCAAAGGTGTTGATATGATCAGCATCCAGCTCTCCTAGATCGTTTAAATAGCCATTGGGTACGTTTTTCGCAACTAATTCAATAATTCTTACCAGCCAATGGTCAACCGAAATATGGACATTTAACCATTCACGAGCTAAATCAAAGGCACCCAAAAATACGGCGCTAAATAATAAACCTCCCGTGAACCCAAGCCATCTTCTCTGCTCTAACTCTTCTTGGGATAGATCCGTAGCGGCAATAATAATGGGCAATGCCAATGCCGTTGCAAATAGATACTGCCATCCACGGGGAATTTCTAGCAGTACAGGTACACCAAAGCGGGCAGGGGCATTATTAATTGTGGTGTAAGCTACCAGAATGACGCACATCGCGGCTGCGCTTGCCCCCAAAATAGTAAACGCTAACTGCCAAATTCCCCTAAGTACAAAGAGGTTCTTTAACATTGCGGGCAATGCAAACTTTGCGATCGCGGGCAGTAGAATTAATACCAAGCCCATCAGAACTGGAATACGAAGAAAGAAAAGATACTGCCAAAAAGTCGTGGGAATGAGCAACCATCCTGCAAGAATAGCAAGGACAATACCAGCCCATAGAATGATTCCCCCAAAGATATTCTTCATAATATATCTTGGCCTAGAACGTCTTGATAAATTCAATCAAAGCTTGCTTGTCTTCATCGGGTAGATCTGTGCCGAACACATGGCCACGATCTTCGACGAAGTCAGGAGCCGTATTTTGCTTGAGCAAGAGCGGTGCCACCCAGCCCTTGGGCAAAATATTGACGCCCGCTGCGACTAAGCGACTCACTAAAGGCTGTTGCAGCAGTGGCACAGCGATAAAGGCCAAAGGAACGTTATTAGGATCTAGGTTAGCCACTAACTTGGCAGGTGTCCCTTGGGGAACCGTAACTTTACCTGCCCCTAAACCAATACTCTTGAGATCAAGCTGGGTATCTTGACGGGTACGCTTGATCACATGATCTCGTTTTTCCGGCCACAGAAGCTTTTCGATGGCATCGTTAAATGCCTCCATCCGCCCTGCCACAGAGGGATCGCCCGTGAATTTGCCCACACTGTTATTGAGCAGTAGGGGAGCGCTGGACCAGACACTGATCAGCGAGGGAACCCGATAATAGCCACTCGTCTTCGGCCTGAATTTAAGTGTTTGATCGGTCTTCAAGGGATTCTCTAATTCCAGTGCATTGGGGGATGGCAACTCCTTAAAGGTTTTGGATGAATAGTCATTCCAGATGTGACCACCAGATGCATTGGTTCCTAATGCGCGTGATGCGTTGGTTCCGATTTCAGTGATGGAATAGCGTTCATCCGTAGAGAGGAAGTTGTGATCAAGGAAATCAGCGGCTAATACTGACTCTTCGTACCATGCCTGATAATCTTCGACGGATAGATCTCTTGGAGGCTGTTTGCTGGAGTGGCATTGGGCACAGTTATGGGCAAAGAGTTTCTTGCCTTTACTCAGCACTGCTTCGTCTTTGGTGAGGTAGGCCTGTCCATTGGGTGCATCTGCTAAATGGTAGGGTTTGATCGTTTTCAAAAACTCAGCGGCATTATCCATCCGTGACGCTGTTTTGATATAGAAGTCATGGTCACAGGTTCCAGGCTGGAGTGCTTTTTCTCGAGAGAAGGGGGTTTGTGGATCAATTCCGGCGATAATCTCATGGTGTTTAAGCCATTCGTCTGAGCAGACACCAATGTTGACGTAGACCCGTTCAGCCGCTTCACCAAGCCCCACAGAGTCAGCTCCATCCTTGAGGATGTGATAGACCTCTTTCTCTGAACCATCATTCATCACTTCAGTGAAGGTAGGCCGATCTCCAAGGTTGAAGATGGAGTTAATCGCATTGGGATTATCAATGTGATCGGTCGCGTTCCGAGAAGTATCCGAGGTACCAGGGGGCTGGAGTTCAACCAGTTCTTTAATAAAGTCATCCTTGGGTAGATTGCGACCAAATAATCCTCCCTCGCGAATATATTGATTGCCAATCGCCCCAGAGAGATTTTGCCATGACGGATGCTCTGGATCTTGGGGCGGATCGAGGGGATTAAAGGAAATATGGCAGATACCGCAGGATAGACCGATGCGATAGGGTGGTTCGACCTGCGCCCCCTCCTTGTAATACTCTTCGACATTCCATTTGAGTGGATCAAAATTGGGGTTCTTGAATTTTCTGGCTCCCATAATCCCTGTGGAATGGGGATCTTGGTTGCAGTTATCCAACCACAGGCCATATTCATCGGTTTCAGTGGCGGCTTTACAGCCTGGATCATTGATGACACCGATGGTTTTGAAGCGATCCTCCCGTTGTAAGGGGGTGAAAGTTTTGTCTGCTTGAGCCACAGGATCATTGGGAGGGCGAGCATCCACGAGCTTTAAAAAGTCAAAGGTGCCAGCATAACCCTTGGAATCTGACAGGATCTTACCGGTGGAGAGGTCTCGAAAGAACTTATCGTTGCCACCGGTCCAGAAATACCAAGTTTGCAGACCTGCTTTTTCTTTATCGGTGAGTTTGCCTTGTTTGGCATAATAATCGTTGGGCAAATACCCCAAATAGTCGCCATCGTTTTCGTAGTTATAGCCTGGGGCAGAGGGTAGCGTTTCACTATACTCTACTGCCAATGCCAGCGGGGACATTCCACTCACAAAAAATGCGATCGCAAGTAGTCCACTCATCAAGCCCAATCGCAGCTTTTTCATAAAGTTCTCCTCCTAGAAGATCGAAGGTATATCTTTGGTGGTTCAACGCTGCTGCAGATCAACCCCCTTTGCAGCAGAAATCCGCAGGCGCTGCCAAGCATGAACTGAAATCAATAAAGTCAAAGTCAAAAATCTATAATTTTATACCAAAAAATGATAAGCAATTCTTAGTGCAGGATGTTTGAATTACGTAGCAACAGACAATTGAGTTAAGAAGAAATTGATGCATAACGAATTCTATATATTCATAGAAACTGACCTGAATTTATTCCTCCTATAAGCAAAATAGCGATCCGATAATTCTCTGTGAGAAGGAGATTGACAGGCTTTTACTATACTCTATTAGGATCTGCGCTATTGGAATATGAACTTTTATGAAAGTCGCAAAAAAAGTAATCAATCAACGGATTATTATAGTTTTATACTTCTTTGCTAGTTAATTTTATATTCTCTAGAAAAACCTTTATTTCATACCCTGAGTGGATTAATTAACAATGTTTAAATAATTCTAAATTACCCCTTTAATTAAAGGCAGCTTGGGGAGCTGTATCTACGAAGATTTAGCCTATCTATGCTCTGTTTTTTAGGAGATAGGTTAGGACTTTCTATGGTGTTGTTTTTGAAGAGAAAGCTTCTGGATATTTAGACTGTATTTCATTAGCAATTTCGACAATTTAGGTGGATGACCGATGGCTTTAGAAAACGATATTTTGTTTCAGCCCTTGAAGTTCCGAAACTTGACCGTTAAAAACCGTTTCTTTCGCTCCAATATCTCCGGTCGATTTGACAACTATGATGGGTCAGGCAATCCTGCCCGGGTGAACTGGGAAGAGAAGTTCGCTCGTGGTGGGGTCGGAGCAATCATTTCGTCCTTTGTCCCAATCACCATTAAGGGGCGCATCGTACCAAACTATGCCACCATCAGCAGTGACGATCGCATCCCCTTTTGGCGAGAGGTGGGGCATCGAGTCCATCAGCATGACTGCAAATTCATCATGCAGCTCAGTCATTCTGGTCGTCAGCAAGATATTCAGGGGGTTGAGAACAGTGATATTCGCCTTAGCTCCACGAATAAGGCTGACTCCTTCCACGGCCTAAAATGTCAGGCTATGACCGAGGCGCAAATCAATGAGACGGTGGATGCCTTTGCCCAAGGAGCGCGAAGAGCAAAAGCTGCCGATTTAGATGGTGTAGAACTTCACGGAGCGAATGGGTATTTGATTACGCAGTTCCTCAGTTCAGGCATTAACGATCGCACCGATGGCTACGGTGGGTCGTTGCGCAATCGTTATCGCTTTCTCCATGAAGTGATCAAAGCGGTGCGCAAAGAAGTGGGGGACGACTTTCACTTTCAGTGCAAAATTAGCGCTGTGGACTACAACAATGCCATTATTCCCACCGAGAAAGTGGGCAACACCCTTGAGGACACGCTCCAAATCTGCAAGTGGATGGAAGAAGACGGTATTGATGGCATCCATATCTCGGTGGGCAGTATTTTCCCCCATCCCATGAATCCGCCGGGAACCTTTCCGCTGAAGGGTAAATTCTCCACCGATGATGCCAAGAACACTTACGACGCCATGCTGTCCAGTGGCAACCAGACCCTACGCAACTATTTGCTGTTTAGCTGTCAGTGGCTGTTCCCCATTTTCAATGCTCTGTGGTATCGCATTCCCAATAAATTACATAAGGCTCATAAAGAGCTGCCTGTGATGGCGGATTCGATCACTGCGGGGGACTTCAATCCTAAATTCCTAAAGGAGTTTCCCCTAGAAAAGATGCAGGAGTTACTGAATTGGCATCAGGGCGTCAGTCTTCGCAATGCCAAGGCGGTCAAAGAAAGCGTTAGGGTTCCCGTGATCTGTACCGGTGGGTTTCAGCAGGCTTCATTTATTCGTAATGCGATCGAGGCAGAGTTTTGCGATGCCGTCAGTATGGCTCGGATGCTGGTGGCCAACAATGATTTGCCCCACCAGTTTGCAGCCGGTAAAGACATTAGCGATCGCCCCTGTACTTATTGCAATAAGTGTTTACTCAATACGATTGAAAATCCCTTGGGGTGTTACGAGTGGGCAAGATTCCCAGACTATGACACCATGATTGCGGAAGTAATGTCGGTGTTTGATCCCCCTCCTTTTCCAGTAGCGACAGCTAGCCTGTCCAAAGAACCCGCATAAGGGCAGCGAACACAATTAAAGGCTCCCCACTCACTCCCCATCGTCAAAGGGACAGCCCAGTTGGAGCCAGCTTTGACTCTTTAGCTGAATACTGTTTGCGATCGCAGATCCATTATGAGTGAACACACCTCCCCCTCTCTACTGCAACAAATCTGGAATGGGTTACCCAAATTCATAACCACTCTGGTGGGTATCGTGCTGGTGATTCTTCTGGTGCTGGCTTGGCCGCTATTGACCCGGAACACCCCCAAGTACAGCAACATTGATGAGCATTTCAAATATGCCTCCATCGGCGGAGCCTCCAATATGGGAATTCCCTACTGGATTTGGCGGGTGATGCCGGTAATGTTTCCCGAATACCTGCCAACAGACACCTACAAAGTCCCCGGTGAGGGTGTCACCCAAATCGGGTTTATGCAAGAGCCTGATCATGACCTGCCTATTGGATTTGCTCATGACACCTATCTAGGTCTTGATGTCGTCACGAACAACTGCGCTTTTTGCCATATGGGTAGTGTCCGAGAATCAGCAAAGGCACATTCCCACATCATTCCCACAATGCCGTCAAATGTGGTGAATTTAGAGGCATATTTCTTTTTCATTACCCGCATCGCCAACGATCCACGATTCAACGCTCGGGAAATGATGCCCTACATCGAAAAAGATCTCAAGCAACAAGGAGCCAAGCTCAATCCTCTAGAGTCATTACTCTACCGCTATATCGCTATCCCCCAAACCCGTGCCTTGCTCAGTGTACAAGCCGAACGCCTTAAATTCCTTGATGATCAGCCTCTCTATGGTCCCGGTCGGGTCGATACCTTTACCCCCTACAAATCCCGCGCCTTTAACTTTATCGTCGAGGATCTGCCCAAGAAGGAAACCCAAGGATCTGCCAGTGACTTCCCCAGCATTTGGAATCAAGGTCCCCGTCGAGGTATGAATCTTCACTGGGATGGCAACAACGCCTCAGTGGCAGAACGCAATAAAAGCGCAGCCCTAGCTCTAGTGTCCCCTACCAATATTGATCTTGATTCCATCACCCGCACAGCAGACTGGCTCTTAGATTTACCCGCTCCAAAGTATCCCTATATCATTGATACAGAGCTAGCCGCCCAGGGCGAACCGATTTTTGAGCAGAACTGCGCCAGTTGCCATGCTTTTGGCAGACAAAAGGTTGGTCAAGTAACCCCCATCGAAGAGATCGGAACCGATTCAGGGCGCTTGGACTCCTACACCACTGAATTTGCGTCCAACCAATACACCCTATTTGCCGGCATTACCTATAAAGGCGAAGATCAGCGATTCACCCATTTCCGAAAGACCAATGGTTATGCTAACCATCCCCTCGATGGTCTATGGCTACGTGCCCCCTATTTACATAACGGATCGGTTCCTACCCTTCGAGACTTACTTGAGAAGCCAGAAAACCGACCCCGTAACTTCTATCGCGGGAATGATGTCTTTGACCAGGAAAAGCTCGGCTTTGTCTCAGATGTGGCCGCAGCAGAGGGCCGCTCCTTCTTTAAATATGACACCTCAGAGCCAGGTAATGGTAATGGGGGACACCTCTACGGTACCGATCTAAAACCTGCAGAAAAAACAGCCTTAGTGGAGTACTTAAAAAGTCTGTAAGCATCGGGTTGAGAACTCTACCGCACCAGTTTTTATCCATCAAGACCCACCGCAAGATCAATGACTATCAGGAATCACAATCAATGAATCAGTCTGCCCACTGGTTTTCCCGTGTGGTCTATACCGGGATTGCCGTCAATATGATTTTTGTGGTACTGCTCCTCTTTGCACCAGAGTTTTTATTCAATCTTTTACACATGACCACTCCCGCGCCAATTATTTGGGCGAGATCGTCAGCTATCTTGCTGCTTGAAATCAGTATTATCTACGTTCCGGTAGCCCAAGATCCTTTTCGCTATCCGATTATTTCCTGGATGACCATCTTCGTTACCCGAGGGGGTGGAGCCTCGTTTTTTATTCTGGCGGTGTTGTTGTTCAACCAGCAGTTGGGCTTTTTATCCATTGCTCTCACCGATACCTTTTTTGGCACGGTGGAAGCAGTCTTGCTCTATCGAGCGATGCAGACCCAATCTGCCCAGTCTACATAGCCTTGTTTAGATATTTAGACCATTGAAATTGCCAAGGGGAGTCACTGCAAACGATGGATGCCTTCAAAACCAGAGTGGGGAAAATCGTCACCACCATTGTACTCGTGCTTGTTTTACTGGTGGCCTATATAGGCTGGATCGTTCTACGGGAAGAAACCCCTTACTACGAATCTCCGGCAGACCATTTCAAGTACGGTTCGATTAGCACTGAGCAAAAGGAAGGGGTACCCCTATTAATTTGGGAAGTGTTGCCCCGCCTATTCCCAGAATATCTACCGCGACCGGGTGGCTATACGGCATTAGGCATGACCTGGGAAGAGGGTAAAGAGACCCCCGTAGGCATTTCAAGACGGAAGGTTTTGGGCATGGAACGCCAGGGCATTACCTGCGCCATTTGCCACACCGCCACCTACCGAAAACAACCTCAAGACAAGCCAGTAATTGTGCCAACGGGGCCATCAAGCAAGTTTGATTCACTTGGGTATCTCCGCTTTCTAGAAGCCTGCGCCAAGGATGCCCGATTTACGGCGGGTTATATTCTGCCTGAGATTGAATACAACCACCCTTTATCGCTGATCGACAAAGTGATCTATCGGTTTGCAATCCCCATTACCCAAAAGCTGATCCTTCAGCAAAGTCAAGAATTTGAATGGACCAAATCTCGACCCAATTGGGGGCCGGGTCGTATTGATCCCTTTAATCCAGTCAAGTTCCGAATGCTAGATCAGCCTATCGATGACACCATTGGCAACTCTGACATGATGCCGCTTTGGAATCAAAAACTGCGATCAGGATTTGCCCTTCACTGGGATGGTCTGGAAACATCGCTAACAGAAACTGTCAATACCGGGGCACTAGGGGATGGAGCAACGCTACAAACGATTCCCATTGAAGACCTACAGCGGGTTGAAAAATATATTACTGGAGCTGAGCCACCCGCTTACCCGTTTGCCATTGATGGCACACTTGCGACGCAGGGGCAGACAATTTTTGAGCACAACTGTGCCAGCTGCCATGCCTTTGGTGGTGAGCGTACCGGCACTGTGATTCCGCAACCAGAGGTGGGAACAGATAGACATCGCTTAGAAATGTGGACGGCAGAAGCAGCAGAAGCCTATAACGATTTTGCCAAGGGCTATCCCTTTAAGTTTAATAACCTGCGTAAGACGAATGGTTATCTCTCGGTGGCGTTAGATGGTCTATGGCTTCGAGCGCCGTATTTGCATAATGGGTCGGTGCCCACACTGCAGGATTTGCTAAACCCTCCAGATCAGCGGACGCCAGTCTTTTACCGTGGCTATGATGTCTTCGATCCAGATCGGGTGGGCTTTGTCTCTCAAGGTGAAGAGGCTGAGTATTGGGGGTTCAAGCTCGACACCACCGAGACAGGTAATAGCAATCAAGGCCATCTCTATGGGACTGACTTAGCTTCTCAAGAGAAGATCGCGTTGATTGAGTATTTGAAAACGCTATAGAACCGTTGGTTCCTTAAACGCAGTGATGACGACTGAGTTTCTCTAGCCTAATTCTTTTGGTACGCTGATGACTCCGTATCTACCGCAACATGATCGGAATCTTGATGCTCGCAAAGCCTATCTAGAACGCAATCGTAAAGATTACAATTTCAACCGCGATTTACTACCGCCGCTGCCTTTTCTGGAACATGTCCCGATGCGAGAACTGTTTTCGGCGGATTATGTAGCTAAGCGACTGGCCAGCATGGCAAATCTGCCCGCCAATATCTTGGTGGCAAAAATCAAGAATTTTCTTGATCCCCTTGATACCCTAAAAGAATATGATGAGCTACTCACGTTGCTGCCTAAGCCCAATGTAATGAAGCATTACCGCACTGATGCTGCCTTTGCAGAACAGAGGTTGTCTGGTTGTAATGCAATGGCAACGCATCAACTCCAGACTCTACCCGAAAACTTTGGGGTGGATAATGCTCTGTTTCAAGGTGTACTTGGTGGTGATGTCAGCTTAGAGCAAGCGCTGAAGGATGGGCAACTTTACTTCCTGGAACACCCATTTCTAGACGGCATTCAGGGGGGAACGTCAAAGGCTGGACGTAAATATATGCCCAAAACGCGATCTCTTTTCTACTGGGCCGGGGGTGAAAAGAATCTAGTCCCGGTTGCGATCGAGGTCAAAAGTGAGTCCGGCAATACTATCCATATGTATACGCCAAAAGATACACCTCTAGACTGGTTCTTTGCCAAGCTTTGTGTGCAGGTTGCCGACTGCAACCACCAAGAACTCGGCTCTCACTTTTCTTTTACTCACGCCGCCATGGGACCATTGGCCGTTGTGACAGCTCGTCAGCTTGGAGAACACCATCCCATTTCCTTGCTGCTTAAACCCCACATGCGGTTCATGATTTTCGATAATGATCTAGGTCGGACTTCCTTTCTCAATCCTGGTGGACCTATTGATGACTATGCTGCTGGGACTCTATGTAACCTGAGTTCTGGATAAGCAGGAGGTAGTAAATACTCGTCGAGAGACAAAGCTGGCTTTTTGGGCTGGTGAGAGTAAGCAATCAAGCCACAGACGACATTGACCAAGAAGTTGATAGGACTGCGA
>JAAUOM010000149.1 GCA_012034865.1 Acaryochloris sp. CRU_2_0 | reverse complement strand
TAGCTTCGATGGCGGCATAACGACGACGATCCTTCTCGTTCAAAGACTTATAAAGCCGTTGCATTTGTTGTTCAATGGCGTAGGGTACGGATTCATCTAAAAACAAATAAAGGAAGGATTCTCAGGCTATCACGCTTCATTATATTCTGGATCTTATTTAAGCCACGATCCTTAGGTGATTTAAGGGAAAGAACTCACCTTTGTTTTGGGTAGGACTAAAAATCACAAATTAGAGGAGGAACAGTCCCAAAAAGACCAACTGATGAGTCCTACGTTCTGAATTGATATAAATCAGGCTTACGCTAGGATGCATTCGTGAACTATTGAATCAAACCCTTGCCATGCCTGAAGAATTAACTTTCACTCAAATTAAAGATCTGCAATTTGCCTCCTCGAAAATGACAGGAGTCCGCCGTCGGGCTTTCCAGGCAGAAATCGCCATCAAATACTGCGAAGGGAGCGCCCGACTCACAGAATATGTGTTTGGCTGGGGGAGAAATACGGTGGCGACAGGTTTAGCAGAAAAACGGACTGGGATTATTTGTGTGGGTGCTCAATCAGGCTTTAGCGGCAGGAAACGTTGGGAAGAGCTTCACCCAAAGGCGGCAGCAGCACTAGGAGAACTCGCGGAAGCCCATTGTCAACAAGAGCCCACCTTTTCAAGCTCAATCGCCTTTACCCGATTAACCGCGGCTGCTGCCATTGACCACCTGCAACAGCAAGGCTTCTGTCCAGAGCAATTGCCTTCTGCGAGTGTCATGGCAGCCGTCTTGAACCGTTCAGGTTATCGACTACGAAAAATCCTCAAAGCCAAACCCAAAAAAAACTGCCACAAACAGATGCCATCTTTGCCAACATTCAATGCAAAGACCACAAAGAGCATGACGGCACACTCAAGCGATTGAGCATCGATTGCAAAGCCACCGTCGAGCTTGGCGATTCATCGCGTCAGGGAAAGACTCGAACCCAGACGAAAGCCTGTGACCATGATATGGGCTGTGGAGCAAAATATGTCCCCTGCGGCATTCTCGATGAGGACACCGCAGAGTTGCACCTCACCTTTGGCAATTCCTACAAAACAAGCGATTTTATCGTCGATAACTTGCAGCAGTGGTGGAACACAATCGCACCAACCGAACAACAAAGCATACAGCTCATACAAATCAAGGTTGATAACGGTTCTGAGAATAGTGGGATACGCACTCAGTTCCTGAATCGACTGGTGGCCTTGAGTGACCACATCGGCAAATCTATTCAACTGCTCTACTATCCGCCCTATCACAGCAAGTACAACCCCATTGAACGGTGTTGGGCATTCTGGAGCAACATTGGAATGGAACGTTGTTAACGGATGTCGAAACCCTTTTGGGCTGGGCTAGCACCATGACTTGGAAAGGCATTCACCCCGTTGTGACATTGACAGAAAAGATTTATGAAAAAGGAATTTCACTCACTAAAAAAGCAATGCGAGGGATTGAGAAACGGTTGGAGAGAAATCCTCTACTGCCTAAATGGGATATCTTCATTAATCCAAATTGAAGGGATCTTCTTTCCAAAAAATCACCCAAATTGTCATCCAGTTGCGCTGTGATGGTGACCCTAGAATTCTGTGTGCCATCCCTCATCGCTTTCCGTTTCTCCGGTTTGCGTGGCTCCCCTACGCAGTTCCCTCACCCCAAGGGCGATTACTCATCTCTGGGGCTACCGTGTACACACAAGTCGATCGCTGACCCATCTTCAAAAAGCTCACTCTTTATAACCCTGATTTCTCGTTGATCATTCTCAATAGATCAGAATTATTGAAAATATATCTCTTTTTGAAGTTCTTGCTGGATAAGGGTTGTGAGACTTGTGTTCACAGATTTTCAACTTGTGTGTACACGGTAGGCATAAAGCCTTACTCGAATATATTCAACCGTTGCTTAGCGCTCAACTACCAGTAGAGCAACATCATCAAGGATGCACCGACCAAAATCACTACACCATTCACAGTCAGCGCAATAGACACCTGCAAGGATTATTGGGTACTAGGGAAACGATCCCGATCTGTCGAGTCCGCTGCCAAAGCTGCCGAGCAGTCTTTACCGTCTTGCCGAGTTTCATCCTGCGCTACCGCCGCCAAGATGCAGACTGCTTGGGAAAGTTGCTGGAGATGAACCTAGGGATGGGCTTAACCCTACGCGAGACCGCCACCCTTTATAGCTGGATGGGCATAGAGCACGGCTGGCAACCAGGTTGGATTTGGAACCTGGTGCAATGGCTGGGAAATCTTTTGCCTGTTTTCCTGCTATTAATGCGGATGGGACTCAGCCCACCCAAACATTTACTCAGTGATGAGAAGTTTGCGGTCTTAAACGCAGAACAGGTAAACCTGTTCTTGGTCTCCGAGCAAGAGCTGATCTGGTACGGAAAATCGATGACCACTATCGATGAAGATAGCTTCACTCAAACGATTGAAACGTTTTGCGTTGGAATGGATGGAGCCGCTCGTGCCTCAGAATATCTGGAAGCGGAGGATGAATATGTGCCGATTTCCGTGACTACCGATGGATGGATAGCCGCCCAAAACGCCTGGGTAGCGGTAGTCTCCAGTGTCTCGCTCATTGAATGTAAACTGCATGGCAACAAACGGGTCTCTTGCTCTTTGGATGAGTATGTCAAAGCACATCCAGACCTGCCATCTGAGCAACTTGAGCAAGTTACAGCGGACTTCAACTCAATCCTAAAAGCACCCTCGTTGGCTGCTTTTTCCCAACGAATCCGACGAAATCTGGTTCGCTATCACGATGAACCCATTTTACTCAAACGGCTCAATATCCTGAAGGACAAACGGTTTCGCTTCACAAATGTCTTGAAATTTAAGGATGCCCCAGCTTACTCTGCCCCTCTTGATCGCTCAATCCGTTTCTTGGATGAGAAGCTAGAGGTCTCTGGTCAATTTCGAGCAGAACATGCCATTGACCCAATGCTAAATGCTTGGGCGATTGTCAATAACTTGCGGGCATTTCTCCCCGGTGCCCAAAAGGCAGGTCAGTCTCTGGCACAGTTTTTTGGAGCAAAAGTCAAAGGTATTCCCTGGATGGAAGTACTCAATCTCTGTACTGTTGGAACTTTGCAGAACTTGATTCCTACTCTCTCCTAGCAGGCAACAAATTCTAAACTATGTGCTCTCAAGCATACTCCGATTCCCAATCAGAGGCCGCTTCCAGCAGGGGCATTGCAATGCTTGTGTCTCTTGTCTTTTTTTTTGCTCTAACAAAACCATAGTAGCTCTGCCTAGAAGTTTGTAAAGTTTTCCTCGCTTGATATTGAGAATGTTCAGTCCACCTTATCTCTAACTTCCTCTTAACAAAAACGAAGCAAGGCTCAGATAGTTGCTGATAAATTTGGATTATAAAGATAAAATGCTCAATATCCCTGCTGTAATCGTGATTTAGACTATCTCTGAGTGGATAAAATGACTACCGACCATATGCTTTGACCAATAGATTTTTAATTTACGCTCTTACTTCTGTGTAATTTATCTTTCGAATAGGTCTAGTGGATACCCGTTGGCAAATTAAGATTGAAACAATTACCTCGCTGGTTATATCCAGTCTTAAATTCAGAATTCGTAAGGCAATCATAAATTCGAGATTATTGGGCAGCACATCAAATAAGGTCACTATCTAGGCAGATAGTTGGTAGGAAAGATAATTACTAATATTTTAGGCTTAATTTTCTAATTTCATGCATAAAATCCAAAAGAATTAAAATTAGTGTTGTATTTTCCTAGCTTTAAGGGCTTATCCACTTTTGATGGTGATGGCAAAATACTCCTTAGAGAGCCTAAAGGTAGCGAACCATCCTAGCTGATGCTGATGTGAGCATACGGTTATGGGTTACCCCACACATTTGCCAGGAGGATCTTGCCACCTTTTCCCTATCGGACAGACAGGTGTAGGACTGGGACTCGGACTAGACAAATTCCCAACTGAGCAGTTGGTTCCTTCGCAAGCTCTGGAGCCAGATTGGCCTTTGACTTGTAAATTAGACCATCCTGGTACATAACCTAATAGGCAAAGGGCAACCTGCCGAGTTGTAGTCGTAAGGGTTGCAGGTGAAACTTGAAAGCCATTGGTTGTTCGACCCAGCCGGGCATCCGGGATTGGCATTTGCCAAGCCATCGACCAATGGTTGTCCCAGATCATTAGATGCAGTAGCACGGTAAACCACTAACTGGTTACGCCAACCTGTACTGGCGGCATTACGAGTATAGTAAGCAACGGTTGTAGGTGCGCTGGGTCGAGTCAGATACAGAATGCCAGTATAACCAGCAGGCACACCCCAATCTGGCGGTGCAGAGGTCGAAACGGAACTGGCTTCGCGAATCTCGTCGGACATAAATTCAATTGCCCGGTTAAGGTCGATCCGGCGATCGATTTCAGAGTCACTTTTAGCACTCTTTTGAGCCAACGTTACAAATCCGGCACCCGTTAGCGTCAGAGTAATAGCAGTAATCAAAATACCAACGAGTAATTCTGGCAAGGTAAAACCCGTAGACGGTTTAGAGCAAGATTGATAGGGATAATTTTTCATGGTTGGGGTGTAATGCAATTGCTGGCGACAGTGCCTGTCCCGTTATAATTTCCGGTTCTAGAGATACCAATACCTGGCGCAAGGACTAAGCATCTAGCGGGGCTTTCGCCACTGGTGAGAGACAGTACAATGGTCGTTGTCGTGGCGTTGTTGGGACGCCCCTTAAAATCAAATGTGATTGTGAGGGGATTTGTCGCAACAGAGCTAGTCAAATTGATACCATCTAAGGGTTCACGGCCTATTCTCAAACAGTCATATGTTCCAGTCCTGCCTGTGATGGTGGGGTTATTGCCTGTGGAAATATTGATGTTACAGTTACGACTTCTACGTACAGCTTCTAACTGTATTTGCTTAAGCGCACTTTCTAGATCATCAAGCGCTTGATCCACTCGGCGAGCATTCAAAAATGATAGGAAACTGGGTAAGGCGATCGCACTTAAGATACCAATAATCATGGCGATGATGGCCATCTCAATTAAGGTAAACCCTTCTGGCTTACGGGCATCGAAAGAAGGCATTGGGTACCACCTCAGTATTTGCTGTTGCTATTGTTTGCCCACTGTTATCCGTGACTCGGTAAGCAAGTTCCAAGACCTGAAAAGGAGTCAAGTTTTTAATCGTTGTTCTTCGGGTAAGGGTAAATGCTTTGCCCAGAATGGTTCTAGTACCAATATTGGGGGTTGCAGTGTTGGTGTTTCCTGCCACTGGACGAGTTTCCAATGTGGCTTTTAAATAGGCTGCAAATCCACTGGCACTAGCATTTTGAGGGCGACAACGGGCAATGACATGAACATCGCTGCCTTGCAGTTGAGTAGTTTGCAGGTTGTTGACCAACGTAATGAGAGTCCGGGGTGGGGTTGTTGTGCTGTCCGTCGTGATCGCCTGGATGATATTGTCGTTTGAATCCGAACCAATAATTAAGGCATCACCGCCATATTTCATCTGGTCAGCGGGGGCTAATGCATTATAATTAGCATCTCTGGCTCGTAGCCCACTATTGACTCCCTTAACGATAAGTGTATTTTGACTGGCTGAGACAGCTTGTAAGAGTTCTGCCTGAGTATAGGGGACTTGTTGAACATCCAGAGACAGCGTTTTAACATTTTCCAAGTCATCCTGAACCCAGTTATTGGCTTCAGAGATCTGTCTAGCTCTGGCTTTGAAACTGGTGGAAGCAACAAAAGCCTGCATGGATGTGGCCATAAATAGTGAAGCGATTAGGAGACCGACTAAGACCTCTGTCAGGGTAAAACCCTTATGTTTGTTCGTGTGGTGATCCATAGTTTATAAAGATCTAAAAGGAAATGGCTAGAGAAGTATTCATTTACCCATAGAGTAAAGATCTGGAGATGAAGCTTATCAAGATTAAGGCTCTTGCGATCGACGTTGCCAACGGGTATTGGCACTGGTTCGGTAGACGGTGATCAGATTGTCAACATTAAAGCCTTCAAGCCTCAACAGGCTTCTCATATTATTAGGAACACTAATGTCTGCATTGTTAGAGTTGGAGCCATTCCACTCTTTTACCCAAACTGCTCCATAAATATCAGGACTACTGCTGCCACCATTAATTCCCATTCTGGCGTCGGGCGCATAGATAAATACATTGCTGGGGGTCGCGCCCCCGTTAAGGGTGAACTCCTGGTCGTAGCTAGTGTCCCCGTCATCGGGTTTACCATAAATCGAAAATCGAGCCGGGTTGCCAAGATTTGTGCCGCCATAACTGGTACAGCCAGTGCAGACATTTTTGATCTGGGAATTGCCACTCATGGTGATATTACCCCTGACGTAAAAGTTAATACGAGCATTGGTAGTATTCACCCGCATGATGTTATTCCCACTCATAGTCAGGCTATCTAAGGCGTAACTGTAAGTGGGGACACCAGAGTCAATAGATATGGGTTGGTCACGAAGGCCAGGAAGTTGTACACCATTTCCACTAAAATTTCCTAGAGGAATCGCACCTGTTGGCGCTGTTGGTAGCCTAGGGAGGCTGATCTTGCCTAGGCGAATTTGCCCCTGAACCACACCATTATTTAGAGCACCAATGGCTGCTCGTAACCCCCCTTGAGTGGGTTGACCATTTATGCACTGAGTTGCTGTATTGGCAAGGAGGCAATTTTGCAAAAACATTGCCTCCGATCGCCCCCAACACATCGTTATTGCCTAAATTGACACGGTCGCCGTATAAGCCAGGGAAATTAGCAGGATCTAGACTGGGGATAGAGCTGACGTTAAATGTCTGTTGCACTCTAGCAAAGGCTGTGGAATTGGGAGGATATCCTTTTACGAGTAAGGTGCCTGTTTGGGTAGTCGTGTCATAGCGATAGGCTTCAACTGTGTAGGTGTTCGCCGCAACAGTAGTGGGAATTCTGCCATTGAGCAAGATAGTGTCTAATTGACTAGCATCAAAACAGGGAGGTGGCTCAGGAGGGGTACTCCATTGATTGGGTGCGCCTGTGTTAGGCGGCAGTAGATTATTAGGGTCGTAATTTAAGATTAAAAAGCTCTGATAGTTGCTGTTGAGCATCCCTAGAGTTCTAGAACTGCCTCCTTCTGCCAGAGCCAAAGTCTCAGCCGTATCTCTTTGGGCAATAGCAGTAGTTTGGTCTCCTTGGGCTTTGATAATTAAGGTAGTAGCAATCATCAGCATCAATAAACCCATGCCAAGAATTGCAGGTAACGCGAAGCCTTGATCGCTAACCCTAATCCTTTGAGTCACCTTGAATATCTTTTTCCTGTTTGGCATTATCAGCCACTCCCTGTTAGTCTGTATTCTCAAAGTAATACTTGCTGGAGTTTAGACTATCCTTATGGGGTCTTTACTGAAAGACTTTTAGAGGTGTACTTCTATTTTTTCGAATTGGCGAACTATCGTTTAACGAGAGGCGGTACTACATAGACTTTGCTGGTGGAAAGGACTTTAGCAATCTGGTTTTGAATGCCTTTATCATCGTTTGGAGTATAAATTGATGCAAACTGCTCAAACTCTGATGATTTGACAGATGTGTAAATCCCAAAAGCAGGCCCACCTGAATCAACGAGGTAGGCTCCGTACTGCTGCACAGCCTCCAGTATTCGTTTTGCGGGTAGGCTAAGATTCAAAGCTTCCAAATTAAGGGCGGGGTCAAGCTGTACCACCCCACCATAAGGCACCAGTCCACGTCCATACCGATTGGCGTTTTGATTCTTGTATATCCAGGCATCCCCTGACACTGCTGGATAGACCCGTGCTTTCCACATGCGGTTACTGACAATTATGATCCCATGAGTAAGACGGGTGGTCTTATCTGTTGCTTCGTCCTCTCGGATCAGACCTGCTAGATTGGACATGCCGCTGGCAATGGTGCCACCGCGATCGCCAAGGTTAGGTAAGGTGCTTTGAGCAGCGAATCCGCAGGCATAGTTAGACCCATCTTGCTTTGCTTTGATACAGTTGATCAGTGTGTTGTCCACACTATCTAGAAAGATTACTTGTTGATCGGCATTAGTATTTGTGGGCAAAAACAGCTCAAGGGCATCATTCCGCACATGAGCTTGGTAGGATTTTCCATCAGCCTTGCTTTTGATGGTTCGCACTGGATCAGTTCCTTTAGAGATGGCGACACCGAAACCAACACCATCAAAGCCCTTGTAGAAGTGCAACTGAGCTGAACTAAAGTAACCCACAGGCAGTTGAACATGGGGAGTATAACAGGGAATAGGATGGTTGGTAGGAGCATCTACCGAAAAAGGTTGTAGATAAGCACCTGACAAGGGTTGCTTTGTTTGCGAAGACCAGCTTTGCGGACGAAATGAGGCCAATGTCTTTGAGTAGAAACTGCCCATATCCAGTGATAAGTCAATACCGAAGTCACGATACATGGCAATGATTTCCTTGCGCTTGGCTGCATCCTCGGCTGAAAGATTCTCTCCGGGCAAAGCTGTGAGGTCAAAGATCTGGTCAACAGTCTTTTGAGTGGCAGTGGGATGGCTCAGATAGGGATCTAGCTGATCGCTAAAACCCTTACCCACTTGGGGACATTGATCATTGCTATTACTAGCGGTAGTAACAGTAGGAGTATTGCCCTCCCCTAAGTTCTTCACTATTGATCTTTCCACACCAGGATTTGTGAAGTTACCTTTTATGGTTGTTGTGATAGGACTATTCGGGCGATTACTCCAACTCAATACTGGGTTGATACTCTTTGTAAAGACAAATCCTACAAGACTACACAGTATTAATCCAAGACAAGTTCTTAAAAGACGCTTTCGCACTGGCAAAAACCGTCGTTTGGATGCTCGTTTAGAATCCCCCATAGCATCTTTACTCCAGTGAATAGAATTTTAGTTTTTCAAGGCATGATTGTATCAATATACATGACTTAAAATGTTACAACTAGAGAAAAACTAGAGCCTTGTTTTATGATGCTCAACGCATCAAAGATTCATATTTCTGCAACACAATCATTTAGGTCAATTGCTCCGAGTCGCAGTAGGATGAGATAGAAAACGGGAGCGTTTGACCAAAACTCTGAGCGCTGATGTAATGAACTTCCACATGTAAACGAGGGGCAGAACTCCAGCCTGAATTGCCGCTATAGCCGATTAATTGCCCTGCCTTGTGACCTTACCCCAAAAAAGTGGACAGGTAAGTTAAGCTGCTAGCGGCTGATCTAGAGTACTCCAGTAATGGTCTTCAAATTGAGCAGGGGAAAGATAACCAATCGTCGAGTGAATTCTCTGACGATT
>JAAUOM010000148.1 GCA_012034865.1 Acaryochloris sp. CRU_2_0 | reverse complement strand
CATCTCGAAGAAATGGACGATGCCAATCCGGGATTGGAAAGCACCCTTAAATCGTTTTGCCATTGAATTTGAAGGGAGGTTTCCTATGTAGCTTTTTAAGTGCTGACACAAACTACTTTACAAACTCTTCCCAGTCCGAGTCCATCACAAGTTCTTCAAACTTTTGCTTTAATTTGAAGGTGGAGCCTAACTAGCATTCTTGCAACTGACATCAAGCGACTCCGACTCACAGGTTACCTATCCTTACACATAGGTTCTGGAGTAGAGAAGATTTTGGCAGTCAATCCCTTGTAGGGGGTCGTGATGGTTATGTTCAAGCACCAAGGACAGAGAGATTTTTCAAACGA
Organism: Acaryochloris sp. CRU_2_0; assembly: GCA_012034865.1. GTDB lineage: Bacteria > Cyanobacteriota > Cyanobacteriia > Thermosynechococcales > Thermosynechococcaceae > Acaryochloris. The sequence continues at coordinate 9,056 of JAAUOM010000148.1, read as the reverse complement.
CTAGCCTTGTCTTGGAGGTAAATCATGGTTAGTATTCCGTCCTCTCCTAGACCCGTTGGTGATCCTGGCGTTGTCCAATCCTTTGCTCAACTCTGCCGCCCAACCCTGAGTGTGCTAGCGGCTCTTGTCGGTTGCCTCACGATTTATGCCCTCAATCCAGTTGAACCGGGACTAGTGTATCTGCTCATAGCAATGGTGCTAGCTTGCATGACCGCTGGCGCTTTTGCCATCAATGATTACGACGATATTGAAAAAGATCGCATCAATCATCCTGAGCGACCACTCCCCTCTGGGACACTGCTCCCGCAGCAAGCCTGGTGGGTTGCTGTGATCCTGTTCTGTGGATCGCTGTTGGCGGCGATTCCTCTAGGCTTGTTGCCCTTGCTCTTGGTGAGCGTGAGTGCCTTCCTGCTCTGGAATTATTCTGCAATCCTGATGGTTAGTGGTATCCTCGGCAATGGTGTCGTCGCTATCATTGTTGCGGCTGCGATTGTCCTAGCCAGCTTGGTGGCAGGTCGGCCTCTGGCCATGCTCTACCCCAGTGCTTTTTTGTTCTGTTATATCTTGGCCAAAGAAATTGTCTGGGATATCCATGATGTAGTGGGCGATCGCAACCGAAGCATTACCACCCTTGCCAATCGATGGGGCATACAGCCCGCCTTCTACACTGCCTGGGGATTACTGACGCTGCTGCTGATTTCGATACCGATTGCGATCGCCCACCTAGGGATGGTTCATCCCCTGCTATTTGGTATTTGTACTGCCATCCTACTGGTTAGCTTTGCCCTGGCACTGTTGCGCTATCAGCGAGTACAGACAGCATCGACCTACAGAAGCCTGATTGTTTGGGGTCGTATCGGCATGATCCTAGGGCTAATTGGACTTTTAGGGACTGCGCCGCCTCTGTAGAAAAGATCAAAGGACTGCTTTAGCTTGATACTAGTAGTCTGTCAAGGAAGGTTACCCATGATCAGCAAGCAAACTAACACACCGCCAACAAACTCCACAATATTTGTACCAGACTGCCAAAAACCAACAAATCTTGTTTAAAATCAGATGCGTCATAATGCAAATATGCCCCTGCCTGTTTGAGAAATCCATCAACCTCATGGCGGGATGGAATTTGAAGAATGCGGCCTACCTCAGCATGGGTGATTATTTCCGCCTTATATGCCTCAGAGACCAAAGTCTCCAAGACTTTCTGAGGTAAACTTTCCTACTGTTCGCTCATTCGCTGGGCGATCGCATCTGGTATATCAATAATAATTTGCATATCCTCAGCCCTTTCAACCCACAAGTTGGCTCTTTGACTATTTTTTGACTATTTATAGTTGAGGTGTTTTGTTGGTAATGCCTACGAGGTAAACATGGCGACATTAACGATTCGTCTACCCGATGAAAAACATGTGCGATTAAAAGTTCGGCAAACCCAGTTTGATATCCAAAAGATAGATGAAACCACATGCTGCTGCTCCAGATAATCAAAAATATCTAGAACGAAGCAACAAGGATCGGCGCGATCGCTTCATCTCTCTTTCTCAATACATGGCCACTAGTTGAGAAAGAGAAATCTTCGCCTTAACAAAAGCACGAGGATTGACCCCAGAAATTTTGGACTCAATTCTGAATGAGGAATAAAGGAAAGTATGAAAAAACTGCGTCAATTCATTGCCCATACGGTCTTAGTGCTGAGTTTAGTCCTATCTCTAGTTGTGCCTACGCCAGCGGCCTTTGCCTTAGGGGGTAACCCACCGCCTTTGGATCAACCTGCCCCGACCTTCACTTTGCCGAGTAATAGTGGCGATGGTGACGTGTCTTTGACGGATTGCCGGGGTAAATGGGTGGTTCTGTATTTCTATCCCCAAGACTTCACCCCTGGCTGCACGGTAGAAGCACAGCGTTTTCAGCGCGATCTGCCCCAGTATATGGATAAAAATGCCCAAATCATGGGTGTAAGCGTGGATTCTGTCGATAGTCATGCTGAATTTTGTGATTCTCAAGGTCTGAAGTTTCCCCTCTTAGCGGATGAAGATGGTAGTGTTAGTAAAGCCTATGGCGCTTGGATGAGCTACTTTTCCCTGCGGCATACTTATCTGATTGATCCAGAGGGCATTTTGCGGGAGCGCTTCGTCAAAGTCCAACCTATTATCCATAGCCAAGAAGTGTTGACCCGTCTAGAGGAACTGCAATTGGCGAGCTAATATAGATAGGGGTTCAAAGTCCTGTAACTGCCTGCATACATGACCATTCATCCGCAGCCATAAATTCTTGGTAGTCATGAGTAATACATGCTACGGCTACATCGTAGAGTTGTTTACCATGTTCAGGGGTCGCTAGGGATGGATCAGACCCCATGCGGCCATCAGGATAATGCTGACGGAAATGGGCGGCACCATAAATGGGATATCCAGAGGCCACTTCAAGACTGAGGGGCGCTACCTTAATGGCTTCAGGATAGACAAACTGAGTTACTGCCACTTCACTGGGAGTGGCATGGGAACCTTCGAGATCGCCATAGAATTCTTTGGCCAATTGATAGACTTTTCCATTCATATACCAATTATTGAGGCGACATCTGACTTGATCCGACTCAGGGATTTGCAGATCAGCAAGGGTAGCATAAATCTCCGAGAAAGCTGCCTTCAGGGTGGCCACATTGCCGCCATGACCATTGATAAAGAAAAACTGGCGAAACCCCGCACGAGCCAAACTCACCAGATAATCACGGATCACCAAAATTAAGGTAGAAGGACGGAGACTCATACTACCGGGAAATTCTGTATGGTGGAGAGCCATCCCCACATTGATAGGGGGACCCACCAGGGCTGAAGTCGCTTCACCTACCCCTTTGGCAATTACCTCAGCACAAATGGCATCCGTACCAATTAAGCCCGTAGGTCCATGCTGTTCTGTGGATCCAATCGGCAAAATAATACCCTTGGATGTTTGCAGATAGGCTTCGACTTCTAGCCAGGTACACAAATGCAGTTGCATGGTTGATCCTTGTTGATCCTTTTAGTAAAGGGGGTGGGCGCTAAGTTCCATTGTGCCAGGTCAATCAAGACCCTGCTGAAGCCAGTCACTCTAAACGTGCAAATGAATCTGAGTAACGCCTTGACGAAGTTGATGCTGACGGTTTAACCAAGATTGACGAATGAACCCACTAATCAAGGGTAAAGTGAGCTTAACCATCTGCCGCAAGAAAGGATTTTGGCGGAGACGTTCTCCCTGGGCTAATTCCTGATTTTGCAATTGTTGGATACAGATGATTTCCGGTTCTCGTTCAGCTTGAATTTGCGGCAAAACGGCATCGATAGTCTCAGGATTTGCATCCTGCTGGAGTAAAGGAACCAAATGATTAGCAGCAACCATCACATCTCGGAGTGCCATATTGATGCCTTGAGCCCGAATCGGAGACATGGGATGGGCAGCATCCCCCAAAATTAGTAACCCTGGGATTGACCATTGTGGACAGAGTCCAACAACGACGGAGAGTAAAATAGGCTCTTCAATATCTTGGGCATGGGCTTGTAAATGTTGAGCTAGCCAAGGGGGAGAAGCTGCTGCCAACTGTTGTGGCCAGTCTATCTGTTTCCAATCTGTGGGATCATCTGCATAGAGCGCCCAGGCCAGTTGCAAGCTGCCCTCAGCGCTGCGAAACAAACCCATCGTCTGTCCCTTATGGATCAGGGCATAAAAGACATTTTCTGAGGGTAAACAGGAGCTATCAGCTAGTTTGAACCACAGTAAGTCAATCCCATGAGATCTTCGCTCCAGTGTTAAGCCAGCACGTTGCCGCACCAGGGAATTGCGGCCATCAGCTCCCACCACTAAATCAGCCGTGAGGATGCGGCCATCCCTAAGCTGAACGCCCCTCATTCGACCCTGATGGTGGACTACATCTTGCACAGGTGTGCCCTGAATCCATTCAAAGTGTTGATATTGTTGGGCTTTCTCAATCAAAGCTGCCAGTAAGGCGGGTTGAGAAACTAGGGTACAGGGTTGGGCGTTTGCCTCAATGGGTTCAGCCACCTGAAACATTCTTTTACCCTCTAAAAGATATTCCCAGCCTGCTAAAGGTTGGTGAGGGAGGGTCTCTAACATTGCCAATAGTCCCATGTGTCCCAAGGCTGCTAAGCCGCTAGGCATCAAGGCTTCACCGCGAAATGTGCGTCGGAAACTGCGCGAGGCTTCCACCAGAGTCACGGCAAGGCCACGTTGAGCCAACAAAAGAGCTAGGGTAGCCCCTGTGGGGCCTGCTCCGACAATAACCACTTGTGCCATAACCTTCCCTTGGAATTAGAGTCTCCCCGCTGGGATGGATTCATTCGATAGCGTTACCTGAAAAATCTGAGATGTTGGCAGCGCTAGTCTGGTTTTCTCCTTGCGACCTACAATCAACTCTAGTATTGATAAAGTCTATTGAGTAGGTTAATTGAGTAGTGCAACTATGGCAAATGCAACTCCAGTTCCCGTGATTGTCACAGGTGCTGCTGGCAAAATGGGTCGAGAAGTGATCAAGGCGATCGCCCAAGCAGAGGATTTAAGGCTTTATGCTGCTGTTGATCGCAACCCAGACGTCCTTGGTTTGGATGCTGGGGAGCTGGTCGGCATTGACCCTGTGGGGATGGCGATTACCCATGAACTAGAACCGATTCTAGCTGCATCTGCCCAAAAAAACAGGCGGCTGTGGTGGTGGACTTTACCCACCCTCGGTCTGTCTATAGCAATGTCCGCGCGGCTATTGCCTATGGTGTTTATCCCGTTGTGGGTACCACGGGCTTGAGCAATGAACAGATCCAAGATCTAACTGAATTTACAGAAAAAGCCAGTATGGGGGGGCTGATTATTCCTAACTTTGCCATCGGTATAGTGCTGCTGCAACAGGCTGCCATTCAAGCCGCTCAATATTTTGATCATGTTGAGATCATTGAGCTACATCACAACCAAAAAGCCGATGCTCCTAGCGGGACAGCCATCAAAACAGCCCAACTGCTGGGAGAGCTGGGCAAAACCTATAACCCAGCTCTTGTCGAAGAACAAGAACATTTAGCTGGTGCTAGAGGGGGTCTAGGGAGTGAAAATATTCGCATTCACAGCGTGCGCTTACCAGGTTTGATTGCCCATCAAGAAGTATTGTTTGGGGCACCGGGTCAACTGTATACGCTGCGGCATGATACGAGCGATCGCGCCTGCTACATGCCGGGGGTCCTATTGGCCATCCGCAAGGTGAGGCAATTGCAGACGCTGATCTATGGATTGGAGAAAATTCTCTGACTATCTGCTCATGCTCTCTCTAGATCCATAGCGAAGATTATGTGTGTATAGTTAGTAGAGATCGCTTAACTGTTCTTAAAAAATCCAACTCACATTATGTCAGCAGCAATTCAATTTATCCGGGGCGTTGATGAAGAAGTGGTTCCCGATGTGCGGTTAACACGGAGCCAAGATGGTAGCAAAGGCCGTGCCATTTTTTATTTTGAAAATCCCGATATTGTCCAAGCTGGCAAATTAGATGTGATGGGAATGTACATGCTAGACGAAGAAGGGGAATTGACCACACTGGACGTCAATGCCAAATTTGTTAACGGCAAACCCCATGCCATTGAAGCTAGTTACGCCATGAACTCTGAGCAAGAGTGGGAGCGGTTCATGCGCTTTATGAACCGCTATGCAGAATCCCATGGCTTAGGTTTTTCCAAAGCCTAACCGTTAGAGGCTTAGAGTACCTTTACCCTATCGGTTCAAGAGATGTTGTTGAACAGCACTCAAATCTGGTAATTTCCCCTCAAAAAGGGTTGGTAGTTTCCACCAGTTCTTTATGGGGCATCACTTCTGAGGTTTTATGCTGTTTTTGAGTCCCAGAGATCGATTGCTGTAAGCTACGAACAGCCTGCATGTATTGAGGATCCTTAAAAGTGGCCAATGAATTGGGATCTGCACTCAGGGTTCGCAACTGTTCTGGAGTCAATTTTACGGCAATATCTGGGGTGATACCCTTATGGCTAATATCCGTTCCCTTTGGGGTATAGTAATGGGCTATTGTGATCGCCAGCCCTGAACCATCGGACAGTTGATGCACAGACTGCACCAAGGCTTTACCAAAGGTAGATGTGCCAATAACCTTAGCACGGTGATTATCTTGCAAGGCTCCTGTCAGGATTTCACTAGAGCTGGCAGAATCGCCATCCACCAGGATCACTAGAGGCTGCTTGGTCAGTACAGAGGACTCGGCTGTGATATCCTCTTGCTTACCTTGGCGATCGACGGTATGGACAATAAAGCCCCGCTCCAGCCACATTTCGGCAATCTCAATACTAGCGTTTAATAAGCCACCTGGATTGCCTCGCAAATCTAGGACAAAGCCATCGACTTTCTGAGCTTCTAGATCCGTGATTGCTGCTTTCATCTGTTCAGAGGCATGGGCACTAAATTCCAATAGACGAATATAGCCAATCCGATGATTGCCTTCTAGCTTAACGGTTGAATGAACGGCAGGAAATTCAATCACCGCTCGCTTCAGCGTCATCTCAAAGGGGGTTTGACCTGCCCTACTAATGCGGAGTTTTACCGTTGTATTACTCTCACCCTGAATTAAGTCAGAAGCTGTTTTGAGGTCCATGACTTCCGTACTATTGTTATCGATCGCAAGAATGCGATCGCCCACTTTTAAACCAGCCTTGAGAGCCGGTGCATTGGGCAACAGCTTGACGATAGTAATGGCATCCATCTCTTTACTTTGTTCTATGTGAATGCCTATCCCTGAGAGTTGGCCAGAGGTTTGGGTTGTTAATGCTTCAAATTCCTGCGGTGCCATAAACCGAGTATAGGGATCATTCAATTCCCCTAAAGCCTGACGAAGCGCCGCATAAGCTTGACCCTTAGAGGTATACTTTTGGCTTAACAAAGACTGACGAGTGGCCTGCCAATTCTTGTGGTTAAAGGTGCCATCGACATAAAAACGATTGACCAGTTGCCAAGCCTCATCTAAAACGACCTTAGGATTATCCTGAAGCGTTGCCTGGGCAGAGAAGGTGAGCGTAGGTTGAGCAACCACGATTAAGGCTGTTGCTGGAACCAGCAAACTGTTCCACATCACCTTAGAGCAGGGAGTGGAAAAACTTTTGGATAAATGCTTCATAGGTGAGGAAGAAGTGATGGTTACAACTGGCAGGAGAAGGAACACCTGAAATCTTTAGCTATAAGTGCTAATGGGAACTCATTTTAATCTACCAACGCCCCGAAGAACGCGCCAACTCTTTTAAGCCTATCCTAGCCAACCCTGCACAAAGAAGGTGGGCTCGGCCTTTCCCTAAACGGACGCTCAAAGTAGGAGAGTCAAAATATTCTTCACAAACAATACACCGTGGCTTGTTGGATGAGGTCAGTCGAGAGGACTGGATCAAGCGTTTGCGCCTAGAGCGTCGTCTGGGTGCCATAAAACTGCTAAATAAAGGATGGGAATAGTGAAACCTATTTTTATTTTATTCCATCAACTGGGAAAAGATTCTAAAGAGGATGTGTTACAGCACCTTTAGTGGTGCAGAAAAGTCGTCAAGCCCTTGCCATGAGTGGATAAAGCAGGGTTGTTTTAAGTTAATAGAGAAAAAACAACATCAACCCGGTTGGCAAGCCTAGTCATAGAGGTTTTGAGCGATTGGAACCCATTTAAGCGCAGAATATTAATCACCATCGTTCTGAGCACTGACCCATTGAGAAGAGATTGTTCATCTTCAAGTCGATAATCATCTTCGCCAAAAACAACATCCTTGGGCCAATGCAACCGATTTTCGATGCCCCAATAACGGATGAGAACGGCCATAGGCTTTGCGGAAATCGGGAACTTGCTTGAGGGCATCTATATAGGGTACTCATTGGTGACTCCACTATCACACTGAAGAGTATCCTAGTTTTTCTACTGCCAACTTAAAATAAACCTGCCTTGCATAGCATTTGCCTCCTGGTTTCTGCAAGTCATATCCCAAAGATTACTGTGGATTTCTGCTAAGCTAAAGGCAACTTTTGGATTGTGCCTGCTGTCAACTATAGAGGCTGTACCCCAGTCAAGCACCTAAGCTGTATTGATGAGGATTGATTATGTGTGTTGGATGCTACACTATGTCCATCATGACCTTAGTGGTTCCTGGTTCTGAAGCCCCTCCAGCAACGGCAGTGCCTTTAATTGATTCCCCTAATGCCAAAGTAATGCAAGTACAGCCCCAGATGAGCGCGGCAGAAGTGCGGGCTGAAATTGCGGCCATCATCCAGCGCCTTCCTGATTCTGCCGATGCCCAAATTCTGCGAGAAGAATTTACGGCCATCCATCAACGCCTTGCAGGAGTCACGGATGTCAGTCAAGCCCATACCATTGTGGGTGAAGGGATGTTATCTATTGCCGATCGCCTGGACACAAGCACCAATGCTGATCGCGTCATTGAGATTTTGTACAAAATTCAAGATCCAAACGCCCAAAAGCAAGCTGCCCACCTCCTGCTGCAAAACAAAGGCACCTGGGGCTGGTTATCTTAGAGGGCGTTTGAGAAGTTCCTTGAAAGCCTTGCCCAGCCAGGATTTCAGTCAAAAAGCATTAAATCGTCCAAAGGTATATCTACACAGGATTTGAGCTGACTTTTAAAACACCCTCTGAACTGACAGTCAACATGTTAGTGTCCCTGCGGCTGGGATAACCAGATCAACCGCTGGTTGTCCGGTGGTGAGGGTGCCCGTTTTGTCGAAGGCAATTGCCTGCACTCGTCCAATCAACTCTAACTGCGCCCCGTTCTTAAACAAAATACCTTGCCTCGCACCGTTAGCGATCGCTAAAAGTAAGGCTGGCATAATCGCTGCCATCAACGCACAGGGGGAAGCCACTAGCAAGAAGATCAATGCTCGATAAATGGTGATTTCCCAAGGGATATTCCACAGAATCGGAGGCAACAGAGCTAATAGAACTCCGACCAGTACAATAACTTTGGCATAGCCTCGCTCAAAACGTTCGATAAACTGCTGCGAGGGTGGTTTTTCCGTCTGGGCTTGCTCCACTAGCCGAATCACCC
>JAAUOM010000147.1 GCA_012034865.1 Acaryochloris sp. CRU_2_0 | reverse complement strand
TTGAGCAAGTCCTTGAGAGTCTTCAGGCTTTCTGTAATTTCGACTTTGAAGTGATTTGCCATTTGTAATTAGAAGTATCTATATCTATCTCTCCTTAATTTAGTGCATTTCTATAGAGAATTGGTATTAGGGAAAGTCTCGGCTTTTCGCACGTAAAGTGAGATTTTTTCAGTTATGAGAGTCCAGGCCATCAGACTTGCGAGCGTCACGACACGATGATGCCTAACCATGCGCTGTAGCGAACAGCCGCCCCGCTTTCCACGAGCAATGTCGTGATGGAATTCGTGGCGTTCACTTGCGCTCCACCTCCCGCTCGGCGGCTGTCGCTGCGCTTGGGTCGTTAGGCATTCAACCTGCCCACTAGTTCTACAAGAGCAGAGCATTGACAATCAATATAGGATTAGTTAGTATGACAACCTAATCCTACTCGACTGTTAGAGGCAGCTTGTGATAATGAGTAAGAAAGTCAGCATCACTTTAGATAATGAAATTCTAGACTTTGTAGATCGACTAGCCAGTAATCGGAGTAGCTTTATAAATGATGTTCTCTGGAAAGAGCAGCAGAGAATTTTCATGAAGGAGCTAGAAGATGCTTACAAAGATCAGGTTAATGATCCAGAGTTTCAAGAAGAAATTTCTGTTTGGGATGTTACAGTAGGCGACGGTTTAAATGCCTAACGGGACATTATCCTACAAACGAGGAGAGATATGGTGGGTTGATCTGAAACCCACTATTGGTAATGAAACTGATAAAGAGCGCCCTTGTTTGATTTTACAAAACGACATTGGCAATCAAAATGGGACGACGACAATAGTTGCCCCTTTATTGCCTGGAATAAAGAGTTATCCATTTGTTGTGAATGTTATACCAACCTCGCAGAACGGACTAAGAGGAGATCGACATATCAATTTAAGTCAAATGAGAGCTGTAGATGCTCAGAGAATTAAAAATAAACAAGGTGTTTTAGAAGATATTTATTGGGAGAAAATTGAGAAGGCTGTATGTATTGAACTTGGTTTCAGCTTGGCGTTCAAGTCTATGTAGCTTGCCTAACATAGTCCCTGAGGTAGACGGAGTCAATCACCAGTTCTAAAATTGCTGTTTGAAGATATTTTAGGAAGTATTCAGTCAGAAGAAATTCACCTACTACTGAGATGAGAGGATTTAGCTCTACCTCAGTAGCAAGTCATGAGTACTGCGTATTCCTTAAGTGCTGGCAAGTGGGGTCGAATCTACAATATCATTGCCTTCATTCGTCTACTGAAGCTTCTTTGAGGAATTGTTATTCTTTACCATCAGCCCCTAAGAGATTGATGAGCGGGGGCTTCTTTCGTGCTAATGCTGCTAGATATTTCTGCTCATCATAGGGAGTGCTATCTTGCCAACAGCGCCAAAGAATTCTGCCCCACTTGTAAGTGAGCGCTCGAATGGCGGTTTGATGCGCTTTACCCGCTCGTTTTTGTTGTTGGTAAAATGCTTGTGCCCACGGTGAAAACCGCCTGGACTGGTTCACCCATTCGACAAAGGTTTGCCTGAGAAAAATGGGACAAGACCACCGCCAATGTACCCATCGCTTCTTGCCACTTTCCTCCTTGACCGGAGCAATGCTAACATAACTCATAAAAGCTTGTGCTGAAGAGAAACGGTCACGTTCAGCCCCAAATGCAACCAGGAGACGGGGCGCAAGATGAGGGTCAGCCCCTGGCAGACTAGAAAAGAGTTCAGCATCGGGAATCGATTCAAACACAGTCACAATCTTGGCATTAAAGTCATTGAGCTGCGTGAGCACGACCTTTAGGAGCGCAATCAAGGCACAGGTGAGTGCTTGAGCCGGAACGACAATGGCTTTATCGCGGGTTAAGGGTGGCCCTGCTTCCTGGATTTGTTGAATGCGTCGGGTGATCGCACTTTTACGTCCGGCTTGGTGAGAACAAAAGAATTGGGTCAAGTGCTGTGGGGTCGCGGCTTACGCGTCAAGTACGGATGGAAACTGCTCCATAACGAGCAAAAGACCAAGGTATCTTTATCCTCAAACCAGTCTAGGACTTGGGGAAAGTAAGTTTTGAGAGCAGCAGTAATGCGATTGGTCAGTCTGACTTTCTCGCCAACGAGCATCCGCCGCGACTCGACCCATTGTCTGAGGGCAAGTATTTGAGGACAGCCAGGAACCCAGCAAACCATCTTTTCTGGATGCTTTTGCATCAGTTCGACCAACAGACGGGCATCCACAGGGTCAGACTTTGCGCGTGAAGGCTGGAAAGCTTTGCGATAATTGGCTACGGTACGGGGATTGATAGGGAACAGAACCAGGTTGTCATATTGGCAGAGGGCATACAGCAATGGCTCTCGTTTCTGTTCCAGAGCAACGGCGATTTTTCCTTCTCCGTAGCGTACTCGCACTTGATTGACCCAATCTAAAATGTCTTGAGGACGAGTTTTGATGGTGTAGTCTTGCCAGGTGCCTGAGGCGCAATCCTAGAGGGCAATATTGTGGTTGCGATCTGCCCAGTCAATGCCAATGTAGGCAACGTAGTTGTGGGTGCTCATGATAGATTAATTCCATTGATTTTGATGACACGGGAGCCTGCCGCCTACACCCGCGAAAAGATTATGGAAAAGGTAAAAGCCTTTTTCCCTGAGAATTCGTTAAAGGTTCTTAGGACAAAGCTTTAGGGGCGATACGATGTGTTAGAAGTCATCGAATGACTTGCGCTGCATGGTCGTCCCCTAGCTTTGGCGGGTTCTTCCGTTTTTGTACTGTATGCTGTCTTGGATTAATGTGGAAGAGTGAGCGATATGTTAGTAGACATCAGTTCTGTCGTCGCATGCATGGTCGTCTCCTTGGCCTTTCTGTTGAGCGTCTCCCCATAAATCCCAATGCACACGGAATAGATGCGAAATGCTATCTCTAGTATGGCAAAACATGACGCCTGCGGTGAGCCGCCAGCCGATAGGTTGTAGGGGTAAAGCCCGTCGCATTGGGGTTCAAATCTATAGGAGAATTTATAGAAGAGTCAGCAAAGCGAAAGCTGGAAACAGTTATTGGAGCAAGACGAAATGATATCCGTTGGCCATTCTTCCCAACCCGCTAAGGTGGTGGAGTTGGAATACCGTCAATTGCATTCTATCTCTGGAATCTGGCCGATCGCTGCTCGGCACTTTGGGGAAATTGTGGCTCTGCGCGATCCCCATGCTAAATCCGAAATTAACCTCACCTATCTGGAGCTGAATCGTCAAATTCAGCGCTTTGCTGCGGGGTTGCAAGCGTTAGGGGTGAAACCGGGCGATCGCGTTGCCCTATTTGCAGATAATAGTTCCCGCTGGTTCCTTGCGGATCAAGGCAGCATTATGGCAGGGGCCGTTAATGTGGTGCGCAGTTCTCAAGCCAGCCCAGAGGAACTCGTGTTTATCCTCGAAGACAGCGGCTCAACCTTTCTGATCGTAGAAAATTGGGCAACCTGGCAGAAGCTGAAGCCTTTGCTGGGCGACCTTAAACTGCATTTTGTTGCTTTGCTCTCCGATGAGGAGGGGGGTGAGGGTGATAGGGGGGCTATACCGATTTTGAGCTTTGCTCAAGTTTTCCAGGAGGGAGCCTATGGATCGGTGCGGGTGGTGCCTGCGGATCGCGAGCAATTAGCGACTTTGATTTATACTTCCGGCACTAGTGGTAGACCCAAAGGCGTCATGCTCAGTCATGGCAATCTTCTGCATATCATCACGGCAATGCCTGCTGTGGTGAGACCGGAAGTGGGCGATCGCATTCTCAGCATTTTACCGACTTGGCACTCCTTTGGGCGGTTAGTGGATTACTATTTTCTCTCCCAAGGGTGTACCCAGATCTATACCAATATTCGCTATCTCAAAGGCGATCTGCAAACCTATAAACCCTACTATATGGGCAGTGTGCCCCGTTTATGGGAGTCTCTCTACGAAGGCATTCAAAAACAATTTCGCACCCAACCCGCCTCCCGCCAAAAGCTCATTCATACCTTTTTTGGTATCAGTCAACGCTATATCCTGGCTCGGCGAACCCGGCAAGGCTTGAATATCAATAATCTCAATCCTTCTGGCTGGCAGCGGTTCCTGGCCTCCTTACAAGTTTTGGTTTTAGGTCCGTTGCATCAATTGGGCGATCGCATCGTCTATCAAAAAGTCAGACAGGCCATGGGCGGCCAGTTTAAGCTCTCCTTCAGTGGGGGCGGCTCCTTGGCCATGCACCTGGAAAATTTCTTTGAAACAGTGGGCATCGAAGTTTTGGTAGGCTATGGTCTGACGGAAACTTCCCCAGTCCTCACCGCCCGCCAAGCTGCCCATAACCTGCGCCGTTCTGCGGGCAAACCCATTCCCCAAACTGAAATTAAAATTGTTGATCCTCAAACCCAGAAACTGTTATCGGCGGGTCAGCAAGGACTAGTGATGGTTCGAGGCCCACAAGTGATGCAGGGTTACTATCAGAATCTAGAAGCCACGGCCAAAGTCATTGATCCACAGGGATGGTTTGATACCGGAGATCTAGGTTGGCTGACCCCCACTCAGGATCTGGTTTTAACGGGACGCGCCAAAGACACCATTGTCCTGTCTAATGGCGAAAATATTGAACCCCAACCCCTAGAAGATGCCTGTGCCCGCAGTCCGTTTATTGATCAAATCATGATCGTCGGTCAAGATCAACGGTCTTTGGGGGCGCTGATTGTCCCGAATCTGGATGCCCTCCAGCAATGGGTCAATACCCAAAATGCCTCCTTGCAATTGCCAGGTGATGCTGCTCCTGCTCACCCACCCGCAGCCAAAATCCTGGCCACCAATGATCCCCTGATTCAAGATCTGTTCCGTCAAGAGCTGAATCGGGAAATTAAAAATCGTCCCGGCTATCATCCTGATCAACGCATTAGTACCTTTGCCTTTGTCTGGGATCCTTTTTCTATTGAGAATGGGATGTTCACCCAGACGCTAAAAGTTCGTCGTCCTGTTGTCATGGAACATTACCGCGATATGATCAACGGGATGTTTAACTAGATTCAATATCGCTGCAAAAGACTTATGGATATTCCTGCTGATCAGCTCCTATTGAAGCGCGCCATTACTGTCAAAGCCGTCGTTACCCCCCAATGGAAACAAGAGGCTCAGCAACAGCTCCAAGCCCAAATTAATCAACTCGATGGGCAACTACAGCAACTAGATTTGCAAGTTCAGCAAATGATTGGGGAACTGAAAAAGCAATCGATCCAAATTATTGGCGTAGAAGGCAGCACCTCAGATGAAACCCAAGCTCAAATCCAAAATATCCAGATGCAAGCCAACAGCCGCAAGAGCGAATGGCTAGATGAAAAGAATCAGGTTTTGCAACAACTGAACTTGGTTCAATCCTTGGATATGGAACAAGAAGTTGAACAAGGGCAGATTGACAGTTTCTTTTACATCAAAACAGGGGATCATCTGGTTCGCAGAATGCAGGTGGAAATCTTACTCCGCGATGGTGTGGTAGAAGCGATTCGGGGTGACCTTTAGATAAGAATTTTTGCCTGAAGCCCAATAGGTAATACCGTTTTGGGTTTATCCAGGGACAGACAGAGATGAGAAAGATAGGTAGAGATGGAGAAGCAGTTGTAGCCTGAATCTTTGAGAATGGGTGTAACATCCCTGACAAAACGTGGGTTCGGCATGGCTTACTGTGATGGGAGGGCTTACATTTAGAGGGATCGAATGCTAATGTTAAAGAATTACTAAGACTTAATTCAAAATATTACAAACCTCTTTTAGGCCGTCTTGATTTTTCCTATGCATAGCCTTTCTGTATCCCCGCATCTGCACAAGCCTGTTCCCAAATATCCTGTTCCCCTGAAGCTGGTGGTTCTGGGGGATAGCTTGGTTTACGGCTATGGTGATCCAGAAGGCGGGGGTTGGGTTGATCGCCTGCGACGGCAATGGATGTCTCCTGAAATTACAGGCCCTATCCTTTACAACCTGGGTGTGCGGGGAGATACTGTTGCCCAAGTGGCTCGTCGATTGGAAAGTGAGTTCCGCTATCGGGGAGAATTACGGCACCAAGTTCCCAATTGCATCATTTTATCGGTCGGGGTTAATGACTCTGCAAGGCTGGGACATCGTGGCGGTAGGAACTTTACTCCTTTTTCTGTCTTTCAAGCTCAAGTGGCTGAACTTTTAGATCGCGCAGTCCAACTGTGTCCAGTCCTGTTTGTAGGTATGGTGCCTGTGAATGAAGCAGCCATGCCTTTTCTAGAGACGTTTTATTACAACCACGCCGATCAACAGCTCTATACAGAAGTCACCCGTCTAGCCTGTCATGAACGCCAGATCCCCTTTTTAGATATTTTTACCCTTTGGCAGCATCGCGATCGCGCTTGGTGTGAACAACAATTGGGGGCTGATGGTCTGCATCCCAACTCCCAAGGCTATCAAGCTTTACTGGCCGATATCAGCCATTGGCAGCCCTTGCAAGCGTTAATGTCAACGTCAGTGTCTTCCATCTAAATATTGGCTCGTCAACAGCTCTATCGTTTACACACAACCCGCTAGGGTTAAGTTTGAGCAAAGGTTTCGATAATCCCTCCGCCCAAGAGGGTTTCTTGGTCATACCAAACGGCTGCTTGACCAGGGGCAATGCCAAATTGAGGATCATCAAAGACCAGTTTGACCCGCGAACCGCTTTGTTCATCTGTCCCTAGGGGAATTACAGTCACGCCCGTTGGCTGGGTGCGATACCGAACCTGGACTTCTGCATGAATTGGGTTTTGAGGGGCGGCTATTGAAACCCAATTGACCTGTTGGACGGTGCATTCTGTCTTGAGGGCAGTGTGGCGATCGCCGACAATCACCTGATTTTTGCTGGGGTCCAAATCCACGACATACAGGGGCTGCGCAGCAGCAATCCCTAAGCCTTTACGTTGACCAATCGTGAAATGATGAACCCCCTGATGATGGCCGAGAATATTCCCCGATTGATCCACAATTTCACCGGGATGGGTTTGAATATACTCATCTAGAAAAGTCTGCATAGAACCATATGCTTCAATCAGGCAGAGATCTTGGCTCTCTGGCTTTTGGGCGGTATGCAGATTAAATTGGGCAGCAAGGTGACGGGTTTCAGCTTTGGTCTGTTCTCCTAAGGGAAATATCGTCGCTGCCAGCAAGGCTTGGTCCAGATCGTAGAGGAAATAAGATTGATCTTTTTGCCGATCAACCGCTCGTAGCAGTTGATAGCGATCTTCTCCAGGGTGATAGGAAATGCGGGCATAATGGCCTGTGGCAATCTTGTCCGTCGCCAAATGCGCTTGGGCATAGGCCAGCATTGGGCTAAACTTGACGGTTTTGTTGCACTGTGAGCAAGGTAACGGGGTAATGCCTTGTTTATAGCCTGCGACTAAATAGTCAACAATATTCGTTGCAAACAGATCGCGGCTATCGACAACATGGTGAGGAATGCCTAATGCTTCACACAGTTGTGCAGCATCCACCAGACCATCAGAGCAGCATTGGCCTTTGCCTTGCATCAGCCATAGGGTTAAGCCAATGACTTCATATCCTTGGTCTTTGAGGCTGGCGGCTGCGACTGAGCTATCAACCCCACCTGAAAGACCCACTACAACTCTGTTCATGTTCAAACTTCGCTGGACGCGGTGCAGCAGGAAAAAAGCGATAAAAACGATACAGTTAGATTAACAATATCTAATTCCATGGTTCCATGCTAACTTTTTCGATTCAGCCTTGGGGCGACTTTAGCTGAAGCAGCAGAAGCTCCCTGCCATACTGTAGGTTGGTGTCGGGATGAATGTAAGCAAATCGAGGAGTCTCCCCAGTCTCGAATCTCAAGCGTAGCGTGGGACAGCCGATAGCATGAGCGGCGGGTAGGCAAGACAGTAGGATATGTCAGAGTCTTGCAACAACCCCTAAAGCTATTCGTTGATGTGTTGGTTTTGACTGTAAAGTTCAATTATTAATCCGACAATAAGCAGGTCATGTTCTGTTTAACCCCTGATTATTCTGCCCTTTGGAGAGATACTCATGTCGATTTATGTTGGGAACTTATCCTACGAAGCCACCGAAGAAGATTTATCCGCAGTTTTTGCAGAGTACGGCAAAGTCGTTAAGGTGCATCTGCCCATGGATCGAGAGACAGGGCGCAAGCGTGGTTTTGGGTTTGTGGATATGGAAAGTGACTCCGCAGAAGAAACTGCGATCGCAGCACGTCGGGAACATTTAGGATTAGAAAATCTCACACGACGTTATTTCCGTGCTGCTAACCTGGAAGCAATTTATTTAGATGACGGATTGGAAGTTGAGAGTATCCTACCCCTCTCATGGCATGAAAATTGATTCCCGTTCAAAGAATTCTGCGGTTGGAGGTGGTAGCAGAACAGCTAATTCCCCAAATAGAAGATTTTGAATCTTTCCTAGCAAGATTTAATAGCGAAATTGACCCGCCACCATCTGGGGTTGTAGGCTTCAAAAGTATTGTTTGTTACCGTACTGGTTTAGATGTCCAACCTGTGACTTTTGAAGTTGCTGCATCTCGCTTTTACGAAATCAAACAACATCTGACGAATCAGCCATTGCGTTTGATTGATAAACCTCTAATTGATTTTTGCTGCAACAAGCATTATTAATTGCTGCTAAATATCAACTACCCGTGCAATTACATACTGGCTTTGGCGACCCCGATCTAGATTTACGATTAGCTAATCCTCTACACTTGCGATCGCTCTTAGAATTACCCCAGTACCGTCATGCACCTCTGGTACTGCTACACGCTGCTTATCCTTATATGCGGGAAGCTGGATATTTAGCTTCAGTCTACCCCCAAGTCTATTTAGATTTTGGTTTGGCAGTACCATCTTTAAGTGTATCTGGGATGCGAGAGGCAATCAGGCAATTGCTGGAGTTAGCTTCTACTAGTAAACTTATGTATTCCTCTGATGCTCACTCAATTCCAGAGTTGTATTATTTGGGAGCAAAATGGGGTCGCCAACTATTGGCAGAAGTGCTAGATCAGGCAATTCAAGATTCAGATCTAACGGTGAATGAAGCAGAGGCGATCGCTACTGCAATTTTACGCGAAAACGCCTTATCTCTGTATTTTAAAAAATGACCTACTGCTGGAAATACTCTGCAAAGAATGCTGGCTATATAACTGTGTGAGCAAGTTCAGTTAAATCAGCAACAAAAACTTACTACAACATCAATGCCAAAGCAGCAACACTATTACATATTGATCATCATTATCTAAAATTAATTTATACACAAATCACTCACCTGTTGCCAGCCTAGAGACTATAAAGGTGATCGTTGTAATACTCTGCGATCGCCTACCTTAAAAATCCTCAAATAACAAATGATTCTTCACCATCTCTTTAATAAGTGCTAAGACTCTTAAGCTACAAGGCTTCTATTGACACTCTCTTTTCTTACGGCTTAGAGATTCTTGGTTGAAATACCTGCCTATTGTTGCAAAATGCTTATAAGCAGAT
>JAAUOM010000146.1 GCA_012034865.1 Acaryochloris sp. CRU_2_0 | reverse complement strand
GGGCGGCGTTATAATCAGGCCAGTTGCGGATGCGGTATTGCTGTTTCATGAGTGTTGGGTGGTGTTTGACGATTCAAACCTAACATGGGACTAACCCATCCGTAACTCCTCTTTATGCAACAACGCCACGTTGGTCTTAACGCCAGCTCAATGGGATCAATTCTGGAATAAGCTCAATCAATATGGTTTCCCTGTTGCTCTTTAGTAGTATCAAACAGAGGCCGTACCCTTCCAGTTCCTTCCTCAAGATACAAGTCAACCAGGAGGTTTAGGTTTAATTCCAAAAAAGGTGCTGCAACCTGTTGAATCTCTCGCGGGTACATTCCCCGTGGCTTGCCACGCCAGGATTGGATTTTGCGGTAGTGCGTCGCGAAGGGAAAATTCCGTAATGCCCCGTCCGCTTGCGGCGGGGATAGGAATTTTAGCGCTCCGCTCTTTTTTACTGTGGGTTTAGGCTCCCCCCGTGCCAATTTGCCTGTTTAAGGCTACCAGCACGGGGACAAGTAGGTGTCTGGGCAGTGTCCTGGGTCTTAGAACACTGCCCTCAATGGGACTAGAGTGGCATAACGGTGGACTTTTGAATGCCACCATTGCTGGTATTGAAAATATCTTCCGCAATATTGAGACCCAGAGGAACCCCCCCAATATTTCTGGATAAATCAAGACCTCCCAATGGTCCAACGGCAAAGGCATCGAAGACCCAGTGTACCCCCAGATAAACTCGACTCCGTCCGTTTTCCTCGATCATTTGCCAGAGACCCCCTGGGAAATTCCGCACATGCCGAGGTCGAATTGTCCCCTTGTTATCCACATTGACGCCGTTAAATTCATCGGAAACAAAGTCCAGCCCGTCAAACAAATTGTCTGAGCCTCTATCACCGCAGGGTATCCCGTAAAATAGGCGCGTAATATGAAAAGCCGCTGCGCCAAAGGTGGCATGTCCAGAGGGATAGGCTGGGAAAGGCGGCGTGAAATTTTTCTCGCCCACGGAATTGGTTTTGGGTGCTCCTAAGGGTAACCAACCTGTATCGGTGTTGTCAGAGATATTATTGTCGGCTTCCCCTGCCAGTCCCATGGATTGGTCATGTTCGCGCACGCCCAATACAGGTCGCCACAGATTATAACGATACTTTTGCTGCCAAGCTAAGATTCCGGCATCCCCCATCGCCGCATTGACGAGGGCAAACAAACGGGCATTTTGGGCTTCGGTGTTATTCTTGGCAATGGCCAACCGTCGCACAATTTGGTTGTATAAACGAGGCGGCGTTCCTAGGCCAGATGCGCCGTCATAGCCCCAGAAGATACCAATGAGCGTCTGATCAATGGTGCGGGCACTAATATTATTGGGGAGTGTGCCCATCAGTTCAGGGGCAATCCCTCTGCCCCGGACTTCCCGGAGAGCATTCAAATACTCTGGGCTGTCAAAAGGAGGATCATCTAGTTCGTGACGCACTGTGATCGCAAAACCCTTAGATCTTGGCCCATAAAAAGGCGCATTAAAAGGCTGACCAGGGTTGTCTGGATCGCTGCGGTGTCTACCTCTTGCCAAGGAAGGTACATACCCAGCATCGCTGTCACTGGGATCTGCTGCTCGATCTTGGAGAATGGCCTGAGCAACGGCTATGCCAAAGTCATGTCCTGGATCTAGGATAGTGCCTGCCTCGGATAGCTTGGTATCAAAGAAGGCTTTTTGGCTCGGAAACAAAGTCGATAGCGTCGCGTGAGCCGCCGCTGCCACTGCTGCCTGAGGCGAACCGTTTCCAGAAGGCAATCCCGGCAAATAGGCGGGCAACCCTCCATTTATACCTGCATAGGCGTCATACATTGCTAAGTGGACAATTGCTAAAGCCCGTGAACTTAGGGTTGGACCATTTTGTTCTTTCTTACCATCAGTATGACTGACACGGTTGGCTTCGAGAGCAACGTCGTTCCAGAAAAGAATAGAGTCCATAAGGGGTATTTCTCCTTTATTGAGAACAGGTGATGATTTTGACAAGGTTGCTTCAGCCATCCTTCTTTCAGGTTGGAGTCAGTCACCTAAAAACGGAGTTCAAGTGTCGTAGCTCTTCTAGGGGATTCAACAGATATCTTTATTTGAAAGGGTTGCTGCTATATATCTGTCTGTAGTGATGCATACTTTTATGCAAACGGCTGCGATCTCCCCTACTACTATTTTTTACCCACCCGTTTGTCAATCCCCAAACACCTGAATCCTTACATCTTTATCAAACAGGTTTCCAGAGATTGCTTTCAAAATTGGTGAGAAATCTAGGGTAACAACAGGTTCAGAAAAACTTCTGCTTGTGGGTACAACTGAGCCAAAATTATGGTTGAAAGTCAGTATTGAGGTAATAGCTGTTGGCAGAATTCCAGCAATCACAATGAAATATAGTAACTCCACTTGGGTAAATCCTCGCTGCGGATTTTCAGCTCTAAATAAATGCCAATATTTATAAGGTCTAACTTCCATGGAAATCATCTCCTTTGTTAATTGATATCAATACAAGGTAAAAAACTACGCAGAAGAAATGTTTAGGCTCTCCTTGTGTTTCCGAATCAGAAATAAAGTAACAAGTAGCAAAGACAATAAAACTGAAATAGGCGTAATAAAAGTCCAATGGCCTGACATTTTGTCAACAATGTGCCAAGGCAAAAGAAAGATAATTAAATACGTCAGTTGGTGAAGTTTTTCCAATTTCGTTTGAAACTCTTAACCGACTCATCACTGGAAGTAATCGCCAGAAGTGTCAGAATTGTTAGCATTGAAAATCCCTGAAAATAATGCAGGTACGTGATTGGGTCAAGCAAATTTAGCTGGCGCTTGATAATTTGCAAGGCACCATGATTTAAGGCTAACAGGAAAGCAGAGACACCCAAAAAACGGCGATGTTTCAATAAATAGTTTAGGAATTTATTCTTTCTTGAGCCGGGTAGAATAATCCTAAAAATTCCTGGTGCCAGTGAGCAGATGTAATTCAGTATGGCAACGAAACCTAAAATATTAGAGAAAAAAGTTGGTTTCGTGAGCAGTGCCGTAACTAGAGCGATCGCATAAATACAAGCATAGATGGCCAAATAAATCAGGACTTGTTTACGCATAGATGAAGGCTCCTATAGGATCAGTGGTTAGCATCTAAAAAAAGAAGGCTGGTTAGTGGTTTTCCACTCAACCAGCCTTCGTCGCAGTTCCTACGCTCCTAGCTAGATATATTCAATGAATGAGGTGTGAATTTTAGTGGCTTGAGCCATGCATTGCTCTACACAGTTGGACAAATGATGAAGCGATCGCTGATCGTCATTCGCCCCATCACAACTAATTTTCCTCGCTTACCTTTTTCAAATTCAATTGAAATTTCTCCCCAACCACTCCCTTTTAGGATTTGTAGAAGACACCGCTCTATATAAAAAAAAGGTTCCATTTGTCTTTTACAATCTGGGGATCCTCTTTGTAATAGATACTGGCCTAGGTCAACCTCTGAAAATATGAATGCTTTCAAGAGCGATCCACAAACACTCACTCGAAATGTTTTTGAACTCTGATTGTTTGTATGCTGACCACAGAGTACCAGTAGCTTACCTTCTCCATGGGTTTGGTAGATTTGAATGACTTCACGCAGCAAGAATAATACATCCATCAAGGGATTAGCATGTTTAGAAACCAAGGCAGCATACTGGGAAGTCATGCAATGTTCCAGTCAAGTCATTTAAATAGTTATCGCTATAATTCTGAGAACTTACGCATTGATTCAGAAAAAGCTTGGGATTGCTAACAAGCACACATCATCTTTAGTAATCTTTCAGTGGGTCTAATTGGCCTTTATTTATCAATCGACCCGTTTTGGTCGTTAAGGCTGAAATACTATTCCAGTATAGGTCTATGTGATAAGTATATATCCTCAAATCTTGCCTGATGGAGTCAAAACCTACATTCGGCAGGCTAGAAATTCCCCGATCCATTGTTCATCTTCGGTAGGGGCGAACGGCTATTATCCCTTTGGCAATTCCTTGCCTTTCAGCTAAACCAACTGCAACATCAAGACTTTGTAAATGAAGGCTGTCATCCCATAACTGATCATTAAGAGAGTGGGAACCGCAAGAGCGGCGATAGGCTCAGAAATCTGACCAATTTTGGTGTAGCCACTATACAGGCTGAGGATTGTATAACTTGCAGCAAATAAGCTCAGGGCAATAAATTCCAGACGTCCTAACTGGATTATTAAGCCACTGAGAATTGCCCACAGACCAACGGGTAAAACTGCAGCACCCACGATGAGACAATCCCCTGACCAACTGCCACCTTTGCCGACCATCTTGCGCAGGAGAGTGCTGGTTAAGACGAGGCTAGCCAATGCAGTGCTGCTCAAAATCAGTAGATGGCCAGGAGAAACAGCCAAAGCACTGGGTGCAAAGAAATGGACTCTCCCTATTACACCCCCTAAACTGAGACCAGCGAGGATGAGGCTGATCCCAAGGGTTTGATAGGGGAGTTGGCTTCGCCAAAGGTGTAAAGTAGCACCGCCGGGATTCACGAGCAAGCGAGGCAAAGCACCTAAAGCATGGGCTATCAAAGCAAACCCATTTTTAGGGAGATTCAGTACCCTGTGGAGGGGCTTGTGGTTGAGTTCTTTGAGGGTGGAGAGAGTCCGTTGGGCATGACCGATATGACCTTGCTGCTGAAACAAACGGACGGCCATTTGTAGATCCCGAAGGGCATGGCGCTCTTTAACTTTGGTATAGGCGATCCCTCGATGGTAATGGGCTTGGGCATATTCTGGTTCTAACGCTATGGCTTGTGAGTAGGACGCGATCGCAGACTCTAGATGTCCTAATCGATAACAGGAACGTCCTCGAAAAAAGAAAGCCTGGGCTGAGTCAGATTGCAGCCTGAGAATCGCGTCACAATCGAGCAATACCTCTCGATGATGTCCGAGGGCAAATCGAGCCTGACAGCGCCCCATATAAGCTTCTAAGTAGCTTTTATCGAGGTGAATGGCTTGGCTAAAAGCGGCGATCGCAGAGGCAAAATTGCGTTGATTCGCTTTACGCACCCCCTGCATAAAATAGTGTTGGGCATCTTGAATAACAACGGAACCGGGTTCCTCCACCAAGGGCGATTCAGGTGGATAATACGGGTTGTCAAGCTCCTGTTGTTGATGTGGTTGCTGTTGATGATTCAGAACGGCGTAGGCTTGGCAAATTTTTTGAAAGGCTTCTGCTGTTGTAGGACTATGAGGATTAAGGTCAGGATGATACTGACGAGCTAGTCGCCGAAAAGCCTTTTTAATATCCGTTGGGGTTGCCTGCTGCGAGAGTTGCAGCACGTTGTAATGATCTTGAGGGTCTGCCATGAATTGTTTCAGAATTGCGATCGCATCTGCTATATGTGTCGATCAACGATGTAATCTAGCTTACAATCCTTCTCTTTAAAATGGCATCCCTAATCGAATTAATCTTGCCGGACTTGAAATGCTAATTTTTCTAAATCTTTATAGTTTGGATCACCCAAGATTGGAAGCTATCTCCGGCCACTACAAACACCCCTGGCCAAGTTAGTATAGCGATATTCCCTGCTGATGCACTTCTGTTCTGTCAAGAATGTTTGATGGGTTGAGTGCTTCAAAAAAATAACTTCCACAAAATTTTTGATTCATTGATGAAAAATCAACAAACTACTCATGAATCATCAACATTTTCCCGTTGATTAGAGAGCTATCGGTGAGCTATTCTCCCATTTGGACTCCCCTGCACGATCAACTTCATCGCCTATTGCGCCAACGGTTCCTCTTACCCAGGCAACAGAAGGTATTGCTGGCAATTTCTGGAGGGCAAGATTCTTTGTGTCTGTTGCAGCTCTTGGTGGATTTACAACCCAAATGGCAATGGACTTTAGCCCTGGCTCACGGAGATCATCGTTGGCCCCCTGACTCAGGAGCCAACGCCAAGCATGTTACCCAAATTGCCGCTCAGTACCAGTTACCCCTCTTCCTTCGGCAGGCACCTACAGTTCTGAAAACGGAAGCAGCAGGACGGCAGTGGCGATATCAGATGTTGGCAGAAACGGCTGAAGAACAGGGTTATCCTATGGTGGTGACAGCTCATACAGCGAGCGATCGCGCTGAAACCTTGCTCTATAACCTAATGCGCGGCAGTGGTACAGATGGACTGCAAGCCTTGAGCTGGAAGCGCCCTTTGACAGCAGCAGTGCAGCTCATTCGTCCCCTCTTAGAAATCACCCGCAGGCAAACGGGAGAATTTTGCCAAGAACGAGGGTTACCTATTTGGCAAGATGCCATGAATCAAGATTTAGCTTATCGTCGTAATCGCATCCGCCAGGTCGTGTTGCCTTACCTGCAAGCCCATTTTAACCCCCAGATAGAGACAACTTTGGCTCATACGGCTGAAATCCTCCAAGCAGAAGTGGAATTTTTAGACACCGAAACCCAACGTCTCCTCGCTTCAGCGATTCCCTCTCAGCCTCAGCCCATCCCCCAAATTACCTCAGAACGGCTTCTGGGTCAGGTTAACCGCCAGTGCCTGAAGACTGCCCCCTTAGCCCTCCAACGTCGCGCTATTCGACATTTTTTGCAAATGACCCTAAAACGCTCGCCCAATTATACCCAAGTCGAGAAAGTCATCGCTCTAATCACAGCAGCCAATCGATCTCGCACCGATCCCTTCTCCAAACAATGGGTGGCTGAGGTGGCCGAACCGTGGATTATTATTTGCCGTTTGCCTACCCATTCAACGACCCGTTAACAGTTTGCCCCTTGTATTTCTAAACGATAGGATGGATCTCCTAGCAAGGATTCCTAATTTCGAGCTTTTAAGCCCAGTTTTTGCAAATTAATACCCGCTTGGTCAGCAGATCGCAAAAACAAATTAATCGGAATTCCTAAGTTAATCCCCACCTTGCCCCTCTCTTGATCCCCAGCAGCTCGCCCATGAATGCCAATCAACCGACCATTGGCATCCAACACAGGCCCGCCACTCATCCCCGGTGCGGTGTTGTTGCCATAGAGGAGTCCATATCCATCTTTATCACCCGTTTGCAAACCCACGACCCGACCTTCCGTTACAATCTGCGTTGGTTTGGTAATGGCCTGATCAGGCAACGGCCAGCCTGATACATAGATGTTTGCCCCCTGCTTGACTTGATCAGAATTTCCTAAACGAGCCACGGCATAGTTTTGAGTGCTGGTGAATTCGACAATTGCTAAATCAATTTTGGACAGCCTTTTAATCTTTTTTGGGTCAACGTTATACTCTTTACCACCCTCAACAACAATTTTGTACTCATCAGGAGTAGCTACTACATGCTTAGCAGTGAGTACATAGTAGACATTGTTGGTCTTGGCAATGATCACCCCAGAGCCAGGATTTTGGCCATTAATGAGCACGGTGGTTTGACCAGCAACGGTGTAAACATCTTGGGTCGATTCAATGCCCTGTGTCGGTGTTGGCGTGCGCCGAGTAGCGGTTGGCTGACTCGATTTTTGCGGGTCTTGAGTTCTAGGGCTTGAGGGAGGGCTGGCACTGGGGCGAACCGCCGCTTGAGCATCTTGAACTGGAGACTGCGCAATTGTATAGTTTTCCAGTTCTTTGGCTAAACTTGGCTCCAACTGAATGGCCTGATTATAGTCTGTGGTTGCACCCTGTTGATCGCCTTGCTTGAGACGAACCAACCCTCTAGCGTAATAACCATCACCATCTTTAGAATCTATCTGAATCGCTTGCTTTGCATCAGATAGCCCCCCTTCCGTATCACCCAGCCCGATCCGGGCTATGGCTCGAACTGCATAGACATCAGACGATTTTGGGGCCATTTGAACTGCCCGATTGGTATCAGAGAGAGCTGCCTGAAAGTCACCCAGGCCAATATAGGCTCTGGCCCGGTGAATGTAACCACCCACAGATTTCGGGTCAATTTGAATAGCCTGATTGCTGTCAGCTAGTGCCTCGTGAAAGCTACCCAGACCAATATGAGCTTGGGCTCGCTGGTTATAACCATCCACAGATTTCGGGTCAATTTGAATAGCCTGATTGCTGTCAGCTAGTGCCCCTTTAAAGTCCACAAGATACACCCGAACATTGGCTCGCAATGAGTAGGCAAGAGCAATTTTTGGGTTGAATTGGATTGCCTGATTCGAATCAGCTAGCGCCTCTTGCAAGTCACCGAGACGCATATAGGAAGCGGCTCGGACTACATAGGTAGGGGCAAATTTCGGGTCCAGTTGGATTGCTTGGTTGGCATCAGCAAGAGCTTGCTGAAAGTTACCTAACAAGCGATGGGTATCGGCTCGGACTACATAGGCAAGGGCAAATTTCGGGTCCAGTTGGATTGCCTGACTCGCATTAGCGAGTGCCCCCTGAAGATCACCTGAATTGAGGCGAGAGATAGCTCGGTTGATGTATTCTTTGGCAGTTGTTTGGCTGACTAAGACAGGATTCGCAGGCAGTGCTTGTGCCCCTTCAGACCTGAGCAAAGGCAACTCCAGCCAGGAAATGCTGGCCAAACTCAAAATTACTGTCCAACGAGTCAATAATTTCATAAGGGTTCAATGGAGGGTTATGCAACCGCCAGTTCTTCTAACGGCAAGCACTTTAGCAAATGGCATCATAGCCTTATAGTGTAATACCAATTCTGATAGAGAATGCACTAAATAGGGAGCGCATCTAGAATGAAAGAATAGCCTGTTAGAGAAGGAACCTTCTGTGTCCTCAGAGCCTTAAGTTCATCAAAGACAGACTGCTGAAGCTGTGGTAAATCCTCAAAAATTTTCCCTTTAAACGGTTTTCTCATTTCTTGCCATAAACGCTCAACAGGATTGAGTTCTGGACTATGAGAAGGCTGGAACAGGGGAAGGACATTCTCAGGCCAATCGATGGCCTCAGCACAATGAGCCTTTGCATGGTCTAGCTGCAAGAGATTGAAACTATCGGGGAAAGCATCACTCAATAGCTGGAGGAAGATATTGAAGCAGACCGCATCAAGAGGGGAAAACGAATAGAAAAATGATTCTCCGGTTAATGGTTCCACCGCTCCATACAGCCAAAAGTTATCCCGTGGCCACTGCACAGTGAGCACAGGTTTAATTCCAGTAAGGGTAATCACCCGTCCGATCAGCGTTTTGAGTCCCCAAGACTCTCATCACAGCAAAAGTAGCGCAGGGGAAGCCCTTGGCTAAAGGGGCTTGTCATTATCCCCATCAACTGCGGCAGTTTTTTTAAAGGCTTGTTGTTGAGGTTCATCCGCATCCTTGCTCCGAGGACGCGGCACTTTGAGCTTGGCTTTGAGCTGATAGCGAACCGTGCGATGAACGGTCGAGTAGGCCACATTCACTCCAAAAGCTTGCGACAACCACTCCTCAATGGCACCATAACTGCTAAATCCTTGGCGCTGAGATAATCGCTCCTTGAGCTGCTCTAGTACAGTTCCGCCAATTCTAGGGGCTTGACCTGGAGGTGTTTTGACCTCAAGCAGACCCTCTAGACCT
>JAAUOM010000145.1 GCA_012034865.1 Acaryochloris sp. CRU_2_0 | reverse complement strand
GGTTCAGCGCGATCGCAGCAAAAATCTGATCCAACCACTCATCCTTCACTGCTGGATGAAACGGATCGCTCATGCTGGGCATAAATACCCGTGTGGGCTTGCGGAACTTGAATAGCTTCTCTAACTGCTCTGGGACAAAATTCACCTGCCCCGTCCAGTTTCCTTGCCCATCCACAACACCGTGGTATTGCGGAAACTGTTGCAGCCGTCCTGAGTTTGAGGCTCTGGCGGCATAACAATGCTCACAGCCGCTTTGTTTGGCTCCCTTAGCTCGTGTCTTTGTGCAGCCCACCAAGGGGTTGAGCGTGTGATCTGTCCATTCAATTTTGCTCATGACTCAACTCCATCAAAATTTCTAATGCATCGGGCCGGACATCTCGGAGTCCCTGGCTACCGCGATAGGGAACTGGCTCTGGCAGGGCACTGATGCTTTCTAAATGCCATGCAAAACGCCCTGCCTGCCAGTCCCCCAGCTCACCCAACCAGGACGATGACCTCCGGTCGGCCTTTGGCCATCGCATCGGGCAAATAACTCAACCCGCTGGCCACCGATCGCATCCCCTAGCCGATCCGCCATCTCATAGAAGACTTCCGGCTTCTGGGA
The DNA here is from genome assembly GCA_012034865.1 of Acaryochloris sp. CRU_2_0. Classification (GTDB taxonomy): domain Bacteria; phylum Cyanobacteriota; class Cyanobacteriia; order Thermosynechococcales; family Thermosynechococcaceae; genus Acaryochloris. The sequence goes on along the minus strand of JAAUOM010000145.1, from coordinate 8,969 downwards.
GTGGAAGCCAATAGGAGCGTGAAAAGCTGTGGGAATGTTTGTTAGTCCTAATGCCGTGAAGGCGGGGGTAGTCCCTCGACGACCTACTCAGTACTCGTAGACCAGTTTGCAAAGTGGAAGGGACAATCCAGCCCCCGCTCCTGCCAACTAAAATCGCGTTGCCAGACGAACCAGGCTGTCGTGACATTATCCCCACCCCGGCTATCACTGCGAAACTTAGGACGTGGATTGAGCACAATCACATGGGTCATTCTATCGGCATGGGTTTTCAACCACTCTGAGCGATCCGCGCACGGTTCCAAGTACGACAATCGCAGCAGAAAGGCCACACCAACCTGAACATGGGTGTAGGCATGGGGCAGAATTTGGGGTGCCCGATTAAACGGCGGATTCGTCACAACCCACTCACACGCTGCAAATTGCTCCCAGCTTTCTGGGAGGGTGGCATCGAGTTGATGATCCCACCTTTGTGTGTGCAAGTCATTGGTGTGACAGTTGGGGAACAATTGAGCGATCGCCCCATCCCCCGCACAAGGCTCAAGCACAGTCCCACTAATAGACACGACCTGGAGTAAGGCTTGGGTAAGCGCTTCAGCCGTTGGATAGAAATCGTGCTCTATTCGAGGGAGTCGAGTCCGAGCCTCTTTAACGGTGGCATGGCCACAGACAATCTCATCTGCTATTTGCGGGGCAACTTCAGCAATTTTGAGCACTTCTACCGCTTCGGGAATAGAGAGTGTTCCCTTCTTGACTGCCTCATGAACCTGGGGATTTTGATCTTTGATCTTCTGGGCAACAGATATGTAGCCTGTGCTAACCCCAAACGCTTTTGCCAGCTTCGTTCGAGACTTACGCCCCTCAGATAACCCGCTCTCAGAAATCGCCTGTGTCAATTTTGACACAGGCGATTTCTCACGATACTCAACAGATTTACGATCACCCCCATTCGCTTTCTGCCGAGCTTTGGCTTCCTGGGCAAACAACTCACACAGGGCATCTGCCTCCGCAGAAATCGCCGCTTTTTGAGACTTATCAAGATCTCGTCTTTCTAAGTTCCAACTCAGTACAGCGGTGAGTGCTTGGGTTTGCGAACCGTTAAATTCACGAAATCGGGGGACAACGTTCGCTTCCTGGCAAGCGAGATAGCGGTTTCGTCCATCGAGGATGTATCCTTCATACAGCCAGATTTCCTCGCGTAAACCATTGTGCTTGATATCCTCAACCAGTGATTGAAAGGACTCGCCGACCATCAACGGAAACAAGTTGGCAATGCGATGAAAACTCCAAATCTCTTCATTCAAAATGACATACCTCAAACGTAATAGTGGTTAATACGGACAACGGCACTACAATGCCGTGAGTGCAACCTCAACTCGACAAAACAGATGAACCTAACTCTTCTGAGGAGTGGGACCTAATACACCAAGGCATCAGCCCCAGAAGAATATACCCGCGCTGAATGTCTCTGGCATTGACACCGATCGCCTTGATGAAAGCGTTGCCTGCGGGGATATCATTCACCCAAAAACCTCAGTGGGAGGCGCATCTGCGTTCTGTGCCTTTCCCACGCTTGGCTCACCGAGCCACTACCAGGAAATAAATCTACCAATTCGTCTGTGGGGTGCAAATTTAACACCTCAAACAGCCAAAAGCAAAACCCTTCTGGCTTTGCACCTGGACAACCTTTCTTCAAAGTGATACACGCACTCACCCAATCTCGGATGGTGGGCAGCTCCCGCTTTCTGGGGCGACCTCCTCTGACAATGACGGGCTCCCACGCATAAGCCACACTGACGTTAGGCTTAAACACCGCAAAAGGCTTGACCCACGCCATCACCCGACTATCATCAGGACACATCGGCAAGAGGGTTCGCAGGCTGGGGCTGTGCAAGCTGAGTGCCCAGCCATCAGTAAATTCATCGCAGAGATTGTCTATTAGCCTGCGATAGGTTTGGGGTTCATCCCAATCCGCTGCTTGGGGATGCAACTGGGAATAGTGTTTTGATCCACAACCGAGATAGGGTGGATCGGCATAGCAAAATCGCATATCAATTTCCTAAATTCAACTAATTGATTGGAGGCAACGCTCCACAATCATCCGCATCACTGGCGGGGTAACCGCATTGCCCAACTGCTTCACCCGTTCGCGTTTATTGCCCAGAACTATATAGTCTTGAGCAAAGGCCATCGCCGCCTGAATCTCATGAGGTTGGAGCATCCTGAAGTAGCAATCCTCAACAGCAATCTTTGGCGAGGGTTGCACCAAGGCATGGCGATCGCCAGTAGTAACAGTAGGAATGGCAGCATCTAGACCACAGGCTTGATCCGAGCCACTGTAGTAGCTGGTTAGAAACGGCTGAACTAGACCGTGATGCAGTCCTCCGGCAACCACCGTATCCAGCGGGGTATCCATTGGCCGAGCCTGGTTTTGATGCCGAAGCATCACCATGAAAGGCTGAACTAACCGCTGGTGAACACGGCTATCCCCAGCTAAGACTGTGGGCAGTGGTTCATGGATACTCCGATGCACTCCGCTAAAGCGCTCTGTCAAGATAAACGGCATTGCCAAGGCCATCGTTTGACGGGCAGTTTGGGTGGGCAGAGTCTCATCCACACTCCGAACTCGATGGCTCGAATCTTGGCCGTAGGCCGTCTCCACCAAAACAGGATGGCTGAACTTTTCCAAGCCCTTGCGGATACGCTCTAGAGTTGCTGGCTTCAGAGGTCGTTTGCGATCGCCCACCTTAGTCGTGGGATAACTCCAATCAATCGCCGTGTAAGCTGGGGTATAGTACGGCTCCACAACCTGAGCGCAATGGGGACAGCGATACACATATTGATTCCGCTTCCCGTATCGCCCCCACTTTTTAAATGGGTTTTTCCAACTTTGAATGGCCTCGACTTCACCACACTCTGAGCAATGGGCTAGGGGAGTGAAACTGAGGTTGGGTTTGCGGTTACCCTGTTTCCAGAAGACGATGTAGATGCGATCGCGGCTTTGGGGGGTGGGGGCTGCAAACATGCTGTTGAAGAACACTGCCTCATGGTCATACCCCAGCGTATGCATGGCTTGGAGCCAGCTATCGAATAGAGTCCAGTGGCACACCTCAACTACATTTTCCACGACGATGAAATTGTACTGATGGAATTCAGCAAAGCGCACAACGTCCCACATGGTTGCGCGTGAGCGTTCTTCGCTTGGATCAACGACTTGGGGATTGAATAAATCCATCTGACCTAGATTCTTGCGTCTTTTCCCCTTCGCAGAGTATGGTTAGTACACTCTGGCGAAGTGATCAATATGTCTGTGCTGGGATAGCGTCGTGGGTCGCAAGCACTGATATCCACGCAATCATGAGCCGTGTTGGAGAAATTGGCATTATGGGTCTCCACCGCTTTATCCCAGTGGTTGATCGCCATCACGATTTCACAGCCGGCTTGGGCAGCACCACTACTCGAACCCCCGCAGCCACAGAACTGGTCCAAGACAGTGATATAGGATTTCTTTTTCATCGCTAAGCCCCAAACCGCTGGCATTCCCAGCAAACGCCGTCACGGTCTAACTGCGATAAGGTGTACCACTCGCCGCAGGAGCTGCATTGCTGCTTGCTTGTGCGATCTGGCCTGAAACTTTTAATGGCCTTGATAATCCGATGTGTGAAACTTTTCATATCGAAACTCCTTAAGTTGGGCCTGCATCCTCTCCAAACGCCCCAGCAGGCAGAGTCCAGGTGTCTGGATCAACGAGGATTGGTGCTGTATACTCTCGGTTCAGGGCTAACCGGAGCTGGTCGGGATAATGGTGAATGGCACCATAGACTATGCCCCTAGCTGCCATCTCTGGGATGGAAAGCTTGTTGTCAAGCGTGTACTGGAATTCCTGCTCGTACTGGTGTAGCCGCTCGGTGCGCTCTGGTGAAATCGCCGCATTCGAGGCCCACTGGTTGAGTGAGCCAAAGATGCAGAATTGACAGCTCAGCCGTCCCCAACCGAGGTAGTACGCGGGATGTACCCGTACTCCCCAGCGCTGAATTGTCTCCCAAACTTGCCCAGTGGAGTAGGAATGCACGGGACGCCAGTGGTCCACATGCCGTCTGAGTTTGGGGCTGTTACGCCGATCCGTGCGATGAGGCTCAAAGCTTTGGTACTTGGCTCTAGCCGCACTCTCTTGTGCCCGCTCCCCTGTCACCACTAGAGTCCGGGAGTGATGGAATCGGGCTTGGTTTGCGATCGCCGTACTCAATACATCGATTTTCAGATAGCTTGAACACCACCGGGTTTTGAGATCAGCGGTCTTGGCTGGAAATTTCCGGCGAGTTCCAGGCTGGCCTTGACCTCCAGCGATATGCTTGCCATCAGGAGTTTGGAAGTGGGTGGGTGCCTTGGGTTGGTTGTCGCGGCACATCTCGCGTTTAAGCCCACCTTCGAGCCAACTGAAATAGATGGGGAGGTCGAAGGCTTGGGCAAATTTGCAGCAGTAGCTCTCAGTGACGAGCCAATCGAACAGAGTGGGGCCACGGCCATCGACGAGGTGATGATGCAACTCTATCTTGTCCTTGGGGACGTCCAACTCTAGCAGTCGGAGTAAGCAGCAGATCGAATCCTTGCCACCGGAGAAGGCAACGAGGATGCGATCATAGGTGGACAAATCGGGAGGCGTCGAGGAGTCGGGAATCTGGAGGGGCAGAGCCATCTGGGTGGCATTCATAACTATCTCCTAGCAGCACAGCCGTAGTCGGACGGCACGGCGAAGATCAGCTATCCTGACTGAGGTACAGCCTTTTTTCAGCCTGCCTTTTTGAGTTACAGGAAACATCACCACATGCTTGCCGTAGACGGTCGCATAAACCTTGAGGATTTTTCTATCCTTGGTTTTGACTGTGCCGAGGAACCTTACGGGCAGGGTGTCTGGCGAATAGAAATTGTTCATGCGAGTTCCTCCTGATACACTTGCTCCATTTGCAACCAGGGATAATCCCTCAACACCTTTTGAGGAACCTGTAATCTCTGTTCCAGGGCCAATTCAACCGCTTTGCGGTGTGCTGCTCGTCTCGCGTCCGAGGGACTTCTAAAGCAAACTCCTGGTCTCTGGGCAATGGTGTAGATGTAGTGCCCTACCGCATCCCGCTCTCTATGTCCCAACCGATGGGAACCCGCCCTCGCCACTCGCTCATGATGCGTATAGTGATGGAACAAGCGAGTGACCTTGGGCTTGGTGCTTAGATATTCCTGCAAAGTCAGTTCATGAGTATGGATATTGCAGGTAGATTTCCGCTCCATCTGCTTGAGCTTGCTGAGCAAGTCTAGTGAGGGCTTGATGCCCTGCCATTTAGCGCACTCTTGGCAGTACCACCAGAAATGGACTTCGCCCGTCGAGCGGTGAACGACCGCTTGAAAGGCGATCGCCACTTTCCTGTCTCCACAATCGCAGCAGCGTTTGATGCACGGCACCAAAACAGGCCGCACGGATTTTTTCTTAAACATGCTAAATTTCTCCTTGATTGTGAACAGCAATCGCTGGGGCGACGTGCTTGGTCGTGGGTCGCCCTTTTTGCTTATTTCCTTGGAATGAGTTCTTGCTCCAAACTCAACTGCTCAACTGGATTCCGCCACTCCAGATAGGACTTGATTACATCGCAGTGGCACGAGCGCGGCGCACACCAACACAACAACTTAATCTCTGACATTGATTGCAACTTGGCCAGCTCTGCCATCACCTCATCGCGGCTGGGGCGTTTCCACCTGAGTGAGAGCATGACCTTGTATTTCTGAGCTAGACCAGGAGCCACATCCACGGGATTGGAACCTAAGTTGGTGACCTGATGCAGGTATTCTCGAAACGCGGCCACCACCGCTGTTCGCTCGGATTCAGAAAACTTGTGGAAGGGGTTTCCTAGGGCAGAAGTGCGATCGCACAGATATCCCTGGATATTGCGCTTGTGGCGGAGATTAATTACCTTGATAGTCATGGTAAGTTTCTCATAAGATCTTTAATTCCTTGGGCGATCTATTCGCCCTTTTTCATCCCTCTTGTTCGTATGGCTCGACATCCATGCTGCTGATGATCAGCTGGCTCTCACCATTGCCAACAAACAAAGAGGAACTTTTATGATCGCCGTCAAAAGAAACCTTCAAGGAAGTGGCTTGGAGGGCTTGGTAGATTTGATCTAGCAATTCTTCTGGCATCTGTTAATCCTCGAAAGCTAAAAAGGAATGTCATTATAGTCAACGGCTGGATCTGCCCCAACTTGCGCTACTGGCGGAGGATTCGTCTGTGATGGTGCTGGAGTATAGGACTGTGACGGGGTTGTAGCACCATTCGATGCTTGCTCTTGCTGCTTAGAACCCAGCAGCTCAACCCGCTGACACCGCACTACGACTTTGGAGCGATTTCCGCCTGTCGTTTTGTCCTTCCACTTCTCTTGCAACAGAGAACCACTTACCCCAACCTGAGACCCCTTCGTGCAATACTGACCAATCACCTCAGCCGTCTTTTCCCAGGCTTCTACCTCGAAAAAGTCTGACTCGTCTTTGGTACGGTTGACCGCGAGGCTGAATCTGGCAATCACCTTGCCGGACTCAAAATATTTCAGCTCTGGGTTAGCAGTGAGTCTACCTATCAAATTCACTGAATTCATGGTGATTCTCCTAAGTTTTCAATGGTTTTACTGCTCTGTGTTCTATGTGGTGGCTGAGGTTGCCGCTACCTTATCTGCATGAGTTGGGGGATTCTCAGCGTTGGGTTGGGTGGCCTCAATCATCTGGATCAATTCATCCACTTGCTCAGTGGCGAGTTGGCTCGGTGAGGTGCGCTGGAACTGGCTTTCAAGTAACCGCTTGACGGATTCGGTATCCAGTCCCGCTGATTGTCGCGCAGCCTTCACCCGATCGCACTTGCTTTGACCTGATTCAGGCATGGGTACCCCATCGGTCAGCCAAGCACTCAAAGCTTCGGCTAATTCCTGGCCAGGGTTGAGAAAGGTTTGATTGCTCAACTCTGGACAGCGGGACTTGGAGATGGTGAGGATATGCTCTAGATTCAACTCTCCGGCTAGATCCATCTCATATTCAATACCTGAAGCCTGGATAGGTGCTGTGCCCACTTTCTTGGGAGCGACACAACTTCTGCCATTCTTGTTGGTGTACTCTTCCAGCACCCATTCTGTTTTGGTTCTCATCGTCGCTATCACATGAGCTGGACTAGAAAGCATCGCATCCACAAGGGCACGTTCTAAGGGGCGAACATCCTTCCAGCCATCGAAGCCTTTCCCCGCTAGCTCTAGTTCCTTGAACCAGGCATGGGAGAGCGAGTCGATGATGATTACCTCGTACTCTGCTTGACCTGCGGCTTTGATCGCTTCGATGTATTTGGCTGGATGATGATCCGTGAGGTTGCAGGTATCGAAGTCGAAGCGATCTGCATATTTGCTAGCACTGGCGTGTTCGGTATCAATCACAGCAATGGTTTTGCCTAAATGTTGGGCAATGTTCAGGGCGCTGAAGCTTTTTCCTGAACCGGAGGGTCCACACAGCGCAAGTCTCAACCGCGATTGGGTTTTAGTGGCTTTTTGAAACATGATGATTTTCCTCAGATTCTTTATGGGAGTGGGGTTGAGGTTGCAAGATTTTTAATAAAGTAGGGGCAACTGCTTGGAGTGATCGTGGCGGGTACAACCAAGCCACGATCGCAGCATCAAGTAGACCCGCATTGCAAAAGCAAATGGCATCTTCTAGTGACAGTAACCCCCAAGCATTCTCTGGATGCGGCGCTGGCACGGGAGGCAGACTGGGTAAGGTGGGTGTGCTAGAGATGGAGGCGATACCAAGGGATATCGCCAGCAGTTCAGCAAGGCAGCGAACCAAGGCCACCTTGCCAGCCTGGGAGAGGTCTTGGAGTAATTGAATGCATTGGTTAAAAGTGGGGGTGATAATGCCAAAATCCACATTCATAGTGTCTGGCTCAAAGCCCTCGTTAAGGCTGGCGATGGCTAGCCCAACAAGCTCATCTTGGTTGAGCCGGGGGATCACGGCTGAGAGTTTTTCGAGGGTGGGGTGATCGGCGGGATTGGTGGCATAGCTGGTGAGGTTGATTTGGGAAGATGGAGATTGTAGAGGTGGGGTGGAAAGCATAATTTTCTCCTTTGAAACAACAAACCCCGGTCAAAGACCAAGGGTGATTTTAGGTATGGGTTTTAGTTGGGAGATTGGTATTGAGATGCGATCGCAATCTCAGCCCCCTTCCTTGCACCAGTAGACCAGCCGCAATCCCATTGCTTCAACGTATTCTCGAATGACTGCCCCCAGGCTTTCTTCAGTGGGGGCTTGACGGAAGTCTAAAACTAGGAACTCACGACCCGTCCAAACTTCAATTTTGGCCATGTCGATTTTCATGGGTGACTCCTCAAAACATCAAGCAAGAGGAAATGCAGAAACATCCCGAAGTAGATCGATTGCCATAACAGGATGTAAACGAGGGTATAGCCATTCATAGGGAACCTCCTGTTCGGAAAAGGCACCCCAGCAAAGGCCAGGGTGCTGATTGGTGGGGGAAGGAAGAGAGGGAGTACTGAGGTTAGCCCAAATAGCGTCCTGAGCAAACCAATTCTCTCTCCTCGTCATAAATATCAATCCGTCCTAAACCGTTTTGCAGTCAACAATCTCGTATGCCCAGCCGTCTTCTTCACCAGCTTGAAGCTCAGCCGCAACCTGATGCGCTTTTTCTAATTTGTACATGATTATGTCCTCTGAAATTTCCTGAACTGCACTCTCCATACAAGACTGAAATACTGGCATCCAAAACCTCCCAGTTGATGCCATGGTTCGCATCATGGGTATTCATGACACGAGCCAACACTTCCCTCGCCTGGTCATCCGTCAGCGAGGGCGATCGCTCTTTGACATCCATAATGTGCCAAATAATGGCAATTTGATCCGACCAGTATTCTTGGAGAATCTCTACAATCGCTTGG
>JAAUOM010000144.1 GCA_012034865.1 Acaryochloris sp. CRU_2_0 | reverse complement strand
AGTTGAATAATATTCCAGAATCAATGGAAGCTGCCATGAAGCTGATTATTGATGAGTGAAACTATTGCTATGTAATGCTCTCAGCATCTATGTGGCACCTTTTTACACGTATCTCGGCTCAACCCGGTCGTGAGCAGTAACTCAGAATCTACCTGGAATCTGAAAAGGTAGAAGCCACCTACGAATCAGATGCACCTAAGAGTTTTAGGGATATCTAGACTTTAGGCTTTGCGATCGCACTCCTCATCCAAAAGACGACACCTCTCGATCATCCAGCCTTCCATTCCTCTCTACTGGCTAAGAAGGAAGATCCATGACTCGCCTATTAATTGTCGAATCCCCTGGCAAAATCAAGAAACTGCGTTCTATCCTGGGTTCAGGTTGGAACATCCGGGCATCTGTCGGCCACATTCGCCAACTGGCAAACGAGGGCAACAGCAACTTAGGGTTTGAAGTTGAGAATGGCCAAATCAAATGCAGGTATGAACCCAGAGACGATCGCGCCAAACAGACGATCTCCGAACTTAAAACCGCAGCCAAACAAGCCGATGAGATTTTCATCGCGTCTGACCCTGACCGAGAAGGTGAAACAATAGGCTGGCACATTGCCCAAGTGCTAGGCATCAAAAAGCCGCAGCGGGTGGTGTACCAGGAAATCACTGAACGAGCTGTTCGACAAGCGATCGCACACCCCAGAGCGTTGGACATGGCACTGGTGGAAGCTGGCAGATGCAGAGACTGCCTGGATAAACTGGTGGGGTATCGCGGCTCTCCCCTGATCTGGCGACTGAACAATGGAGCCAAGTCAGTCGGCAGAGTGCAATCTGCAACTCTTCATCGCGTCTGCCAGCGAGAGCGCGAGATTCAAGCCTTTGTCCCCCAAGATTACTGGTCCGTGTTTGTTGATTATGCTGAAGGGTTTAGAGCGTTCTACCACGGCAGTACTCAAGCGAACGACCAGGACGACACGAATATTGATGATTCCGGTACAGATGGCAATATGGTTGAATCTACAAGGGTTTTGACCCAGGCTGAAGCAGATTCACTCGTTGCGATCGCGCACAACAACCCCCATCAAATCATCTCGATAGAAGGGAAGATTACGCCCAAGAAGCCCCCAGCCCCTTTCACCACCTCATCTTTACAGCAGGCAGCAGGTTCAAGGTTGAGGTTTAGCCCAGAGCAGACGATGCAAGTGGCACAGAAACTCTATGAGGCTGGCCACATCACCTACATGCGGACGGATTCGGTATCGCTGTCCCCAGACTATTGCGCCAATGCCAAGCGCTGGCTAGAGCAAAACGACCTTGACAACGTGCCCAAGAAAGTTGCGACGCAGAAGGCAGGAAAGCAAGCCCAGGAAGGCCATGAGGCAATCCGGCCTACGGATATCTTTAAGCCCTCTGCTGAACTCAAGGCAACCCTTCCTGATGATCAGTTCAAGTTGTACGTTCTAATCTGGACGCGGGCACTTGCGTCACAATGCAAACCTGCCCAAATCCGTAAAACTATTGTCATCAGCCAGTCTGGGAATATTCAATGGCAAGCCAAGGGGAATCTGGTTGAGTTTGCGGGTTACTCAAAATACTGGAAGGACATCAAGGCTGACTCGGAGTTGCCAGCACTACAACAGCGTCAAGCGCTCACCCTGGAGCAAGCCAATTCTGAGCAGAAAACGACGCAGCCCCCCTCACAATACAGTGAACCCAAACTGGTTCAACTGATGGAGAGAAAGGGCATTGGCCGACCTTCCACCTATGCCCCGACGATTAAAACCATCAAAACCCGTGGATATGTTGAGTTAGTGAAGGGTAGTCTTCAACCCACCCCAGTAGGGATGGAGGTTGATCAGTTTATGGGTGGGGCGCTGCCTGAGTTACTGGAAGCGGAATTTACAGCCCAGATGGAATCGAGTCTCGATGCGATCGCGCAAGGGCATCAGGAATGGCAAGCCTATCTGATTGGCTGGAACCGCAGCTATTTTGCCCCGGCGCTGGCCAAGGCTATGAAGGGCTTACCTGAACCCACCTCTAACGGTGGCAATGGAGGCAAGGTATTGGAGAAGTCGAGAACCAAATGCCCAGGTTGCAGTCAGCCTTTGTCCAAGGTGCCCAGCCAGAAAGTCAAGAAGAAATATTTTCTCAAATGTGAGAACGGTTGCACCTCTGAGGAGGGTCGAGGACTGGTGATGTTTTGGTCGGAGCGTGATAGTAACTGGCAACAGCCAAAAGCAAAATCTGACCAACCCACCACACCAGCAGAATTAACCGAGTACCCTTGCCCCGTCTGCAAGCAAAAACTGGAGATATACGAATACCAGAAGGATGGTCAGACCAAGCAAATGTTGCGATGTTCAGATCCAAAGGCAAGGTCTGACAAGAAGCACAAGGACGCTGTCTACTTCTTTAGTAAAGGCAAGTGGTGGAGTCCAAAGCATGGAGAACTCAAGAGTTGAGTTGCGATCGCACCCCCGGCATGAAGACGAGAACTATCAACCCAGTTTTTATCCAAATAGAGGTTCAGCTTGTAAACCCTTTACAGGGGATTTCATAACGTGGTAACCCAGGAATAGGCGTGTGTATTACCCACTAAACAAAGGATGGTTAATATGACTGCAAATGAACCCCTGTCAATGAATTTCTTTTTTCCCGCCTTGATCGCAGCAATGATTTTGATCCTGGTTTTGCTGCGCCGTTTAATTCTCACCCAGCAAGCCACTACCGAAGTTTTGGGGGACGCTCATCGCAAAATTTTGCAGCTTACGCATCAGCAAGAGCAATGGCTAGAGAGTATCCAAAGGACTCAAGAGAAACTGGTAATGACGTTTTTGGCTTTGGAAGAGATCAAGCAACATATCGGGATCTTGCCCGCCGATGAGGGAAACCCACCGCACCCACCCCAGGAGGTAACGAACAATCGGTTGCTTTCTCCCCTCCCAGAGAGACCTAATCATACTCGAAACACCTCTTGATTCTAGGGAGATGTAAAATATCTCTGAACCAGGGTAGAAGAATGCGATGGGTGCATGGGGACAGGGCAGCTTTGAGAACGACGAGGCAATGGACTGGGTTGCTGAACTCGAAACCTATGCTGATGATGGCTTGCTCATCAATGCCCTCAATAGCGCCATTGACCAAGCTGAGGATTACCCGGAAGCCCCAGACTGTTGTATTGCCCTCGCTGCTGCGGAGGTGATCGCTGCCCTGCTGGGTAAACCAGCGGATGATTGTCCTAATGAAGTGGATGCCTGGATTCAAGAACGACCCGCCCCCTCATCTTCATTGATCGCCAAGGCTCGGCAAGCGGCAGAGGTGGTTCTGAGTAATTCCGAACTCAAGGATTTGTGGACAGAATCGGACGCTTTGGAAACGTGGCAGGCATCCGTGGAGGATCTGCTATCGCGGTTGCCTTATTGAAAAGACGACATTGCAAATCAAAACTTGTACTCATGTGGCGAAATCTGATAGCTTGCCCCTAGTCCTGTGACTATCTTACCCCCATGCCCAAGATTGCAGTTCATAACGAAGTTATCACCGTCATTGTCATTTTTAACGTTGAGTTTGGGGTACAACAGAAGCTGATTGATGCGATTGTTCCCTTTCTGCGTATTGTCAAACGACAACCGGGATTCATTTCAGCCTGCATTCATAAAAGCACGGATGGTCAGAAAGTGGTGAATTATGCCCAGTGGCGCAGCCAAAGGGACTATGACGCCTTCCTCAACAATGCAGCGGTGCAAGCGCAGGGAAAACGGTTAAGGGACTTTGGTATTGCTGATATCCACGTTTATGAAGTGGTAGTTTCTGAGTCCAAAATTGGCACTCCGACAATCTCCAAAAAAGGTTACCTTGCTCACATCGCAGAGTTTCGGATGGTACCGCACAATCAAGCTCGGATGGTCGAATTGGCTAAAGAGCATATCCTCTCAGCGATGACTCAACCAGGGTTACTCACTGCAAGCTTTCACCGCAGCTTGGATAGAACCCGCGTCATCAACTATGGCCAATGGTCCAGCGTAAAAGACTTTGAGAAACTGCGCCAGCAACCTGGATTTGGGTCAGACAAGCCGTATTGGGAGGGAATTGCTGAAAATGAATTTCATCTTTACGAAGTGGTTGATGTTCAAACTCCTCGGTAGCTAAAACAAATCTAACAGTTTGCTAGTATAAATTTCAGACAATCAAACTGGGGATTGAAACATGCCCAGCACTCTGGAACCGATCAAAGGTACACCCCTAAAAGACAAGCCAGCGGGGATATCCAAGTGTGGGATGTCACACGCCACCTTTGCCCAGCATCGTTCTTCTAGTCAGTGGTATGAGCTGTCTGCAAACGGGCAGACTATTGGCTCACCCATTGATTTGGATTTCTACAGGCAGGTTCAAGGACAAGAACCTATCGCTAGCTTCCAAAGCAAGCAGAAGGAGAGGGCGAAGGTCTAGACTCTGAGAAAACCCATGAGAGATATCCAAATGACCAAAATTGTTGGGATTGGCGGTAGCCTTCGCACGAGTTCATACAGCATGATGGCGTTACACTTGGCGGCTCAGCGAGTTCAAAGTCTGGGCACTACGATTGAGATGTTGGATTTGCGTGAGATGACCCTGCCCTTTTGTGATGGTGGCAAAGATTATGCCAATTATCCTGATGTGACCCGTTTGAAGAAGACCGTCAAGGAGGCAGATGGACTCATCCTCGCCACACCGGAATATCACGGCAGCGTGAGTGGGGTTCTCAAAAATGCCTTGGACTTGATGGGATTTGAAGAATTGAGTGGCAAGGTGGCAGGGTGCATCAGTGTTCTCGGTGGTCAGTCCAACAGCAATGCTCTCAACGAACTGAGGTTGATTATGCGCTGGGTTCATGCCTGGGTGATTCCTGAACAAATTGCCATCGGGCAGGCTTGGCAGGCGTTTGATTCAGAGGGCAAGTTACTAGATGAGAAGCTGGCTGAGCGCCTTGATGAGTTTGCGAAGAGCTTGGTCGAAAATACCCAAAGGCTGACAAGTTGAGAGGAACAGCCCACCCTTCACTTCTCGCCACCCCCACGGCAGTGATGCTTGCTCAAAAGGAAAGTTTGAGTCTGTGAAGTCGGGTTAATTCAACGAGTACTCAAGAACTCTTGCTATACAATACTTACACCCCCTTTGAGGCAAGACCATGAACAAGGCAGAATTGGTTGACGCTATTTCCGAGAAAGCCGGACTCACCAAAAAATAGACCGACACTATCCTCACAACAGTAATAGAGATCATAGGTGATAGCGTCAGCTCTGGCGAAAAGGTGGCTCTCGTGGGCTTCGGCACATTCGAGGCCAGGGATCGTCAGGCCAGGGAAGGGCGGAATCCTCAGACAGGCAAAAAGCTCAAAATCCCAGCGACTAGAGTTCCTGCATTTAGCGCTGGCAAAGACTTCAAGGAGAAGGTCGCGGGGTGATAGAATAGTTTGCAAACTAATGATTTCACTATATTCCTACACCTAAACTGGTAGCCATCCAGATGACACTGCCAGTTTTTCCCCTATTGATCATCTGTTTGTGGCAGGCTCCACCCTTTCCTGTACAAGCCAATCAAAAGCTTGGCAGAGCTGCTCAAGGCTGATGAGTCCATGTTGCCACAAAATGATATGGAGCTGCCCTTGCACTGAATCTTGACGACGCAAGGCCAAGTCAATGGCTTCCTCTGAGATTGCTAACTCATTTCGCAGGTAATGAATAAACTGTTGCTGAAACTGAGAACTCATAGCGGAAGGGAGCGGTCACAATTGGGCTGTCTGATTTCCCTATGGTCTGGGGATAACGGGTAAATTACCTGAGTGGGACTACTGAACTATTGTGTGATAGTGACGAACTCTCGAAAATCTGTCAATTACTTTGTATTCTTTCTTAAGAAAAGCCAATTAATCTTTCCATTCTAGGCATTTCGGGGTATTTCTCTACCAACGATGTTTGCACAGGACTAATGATGGCGACTCATACCGACAGCATTCGTGTCTACCTCAAAGAGATTGGCCGCTACCCGCTCCTCTCTCACGAAGAAGAAATTCAACTGGCTCGGCAAGCCAGAGCCGGAAATCTTCAAGCTAAGAAGCGCATGATCGAGTGCAACTTGCGCCTGGTGGTCTCCATTGCTAAAAAACATCAGAATCGAGGCGTACCCCTGTTGGACTTGATCCAGGAAGGAAGCATCGGATTGAGCATTGCAGTGGATAAGTTTGAACCTGAACAGGGAAATCGCTTCAGCACCTATGCCTACTGGTGGATTTTGCAGGGCATCACGCGCTCTATCCACAACTCAGGTCGAGTGATTCGCCTTCCTGTCCACCAATGGCAAATCGGCAACCAAATCAAACATACTCGCCAACAGCTCACCCAAGAGTTTGGCCGAGAACCCACCCTTGCTGAACTGGCAGAGGCAATGGAGATGGATCTACCTCAGCTCAAAAGGTCAATGCAACACCTGCAAGAGGTCACCTCTCTAGACAGACTGGTAGGACAGGAACAGGATACGACATTAGGGGAGCTGATTGAAGGGGATAATTCATCTGAGGTTTACTTTGAACTGCTTTTGCAAACCGAGGAAGTATCGAAGTATTTATCCCTACTGGATGAGCGGGAATGCTTTATCGTCAGCCAGAGATATGGGCTAGAAGATGGGGAACCCAAGACGATGCAAGCGATCGCTCAACAAGTAGGCGTCAGCCGTGAACGCATCCGGCAAATTCACGACAAAGCCATGAAGAAATTGCAGAGAAGGGCTAAAAAAGCTAAATCTGCTTAGCACACAGACCACGCATCAGGAATTCTCACGATGTTGCACGGAGCGATCTCGGCTAGGGGCGGGCTGCTGCGTGGAGGGGGACTTGCATTTGGAAAATGGGGGGGTGCGATCATAATGACCCCCACCATCAACCTCATTCCATGCCCTACAGATGAGCAAATAACATCAATCGCACCTAATCAGCCAATTGCATTGACTTTGGAGATTTGGCTAAGCTCATCCCCTTGGTCTGCCTCATACCGCCACTCCTGGGGAATCCCCTTAGCATCCTTCCAACTAGACATCGAGGACCAATGGGTGTGTGCATCAAAATGGATATTCAGAAGGTCTGCTCCCTCACAGTTAGCCCCTTCAAGATCAGCCCCGCAAAGATCCGCTTCATAAAGGTCGGCTTCACAGAGATAGACCTCACAAAGGGCGCTACAAGAAAGGTTAGCCTCACTCAGGTCAGCTTGGTAAAGATAGGCTTTGCAAAGACTGGCCGCACGCAGATCGGCTTTATACAGGTTGGCCTTATATAGGTTGGCTTTCCAGAGGTTTGCTCCACGAAGGTCACTCTCAATGAGGTGGGCCTCTTTAAGTTCAGCTCTGCTCAAAATGGCACCCCGGAGGTTGGCTTTCCAGAAGTTGGTTTCACACAGATTAGCTCCACTGAGGTTGGTATCCATGAGATTGGCACCGATGAGGATCGCTTTGTGAAGGTTGGCTTCACTCAGGTCGGCCTCAATGAGGCGGATCCCGCTAAGATTGATCGGTGCATTCAGATTGTTCTTTCTCCACTCATTCCAAACTTCAACACCCTGCTTCAACAAGGCAATCTGCTCTTGATTACTCATGGTCAATCCTCAAGCATTCCCTGAAGCTTATACCCATACGCCTATCCCATGAATGATAGCAAGGCTCTTGAGGAAACCACATTCACCCTTGTCATCTCTTTGTGAAGTGTTATCTTATCCCAAACGTCACAACATCCGTTTGGAGGCGCACCCATGACAGACGATCCTGCCAGTGGAACAACCGATCAGGACAAGGTGACCCTCGCTCAATTACAGAATAAGCTGAGTGAGTCCCAACGCAGATGCCTGACAATTTATGCTGTTTGTGAGGAATCCGTCGAAACCTCTCAAAAGCTTCATCGTCGCTGTATCCAAGCAGAAAGAAAACTCAAAACAATGACCAGCCTGTTCTTGTTCTCTGTGTTAATCAACTTGGTCTTGATGGGCTTTTGCCTCCATTTCATTCAGCGTTCTCCAACCCCATCACCCAGTATTTACATCCCAGAGCGGATGATACCCCACATTGACCAAGTGGGTTAACTCTAGATGAATGCAGCCCTGATAAACTCAAAGGGGGTGAGTATTTTCATCTCCTGCACGATTCTAAGAACTGGCAGACGTCTCAGTAGATCTGTCAGTTTTTTATGCCCGATCGCCCTCTATCAGGTCCAGGACACCAGAAAACCCCCTAAAGCACACAGCATCTTCAGGGGGTATATTGCTTGAAACTTCAAACCATCGGTAAGGGGTCTGTTGAACCCATTGCTCACAGCCTATCAATCAAATCTGGGGAATTGTTGAGCCTCAGCAGTCATCTTTTGTTCAGGGTCAAGGCGGAGTATGCTTTATTTATGGCTTACTCGCTGCTGTAAGGTTAGTTATTACAACTAATCTGGGTAGGCGTGTTTAATCACTTCGTTCCCTTTCATCCTCTTAAAACAATTGAAACAAGGAGAGACTTCATGCCTATACCTAAAGAAGGAATATTAATCCTTGGTGCAGTAATTGCAGCAGCTTCCTTGATTGTCTATGGGGTCACCAGTCTTACTTCATATGGCTGATAGGTTTTTGTGAATTGCATCATCCCCGCAAATGCTGCTAGCGCTGTGTCTGCCGCAGAGCTGGCAGTCTGCCCGAAATCCTCGGAAGGATCTGGCTTGGCTGGCTTTGGTAATTTGTCAGTCATAGTATGAGGTTTCAGTTTCTCTCTGGATTCTGAAAAGAGAGGGTAATTTTTAGGTGTGAAGTCGGGTTTTGGTCTCACTTAGAAGGAGATTTGCGATGTTTCTATGATGGATTGCAAAACCTAGCACTCAAAACGGAATGTCATCATCGGTAAACTCTGCAACTTGAGCACTACTGTCCTGTTCCTCAAATTCCCGGCACAGTTCGCCTGGATCACCCGTGCATCCAAAGGGCACGACGGCACAAAAACTGTAACTCTTACCAATGTACTTGCACCGAGAACAGCAACGAAAAGGGCGGAACGATGCTTGTTTGACACTGGGTTCCTCATCCCCATCAAAAACTATGGCATCATCTGGTGGATCATAGTCAGGGCGAAGACTCCATATGATTTGGTTGTCTCGGATAGTAGGCCAAACCTTTTCCTCACTGTAAAACCGCTCTGTGTCTTGGTAGCGCGTTTCATCCTTTGCAGGCTCTTGCCATAGTCGATCATCTGAGCAAAGACGAACGCCGTTTTGTAGGACATCCAACGGATCAGAGTCAGTGCCCAAATCACGAAGCATCGTCAGCATATTGTTCTTAGCCTGCTGCTCTCGTTCAGCTAATGATACCGCTTCTGCGTTTGCCTTCGCTAGCGCCTGCTTTGCTAGAGTCTCATCAATTGCGCTCACTCGTTGCGCTATTTCTTCGACATCTTTAGCGACATTGACCAGACGTTCATCAAACGAGGCAGGCAAAGGGTTGTGGATATGAACAGGCAAATCACTAGGGCTAGACTCTTGATCGTCTTTTGCTGAGCCTTCAAGAGGGTTGGGTTTCTCATCTTCTGGGGGGCAATCTTCTTGATCGTATAGCAGCAAATTCATTCCGGC
>JAAUOM010000031.1 GCA_012034865.1 Acaryochloris sp. CRU_2_0 | reverse complement strand
TTAGCTAGCCCAATTTCCCATGATGTTTCATCTCCAGTTGACTCTTCAACGTTAACTCAAACCTTTGCACCTGGTTCTTAAAAGCTATATCCTGTAATATTCCTACGTACTTGTGTGTAATGGATAGCATTACGAAGTGGGGGGGGATTTGGAGTTAACCCTCTATCACCGAGATAACTCACAAATCTGAAGAGTCTGGCCAATCTCCAGGTTGTTCTGCTGCACGAGGCATCGGCAGGTCAGGCTGGGCATACCGATCAGGCACTAAGGTTAACTGGCGGGAATGAGGCTTGGGTTTGGGTTGGCGACGGCGAGCTGTATTCTCTTCACTGGTGTCTTCGGCAATCACTTCATATAACAGCGCCAACTTGCTGGGATCTTTGCCTTTACGCAGAACCCGCCCCAAACGCTGAATATACTCGCGGGTGGAGCCAGTACCAGAGAGAACAATGGCAATACTTGCCGCCGGAACATCCACACCTTCATTCAGAACCCGAGAGGCAACCAGGGTGGGATATTCCCCCGCGCGAAACCGCTGCAAAATATCGTGACGTTCTTTGACAGGGGTTTTATGGGTAATGGCTGGGATCAAAAAATCTTCAGAAATGCGATAAACGGTGGCGTTATCATCCGTAAAAATGAGGGTTTGCTGCGGATAATGTTGAGCCAGCAGATCGGCGAGGATCCGGAGTTTTCCTTCTGTACCGAAGGCGATCGCACGAGCCTGTCGGTGAGCCAGCATGGCTCGGCGTCCTGCTGTAGATCGGGCACTCTCACGTACAAATTGCTGCCATCCTGGCAGGCTACCCAAGAAGATCTGAGCCGATTGTAAAAACTGATTGCGGGTGCGGATGAGTTCATCGTATTGCTGCCGTTCTTGGGCAGAGAGCTTGACTTGAATTTGTACCGTCTTATGTTTAGCCAGGGCAATCCCTGATAACTCCTCTGCTGATTTTTGATAGACCGTTGGGCCAACCAAAACATCTAAATCGACATGTCTACCATCACTGCGATCCGGTGTAGCTGTTAATCCCAAGCGATAGGGAGCGATCGCATATTCAGCAATGACCCGATTAAAACTACTGGGAAGATGGTGGCACTCATCAAAAACCAGCAACCCATAACGATTGCCCAGGGTTTCAGCTTGGATAGCAGCACTATCGTAGGTAGCGATCAGGATGGGGGTGCGATGGCCACAGGCCGGTCCGAGACCATCGCGAGCTCCCCCACCCAACAGCCCAATCTCCACATCAGGAAAGGCTGCTCCTAAATGGGCATACCACTGATGCATCAAATCCAACGTGGGTACGGTAATTAACGTACTGCGTTGCGTGGTTTGAATGGCCAGTTGGGCTAAATAAGTTTTACCCGCTGCCGTCGGTAAAACCACCACCCCCCGACGGCGCTGCTGCCATGCCTGGAGAGCCTCCTGCTGATGGGGATAGGGGGTCATCTCCACACTCGGCGTCAGGTGTAACGTCTCATAAGCCTTAGCATCGTCCACCAAACGGGTACTAGTCCCTTGGGTTGCCCTCAGCAGCGATCGATAGTCTATCGCTGGCACCCGGAAACGTTCCACCCGATCATCCCAAATAGCATAATCCAGCCAATCTTTACCCCCAGGCGGAGGATGCAAAATTAGCGTACCGCGATCGTAGGTCAGTGTGGGATTACGTGCCATTCTTAAAAGTTGACCAACTGCCAACGGTCTTCAGCGGAGCGTTTTAAGTCTTATTCTTGAAGTTTATCAGTATCATAGAAATGGATTTTCCGCCCGCAGGTTGTTGAGAAACCGATGGGTGGATTGATACCCACTATATCCAATCCCCAAACTAGACTCAACCAGAAGCTGCTACTGTCAATCTTTCGCACTCTTGGGGGGATTGCTAACCTGAATCTCTCAGTTGGAACTGCGATCTCTGGTCCTAGGGAGAAAATGGGAGCGATCGCCTAGGGGTGATGGAGGTGTCCTGCGTGGCAATGTTGGCAATTTTTATGTAGCCTAGAATTGATAAGGACGTAAGTTTTCACCGAGACATAGCAATGGGGGAATGTCGTAAGAGTTGAGCGTAAAATTTTTCTAGTTGATCGAGATTTCGACCGAGACAATAGCGCTCTAGCACTCGCTGCCGCCCTTTTTGACCGAGGAGTTTGACCATTTCTGGATGTTCAGCCAAGATCGGCAGTAAGGTGCGTAATTCTCCGCGCACCCGTTGAGGATTGAGAACAATACCAGCCCCATCGGCAAGAACTTCGCCATCAGCCCCCGCATCAGTGGCTAAACAGGCCACTCCACAAGACATCGCTTCTAATAACGATAGGGATAAGCCTTCTACAAAGGATGGCAGCACAAACACATCTGCGCTTCTGAGGATTTCAATGCGGCGATGCTCATCGGCAATAGCCCCCAACCACAATACATTCTGGTCGGAGCTATAGGTGGCCATATGCACATTCAAAAGGGGGCCATCGCCAACAATCACCAATTTGGCATGCACAGGCATCTGGATTTGTCGCCAAGCCTTGAGCAAAGACTCTACATTTTTTTCAATGGAAATTCGACCTTGATAGACAACAATGCGCTCCGTTTGCAATTCTGCTTTGAAGGTGGAGGGGCCGGGAGAGTATTTATCCGTGTCCACGCCATTGGGTATCACCACTAGCTTGGCTTCTGGTACCCCTAAACGCATGAGTAAATCCCGTTGCGCCTGGGAAAAAATAATGACTGCATCATAATGAGCCAGGGAAGGCGCGTAAAGCTGGTACATGAAGTGTTGTGTCCCTGAAGACAAATTGCGATGTTTATGGCTAAAGGGAGGGTGGAAGGTGGCCACCAGAGGGACTTGGAGTTCTTGACAAATTTCCGGGAGGACAAAATCCAACGGCGACAAGGTTAAAGAAGCATGAACCAGATCGGGCTTGAGGTTCCGTAACGACTCAGTTAATACCTTACTAGAGCGCAAAGTGGGGATGGTGTATACCTGCGACTTATACAAAAATGGCAGAGAGACCTCTTGACATTCTAGAGGCATCGGCTGTTTCTCAAAGTCAATGGACTTATCTCCAGCCTCATCTAACGCTTCTTGGGCAAAATGCAAAAAACTGACTTGATACCCGCGATCGAGCAGGGCATTGGTGATTTCGCGGCTGTAGGTGACGTTGCCGCAGGCGGGCGATTTTTTGCCAATCCAAGCGATGTGCATATGGACTAGGGAGATGATGTAGGTGGAGAAGTAATCTCATCTAACGCAGATGAGCTGGTATCGGAAATATACCAGGATAAGAGCCCTCCGATCGCAACAATCCCAGCAAGTCCCAATAAAACGGTTTGTAAGCCGAAGAAGGTTTCTGCCAAGCCAGCCAAGGCTAAGGGCAAACTAAGGGCAATATTGGTGGCATTGTTTTGCAGGCCAAAGACTTTGCCCCGCATTTCTTCGGGGGTTTTTTCTTGAATGATGGTTTGCATCGGCACCCCGATTAAGGCTGCCGCCGCCCCCAAACCCACCAATAACACCAGGGATATCCACAGGGACTGGGTAAAAAAGGCTAGCCCCCCTAACATGGTGGCCATCCCTAGAGATCCATAGAAGCTGAGGCGATGGCGCGGTAATCCTTGGCCAATGGAGCCGAGGATGGCCGTACCCATGGCCATGCCCACCCCCCCCGTGGCCAATAGAAAGCCAAATTGAGAAGTTTTAATGACGGGCAACTCCTGGGCGAGGCGGACCACTAACACGGCTAAGGCGGCAAACACGGAAAATAAAATCACCAGTTGAATCAGGGCAAAGCGGACTCGGCGGTGATTTTGAAGATACTGCAAACCCTCTTTGATATCCGCCCAAACATGATTGTCGGCATTGGATCGATTGGCGGCTGTTTCGCCTGTTTTTAAGACTAATAGCAGCAGACCTGCGATCGCATAACTGCCACCTACTACTAATTCTTGTCCCAAATCCCAGTCGCCACCGAGGCGAGAGGCAAAGGCTCCCGCCATTTGCAACAGCGGCTCTCCGGCTGCGAACCCACCGATGACCGCCAACAACATGGTTAAGGTATAGAGAGAATTGGCACTGAGCAGATGGGGTTTATCCACAATCAGCGGTATCGCCGACTGTTCTGCCGGGGCAAAAAATTGAGTCAAGGTCGAGACACAAAACGTGATTGCCAATAGCAACCAAAAGCCCAAAGGAATCTGGAACCAACCCGTTTGCTGATCACAGATCCAGAGTAAGGGGGGTAAACCCAGAACTAAACCACCCCGCAAGATGTTTGTTAAGACCAGCACCCA
Source organism: Acaryochloris sp. CRU_2_0 (assembly GCA_012034865.1). Classification (GTDB taxonomy): domain Bacteria; phylum Cyanobacteriota; class Cyanobacteriia; order Thermosynechococcales; family Thermosynechococcaceae; genus Acaryochloris. The sequence continues at coordinate 34,918 of JAAUOM010000031.1, read as the reverse complement.
TTTTTTAGACCAGCGATCCACATAGACGCCAGCAACAGATCCAAAGAGAACCGCAGGAATCGTAAAGGCAATCATGATCGAGGACACCCAACCACTCACCGATTGATCTTCAGCTTTATATCGGCTGGTGATCAGGGCAATCATCAAGACCAGATACACCTTGTCCGCCATCTGGGAAAAAACCTGGCCGCTCCACATCAACAGAAAATTGCGATTTCGCAAGACGGGCCAGTATCCCTGCTCCTCAGGCGACGACAGAGGGGTAGTAGCACAGTCAGACTGGACGACAGCGGATGGAGATGAGGATATTGAATCTACTTTCTGGGAGGGAGCAGATCCAGAAGCGGTTGGTGTTGTTTCTAGGTGGGAATCATGTACTGAGGTCATGGATGCACAGGAGTAACGAGATCGGGCAGGGTAGAAAAGCAGGTGTCAAGCAAAGCAGCAGAGCGAATCGGTCGATCAAAATAAGCCTCAGCATAGTGGCGCAGCGCAGATTCAACGGCTTGCCACACCGACAGAGGATAGGGTTGTGCTGTGGCTAAAGAACAGTGTAGGGATGAGTTGTTGTCCCTCTCAACAGAGGTGAGGGTCTGGAGTAAAGACAGCTCTTGGGCTGAGAGTTGCACCAGCTTGCCGGGAAGGGGGCGATGGCCAGAGGCCGACTGTAAGTCATCGCAGCCCTCTCTCACCAAGGGAACAGAGGGCACTCCAGCCGTGTACTGAGGAGACAGGTGAGAGCGAGAAAAGGATGAAACTGATGAGAGCGTGACGGCTCCCCCTGCACTGAGGCTAAAGCCCACCCGCCAATGGGCATCTGTTAAAGGGGGAGATAAGGGTTCATGGGTAAAACAGCAGGTATGAACTTGGGGGGCAATCCCTGCCCCAGTCAGCAGTTGCAGGGTGCCATAAATGAGACAGAAGGGCAGTTGATCCAGGCTGGCAGCTTGAAGTTGATTGAGTTGCTGGCAGAATAAGTCCCAAAGTTCGATTTGGGGTTGACCACTCAGAGCCTGATAGAGGGTGAGTTCTGCTAAGTATTGGCTGATCGTTAGCTTGGCTAAATTTTGGCTCAAACCGGGGTAGGATTCCAGAGTCTCTGCTTGGGCAATCTTATCCAAAGACCGACCCTGGATCAGGAGTAAATCATTGACCACAAACAGGGCACTACGTCCTCCTAACTGAGATTTAGGCTTACGGTTACCTGGGGCAACGGCTTTGATCAGACCCTGCTCCCGGGTCAAAATGGTGAGCAGACGATCGGATTCTCCCAACGGCATAGTTTTGAGATTAATTCCAGTCGCTTTATAGGTTCGACTCATAAGGGCACACCCCAATCCCTGGATTTAACCCTGCCCGTTGCCGACAAGGCGCTGACATTGACTATCCCTATATTGACTCAGATTATCCCTACTAGATGCCTAGATCTTAGAGATAAGGCTTACTCTGGCACTAACGGCTCCCTCGAACCCCCAACTCTGCGCAGCAATTCCACACCACGGGAGGTTCCCAAGCGATGGGCCCCTGCGGTAATTAACGCCAAGGCTTGCTCCAGGGTACAGATACCACCAGACGCTTTAATGCCAACGCGATCGCGCGCAACCGTTGCTAATAATCTTATATCAGCCGGGGTAGCTCCCCCGTGCCAACCTGTACTTGTTTTGAGAAAAGCGACCCCGGCATCAAGACTAACCTCAGCAGCCAACTTTTTTTCGGCATCCGTGAGTAAGGTGGTTTCTAAGATGGCCTTTACGGTTTGCCCCGTGGCTGCGCAAATATCCGCTAATTCCCGATGAACAGCATCCACCTCTCCCGCCTTCAACGCGCCCAGATTGATCACCACATCCAGTTCTGTCGCCCCTAGCTCTACCGCTTCTTGGGCTTCGTACAGCTTGACCGCCGGGGTGGTCGCCCCACTGGGAAAGCCAATGACCGTACATACTTTAGGAGAATGCTGGTGGAGGTGATGGGCAGCTTGCTGGACATGGATAGGATAAACACAGACTGCTGGAAACTCAAAGCGAATCGCCTGATCACAGAGGGTGGCAATCGCCGCCCTAGAGGCCAACGGATCTAGCAGGGTGTGATCAATATAGCGGGTGATATCAATATCCTCTGCCGTTAGGGTCACATCACCACCTCAAAACCATCAAAAACCGCCAGGAACGGCATAAAATCCGTACCTTCTCTTTATAGGGTATCAAGATTTAAGGGCACATGAGTGTTAACATCCCCCTAACCGCCCTCAAAGTCCTGTGTTCCTATCGACGCTGCACGCGATGGCCTTTGGCCTGGAGAAGCTGCAAGACATTATCCTTTCCCACCAAATGCCCTGCACCCACGATCACCAGGTAGTCCTCTTCTTTTTGCAACAAGGGTTCAAGCGTTGTCATCCACTTGCGATTACGAGTCCCAAAAATCTGATCCTCCAGATCAGGGTAGTCATTGAAACTCTCAAACATCAGAGATTCTAGGGTTTTTTCATCTCCAACTTTCCAAGCACCTACAATCTTCTTAAAAGATGTTTCTAGGGTATCTAACTCTTCAATAGTTTGGCGAATATATTTCTCCTGATTTCCTTGGGAAAAATTATCGAATAAATTAAATTGGTCTTCAATGGTTTCTAAAGCAAGAATTTCTTTTTTATCCTGAGTCGCTTTATTGAAAAAATATTGATCGACCCCATTTTCTGGTTTAAAATCCAATCGTTGTAGTTTTAACGTCACTAAAGAAAGAGAGAAAAACCACGGTTCAAAACCCGAAAAGGCTTCAATGGGTAAACCAATTTCAGAAGCTTTAGTTTTTGCTAATTCATACGTTTGCGGCGTTAAGCGATCCTGTAAAGTTTTGCCATCTTTAGCCGTTGCTTTATCTAAAACAATCGATTGAGCTTGACTCGATTTGAGATCCCCCAGATCAACCTCAAGAACTAGTTTTTCAGCATTATCATAGGCTTCATTAATCTGCTGAGCTAAGGGGTAATCCGAGGGCTTTAGTAAATGAATAGAGCCCAGGATGTACACCGTATTCCTGGGAGATTTGACCTGCCACAGGAACACTTTCGGCGGTCGCGGTGCTTGAGGCTGGGTTGCTTCACTTTGAGCAGGAGACGGGGATTGTTTCCGCGCCTTGGGCGCTGAGTCACTACAGGCAACTGTCAAGGCTAGCATAACCATCAAAGCCATACGGGTCAACCCTTGCTGGAGCAAAGTTGAACCACTCATAAATCGAATGTTAAACATTTGTTTCCCCAGGCCATGCGCTCTTTCAGGATTAGTTTGGTAAGATATGTCCCGTTATAACGTACCCCCAAAGTAACTTGGGGAAACCTCCTCATTTCACGGATCGGTTTTCTGGAATTTAAGGGATCACCCACCAGTGCGTATGATCAAGATGCATCAGCGTTCTAGCCACTTTGTTAAGATGTTGGTGCTAATTCTGTTAATGCATCTAAAAGGCATTCTATGATTGTTAATTCCTACGATCCAGATAAACGCAAATTTTTATCTGCCGTCAGTCACGGCGCAATTTTCTTGAGTGCCACCGTACTCTCTGTTGGCATTCCTGTGGTAACAATGTTGGTCTCTGATGATCCCGTTGTCAAGGACAATGCTAGGGAATCTATCAATTTTCATATCAATGTTTGGTTTTATGGTGTCCTCTTTGGCTTGTTATGCTGGGTCGTTGTTGGCTGGCCTTTATTAGGGTTGTTATTCATTGTTCATTGGGTCATGCCCATCTTAGCGATTCGGCATTGTCTACGAGATCCTGATCAACCCTTTACCTACCCCTTTTTATTCCGTTTATTGTAGAGGTTTGCGCTTGCCCCTAGGGTGAGTCAAGTCAGCTTTCAATTTCTCGCTTGATCAGACCAACCGCAATTGGAACACTGGCAGTGACCCATCACTCGTTCTGTAATGTGGAGCTTGACTTTACAGTCTGGACATTGACCTGTAAAAAAGGATGGGTCATGATCAGACGGACTTGCTCTAAATAGGTCAGTTGGGATAACGCATAACTCAAGGAGGGATCGCTGGATGAGTCAGGAGGCTCAGTCATCTTCGTAGAGGGTAGGGAAAGAGAGCTGGAATAATGCATAAGAGAAACAATCGTTTTGCAGATCGAGTATCTAAAATTCAATTTTGAAAATGCCTGTATCTAATCTGCCTGATCCTCTAAGGAATCCACCCCTGGGAAACTACTGAATTCCAGACAACATCAGGGATTAGTAACGGTTATAGAGTTGCGCAGTTATACGGATTTGTCTTGGGTTATCTCTCCTATGCCTATGGGTTGAGGCGGGGGGCAAGCCAACCGCTAAGATGACTGGTATGGGATGCAAAAAGATGACCTATGCAAGATCTGGCTGCTGTTGAGCGTCAATTTAAACAGCTTCAAGCCCAGTTGTGCGATCGCTGGCAAGCTATTAAAACCATCGAAACCGGACACTCAGACATTTTGGTGATTCCGTCTTTTAGTGTGGATCAACAAGAGTTGCAAAAGATCGATGGGTTTTTACATTATGAAGAGCGGTTGCTCTTTTCCTTGATTCGGCTACGGGATCCTAAAACACGTCTAATTTATGTGACCTCCCAACCCTTACCGCCGATTGTAATTGATTATTATCTGCAATTACTCCCCGGTATTCCTTTTTCCCATGCCCGCGCTCGCCTGTTGCTTCTGCCCCTGTATGATCAGTCCTTAAAACCCCTGAGCCAAAAAATTCTGGAGCGCCCGCGCTTGCTGGAGCGTATTCGTTCTTCGCTGCGGCCAGGGTGTTCTTACATGACTTGTTTTAACTCTACCCATCTAGAGCGAGAGATATCGGTAAAGCTGAATATCCCGTTGTTGGCAGCGGATCCAAGTTTGCTGTACTTGGGAACCAAAAGTGGCAGCCGCCAAGTGTTTGCAGAATGCGGTATTCTCCATCCCGATGGCAGTGAACTGGTGTGGGATCAGATGGCATTGATTGAGGCGGCGGTGGCACTATGGCAGCGACAACCACAATTGCAGCGCATGGTCATTAAGCTGAATGAGGGATTTTCAGGGGAAGGCAATGCCTTGCTAGATTTACGGGATGTGGGTGGGGTGGATACGGTGGAAAAACGACGCAATATTATTTGCGATCGCCTCCCGCACCTTGCCTTTGAATCCTCGACGGAATCTTGGTCTCATTTTAGCGATCGCATTCCTAAACTAGGTGCTATTGTGGAAGCCTTCATTGAAGGAGAGGAGAAACACTCCCCCAGTGTGCAGGGACAAATTACCCCCAGGGGTGAGGTAGAAATTCTCTCCACCCATGATCAAATCCTGGGGGGGCCTCACCAGCAAATTTATTTAGGGTGCCGATTTCCAGCGGATGAGGATTACCGCTTGCAATTGCAGAACATTGGCCTCAAAATTGGGAAAAATCTTGCTAAAAAAGGGGTTCTAGAGCGATTTGGAGTAGATTTTGTCGTCGTCAAACACACCGCTACAGATGGTAAGCCCACCTGGGAAATCCAAGCCATTGAAATCAATCTACGCAAAGGCGGCACAACCCATCCCTTTATGACCTTAAAGTTATTGACCAATGGTGTCTATGATCTCCAAAGTGGCTTATTTTTTGGGCAGCAAGGGTTACCCAAGTTTTATGTGGCTTCCGATAATCTCTGTAAAAGAGCCTATCAAGGATTACTCCCAGATGATCTCATGGATATTATTGCCCGCCATCATCTCCATTTTGAAACAGGAAGTGAGATCGGGACGGTTTTTCATTTGATGGGGTGTCTCTCAGAATTTGGCAAAGTCGGTCTGACCAGTATTGCCAATACTCCAGAACAAGCAGACACCATTTATAACCGCGTCATCGAGATCCTCAATCAGGAAACCTTGATCAACCCCACCTTAGAACAAGAGAACAGCCCCACTTTACCCATTGGTTGGAGTATCGTCGGGTAGGATTGTGGTTCAAATAAACTGTAAAACTTGTCAGCTTCTTCTGCCGTTATCTCCAGGATACATCCAGACTTTGCCGATCCATTTTCGGCGGTTGGTGTCCATGGAGATTATTATGTCGCTCTGAATTCGCCATTGGAAGTATGAAAGCAAACTTCATTTAGATCATTAATCTACTCGACTTATGATCTCAACAGAGATCATAAGAAAGGGAAAAAATCAAAAATCCATTGAAAAGACTGTAAAAATGGCAATTTATTGCTCAGGAGGCGATAGTTGGATTGTTTTATGGGTGTGGAAAGGTCGTTTACCTTGGATGTTGTCGGCACAGCAGCAGAAGAAGGTTGACGCCAAAAGACAATGGTCTTACTCAAGAGCTGAACCTGGGTACCGGGATAGTAAAACTTGAGAATCTCAGCGGCTGACCAGCCTTGTTGACTGAGGTGATAAGAGCCTGTTTGGCTCAACCCCACACCATGACCAAACCCACCACCAATGAAGGCATATCCTTTGAAGATTTTTGAGGCTGAGGGGTAGGGGAAGAAGGAGAGGAAGGGGATTGGGTTGGGGGGGCTGCATAGAGAGGCTCTATATAAAAGAGCAGACTGTTAGGGGCTTCAAATGCCCGGAGGATATCATCTTTTACCAGATCAATAGTACCTAAGTCTGTTGTCACTTGCAGTTGTTGGACTCTGCCGCCATGGGATCGCGCCACAACGGTCAGTTTTTGAATACTTTTAAAGTTAGCGAAGGGGTGCTGGGATTGGCGCAGAAATTGACGCAGATGAGTGTTGAGCTGGGCAATCGGCGTTTCTGTTTTCCAGCGAAAGGTTTGCCAGGTTGCTTCATTAAAACCTTGTTTGAGGTTGATAAAGGCTCGCAGGTTAGATTCATTGGCCAAACTTTGTTTGTTTAAGTCCCACAGCCCCTTGGGTAAGGCATCAATTTTAGCAATGAGGTAGGGCCGAGGTTCCCCTTCCCAGACTTCTTGAAAGGAAGCAGTCACACCCCCTGTGGTTGAGGAATACAAGGCATCGACTAATTCTTGCTTGTGGGTGAGTACCTGTCCCGCTGTTGTCTGAATGGCACGGTCAACAACGGGGTTGGTTATGGCGATCCCTTTATAGACTTGGCACTGGGTATCGGCACATAATTCATAACCGTCAAGTTGAAAGCGTCGTAGATTTCGTAGTGCGTAGGTGCGAGCGATGATGGTTTGGGCTTGAATTGCCGTTTCTGGAGCGTTAAAGCCAATTTCGTAGGGAACTACTCCTCGAAGATAGGTTTCCGTGGGTACCTGATTGACGAGGGTATAGGTACCGTAGGTATTGGGTTGAAACCGCAAGCTGCCAGAATGGCGTTCCTCACTCACTTGGAACTCTTGTTTTTTGCTGGTAATACTGACAATGTTGCGATTATAGCGATACCCGCCCACCGAAAAACTGAGTTGGGGCTGGGTTTTCAACAGTCGGCGGTGGAGAAATGCCTCTTTGTATCCTTGCTGCTTTAGGGTATTGAGTAAGCGGAGGCGATCGCCTGCCGTGGGGTAGCGATCGCGTTTGGCCCAAACTTGCCATTCCTGGGGTTGGGCAATTTCCACGGGAATGTTGAGTAAACTGAAGGCTTGGGCTTTGGTTTCAGCGGTTTCATAGCTGCGGTGAATGCTGAGAACCACTCGCTCTTCCCATTGTGACTGAGTTAAAGGACTGGGGGCGATCGCAAACTCCACTTTATTGGTAGTCAGGGTTTGCAATCCCTTGCCTGTTGTAAATTGCAACGTGAGTTGATCCCCTGGGAGGGCTTTGATCGTCAGCTTATCCGTAGATTTCCCCCCAAAGCGCTGTTTAATCCCAACTTTGATCCGGGGGTTGAGGGGTTGAGACACAGTAGCAGGGGCGTTGGCTGCCATCGCGCTCATCGCATCGCCAAGACCGATTAAGCTGACTCCTAGTAAGATCGCCGACAAAGCCCTACTTGAGGGCAACCTCAAAAAGTTGAATAATATGGCAGAGGATATTTGAGGAATTAAAGGAGAATAGGAATTCATAGAAGTTCACAGGGAGTTATATTTGTTTTATTTCCTGAATTGAGTCATTTCTGAGCGATTTTGCTACATTCCTTAATGGTATAAAGCCTATGAACTGGAGATTGAGATCCGTTCTATTCGGCTCAGCCAAAGAGATGACGTTTGGTTAAGTAAGATAAACTTAAGAGATGGCTTGGTTAAACCAGAAGACAAAATAGATAAACATCGTTAGAGCATTAGCCCCAGACAGATTACATAGATGTCGAGGGTTAATGTCAAGTTAAAAATTGCAATCGATCCCCAGTTAAGTTTGATTTTTCTAAAACACTATCGCTATTTACCTATTTTGCGACGCCAGCTAGCCTCTGTGGGTTTCACGTTGACAGAGAGCCTCGTCATCGTTGTGATTATTGGTATTTTTGCAGCCTTATCCGGCCCCAGCTTCTTAAATTGGCTGAATCAAAAGCGAGTGGATGATGCCCTAGCCAGAATTGAGGGGGCAATTAAGGAAACTCAAGCAGAAGCGATTAAAAGGAGTAAAGATTGTACTGTTACTATCACGCAAGGAGTCAACCAAACGATTACAGGGAGTTGTTTAGTCACAGGCGATCGCCAGATTGCGGATGTAACCATCGACCATAATGCTAATAACAATCCTTGGACAATTACGTTTGATTTTAAGGGTAGAAATCGGCTGCCTAGTGATGATCCAGGCACCCTATGGTTAACAATTCCCGATAGCGCAGTCAAGCCCAAGTGCCTAACCCTTTCAGTAGGAATTGGTTTAATGAGAACGGGCAACTATGATCCGTTGGCGTCAATCAAATGTCAGGCACCATGACTCAACCTCCTTCGTCAAAAGCTGGTTTCCCTAGAAGTTTTCTCCGATCCGCGACTGCTGGCTTTACGTTGCCGGAATTGTTAATTGCCTCCGTTATTCTAGGCATCGTGATTGCCATGGCAGGTGCGGGTTTAATCAATATATGGGATGCCGACAAGCGCAATACGACTGAAGCTGAACGGCAATCAGAATTGAACCGAGCCTTAGATTTTATAGTTGACGACATTAAATCTGCCCAATCTGTATCCACTAGTGGGGTTCCTATTAGAAGTGGGTATGTAGGGGTGTTTAAGTTGACTACAGCAAATGGGGAATCTGTTGCCTACTATACGGCTGCTAAAAGTACTAATCTTCGGTGGAGAGGGCCAAGAGTGGTCTATCGTCGGGAATTTGGCTCTCCCGAAAGAGTCTATGCATTGGTGGATGCGATCGCAAATGTCCCCCCAACCTGTCCAAGCAATGGGGGTGACCAAGCTGGTGACCATGGGCTAAGAGTTTTTATTCAAGACGAGATCTACGTCAAAATCTGCCTTATCGGCCAGCTCAATAATTCTAGAACTGTGATGTTGGAAACCCAAGCTTTTCGCAGAGGAGTAACACCACCACCTTAGGGTCTGGGGGATAGGAGTCTTGTTTTGCTTGACGCTCAGCGGCATTCCTCTAGCTTTTAGCTTTTTCTCTTGATCACTTTTGCACAGGTGTCATAATCACAATCGAGATGGGAACTCTAGGATGAGAAGGTTCTGGTGTAAGCCATTGCGCTTATGGCAGACCTGCTGCTCCCAAACTCACTGTGTCAGGGTCTTAGTATTCTCCACAGTGAGTTCAAATTTTTACAACGATGTGGGTGCCCCTCGAATCCCTTGTTGATTCTGCCAGGATTAGCAACAGAACTCAGCCTGATGCAGATGATCGTTGTTCACAGCCATATTTAACCCATGCTAAGGCGGTGTAGCAGATTCAGGCTAAATAGGCTGCCCAAATTTCGATTGCTTCGGTTGAGCCGTACCAAAGGTAGCGCGAATTTTTAGAAACTGCTTGGGTAGGGTGAGGTGAATGCCAAATGTCATCTAAGGTTAGATTCACAGCCCCAGGCAAATGCGCCGAGATAATGGGGGTAACCCCATCTCCCCAACAGGCTCCTTCACCGCAAGTCACTTTGTAGCTGCTATAGGTAAACCATTGACCTAACCGCCAACTCCGTTGACCATAGAGGGCTTTGCCCGCCACACAAATATACTTGACATGGGGGTGAAAGGCACCGGGATAGTGATCATTGACAAAATTCAAATTGCGTTGAGTCCAGGTTTCTTGACTGGTGTGGGGAGTTCCCAGACTAATGAGGGTATTGACAACGGAGCCAGCTTGCCAAACCTGACCACAGTAAGGCTTAGCCCCCATGTAGATCCGAGAAATCCACCCCCCTGCTGAATGGCCAATAATATTAACTTGTGGGGCTTGAGTGCGTTCAAGAATCTGCTGGATGGTGTGATCTAACTGTTGCAGGATGGGGGTAACGGGACGTCCACCCAGGGTAAACAACCAATCTTGGCGTTGGAGCGGCACAATCACAGTATCGATGTCTAGCTTAAGGAGTTTTTGTTGCAGCGCTAGATAGTGTTGGGCAGGGGCAAGATATCCCGGCAGAATAACGGTGGGTAACATTGATGAGCGCTTTCTCCGAAGAATCTGCAACCCCATTATGATAACGGTGACAGTGAAAATTTTCTATTCTCCCCTTGTTATGTTGAGAGAAGGGGCAAGGGGATGAGGGCGAACACACTGTCTGCAAAAGTGACATGCTCTCGATTGGGTATCTTCAAAGAAGACTGAGCTTAATGCATTAATCTTGAGGTGAGAAACTGCAAGCTAGAAAATAAAAAAGCCCCTAAGCCGATGCTGACGGGTAAAGTGACTAACCAAGCCCCGCCAATTTGGCGGAGGGTTCCCAGTTGGATAGATTTTGCCCCTTGAGTCAAGCCAATCCCCACAACTCCTCCCACTAAAGCGTGAGTCGTTGACACAGGCAACCCCCAGCGAGAGGCCAGCAAAATCGTTGTTGCTGCTGCCAACTCTGCACAAAAACCACTACTGGGTTGAAGGGGAATAATATTTTCACCCACAGTGACCATCACCCGTTTGCCAGAAATCGCTAATCCGGCCACAATCCCAACCCCCCCCAGAGCCAAAATCCAAAGCGGCACCGATGCGCCAGACAGCGGAATTGACTGGGTAGTATAAATGGCAATAATTACCACCAACGGAGCCACAGCATTTCCCACATCATTAGAGCCATGGGCAAAGGCTACAAAGCAAGCACTACAAACTTGGAAGGTGGCCAGTTGCTTTTCTACGGCTGCTTGATCTGACAGAGAGAACAACGCCGGATGAAGTTGTTGCCAACTCCATATTGTGAGCGCCAAAGCGGCACTTCCTGCTAAGGCGATTGCCAGATCTTGCTCTGGGAATCGCCATTGCCAGTGGTTTTGTAAAAAGCCTTGGAGAGGGTGGATCATCTGCGGCAATACAATCAATCCAAAGACACTGACTAGACTAACGCTAAGCCAGGGAATCCATTCAGTTAAGGAATCAACCGGGTAGGATTGTCGGAGAATACCTTGGTCGATGATCCGGTAAAACAAGGCTGCGATCGCACCACTCACTACGGGCGTCAGCAACCAAGACAGGGAAATCCAGCCCAGAACAGACCACCGCACCGCCGATGTCCCTAAAGCCATCACCCCAAATCCAGCTAAGGCTCCCACCGTCGCGTGGGAGGAGGCTACAGGCCACCCTTGCCAAGTGGCAATTTGCAGCCACAGCCCACAGGCCATTAGAGCCGCGATCATTCCCAAGCTGAGGGTTTGCGGATTGTTAACAAACGCTTGGGTATCCACCACCCCTTGGGTGAGGGTATTGACGACTTGCCGTCCAAATCCGACTGCGCCGACAAACTCTAAAATTCCGGCAATGGCCAGGGCTTGCCCCAGGGTAATTGCCTTGGAGCCAACGGAAGTGCCCATAGCATTGGCCACATCATTGGCCCCTAGATTCCAGGCTAAGTAGAAAGCCAACCCACAAACAAAAATAAGGTAAATCATGGTTCCCGCTCACCTTTAGTTTGAGCATACTGCTCGTGGGATCACTCGCAACTCATCATCTTGAATGATTTTCTTGAAAATGGGTCAACTACTCCCTATGGAGGCAGGTTTAATTTAGACTTAACGTCATCGGGGGATCTCCGATGCCAATTGATCCATGATTCTTCTGGGTGAGGATTGAAAAAATGATAAATAAAAAATTCAAAACATTAAACCGACCTATAAACCCTCGGTACATTCGTCGCGGCACTGCTTTGGTATCTGCCCTGCTCCTGAGTGCCTGCCAAGTAGGGGGCAATACCCCTGGCACTGGCAAGGAGGAGGGTCTTAAAATTGGCTCTCTTTTGCCTTCAACGGGTGATTTGGCTCCCTTGGGCGTACCCATGATTGATACCGTTCCTTTAGTAGTGGACACCGTGAATGCCTGTGGGGGAGTGAATGGTAAGGACGTCATATTAAACCCTGAGGATGACGAAACTGATCCCACTAAAGGTAGCCAAGCCATGACTAATCTGGTGGAAGTACAAAAAGTGTCGGCGGTGGTCGGGTCTTTTGGCAGTAGCGTCTCCCAAGCTGCCGTAGATGTAGCTGTTCGCAATAAGATCCTGCTCATTTCTCCGGGAAGTACAAGTACTGAATTTACAGCCCGTGCCCAGAAAGGCAACTTTAAGAACGGTGAAACCCAATACTGGGCAAGAACCGCTCCCCCTGATACCTACCAAGCCCGCGCCCTAGCCAAGCTGGCCAAAGAAAAAGGATTCCAGAAAGTTTCCACAGTAGCCATCAATAATGACTATGGGGTGAGCTTTGAACAGGAATTTATTAAGTCCTTTAAAAAATTGGGGGGAACTGTCCTTAATGAGGCCAAACCCACCCGCTATGATCCCAAAGGAACCACCTTTGACACAGAAGCGGCGGCGGCCTTTGCCAACAAGCCCGATGCAGTGATTGCTATCCTCTATGCAGAAACGGGGGCTTTGCTGTTGAAATCGGCCTATGAGCAAGACTTGATGGAAGGGGTGCAAGTCATGCTCACCGATGGAGTTAAGTCCGATGAATTTGCAACTCAAGTAGGGAAAACCAGTGATGACAAATTCATTCTGACTGGAGCCATTGGTACTGTTCCTGGGGCAGATGGCAATGCTTTGGAGTCTTTAACCACCTTGTGGAAATCTAAGAAGAAGGAAGCCCCTCCTGCTTATGTTCCACAGACTTGGGATGCTACCGCCTTGGTTCTCCTCGCTGCCCAATCTGCAAAATCCAACGCTGGTGATGCGATCGCAGCCAAACTGACGGAGGTTGCCAATGCACCGGGCAAAGAAGTCACCGATGTCTGTGAAGGCTTGAAATTGCTAGAGAAAGGCGAAGACATCAACTATCAAGGCGCGAGCGGCAACGTTGATATTGATAACAATGGAGATGTTCTTGGCGTTTACGATGTCTGGACTGTCAAGGATGATGGCAAGTTAAATGTGATTGGTCAAGTCCAACCCGCTGAGTAAACCACACCTAACATCGCTCAATTCCTTCTTTGCTGTAGGAGGTTCTTCTATGAGTTGCGGTGTACACAGATGATCTCAAATAGCCTCCCAAGAGGGAACCCACCCCTACCCCTCCCAAGAGGGGATAATCTAGAGAGGTGTAGAAAATATGCTGCAATCATCTTTGAAACCTAGGTCAACACCCCAATCCCCTCCTAGGAGGGGTGCCCGTAGGGCGGAGTGGGTTTGCCTAAGGTCGAGTAATGCAGGGTAGGTTTCCTTTTGGAACCTGACCTCAATAACTTGAGGTCTAAATCATAGTCCTATTCAAGAAAGCTGCACTTGAGGCTAATGCTAAGTCTTAAGTGGCTCTAGGATGAAGAATTCTTGGTTTTGGCAAAGATAGATTTCAAGCTGATCGGCTCGTTGAGTTTAGCCATCACGGCTCTCATATCCACAGGCTCATTGAGTTTAGTGATGATTTGTTTGTAGTTCCAGTTTGGTTCAGCCTGATCAGATTTTTCAGAGGGATCAGACGGATCTGAGTCAGATACATCCCCCATTTGGCTCTCCTCAGCTTGAACAGCAGTATGGGGAGCAATAGGAGTGTGGGTTTCCACCCAAAGGGTGAAGTGGCTTTGATAGTTCACAATCAAACTCATCGAACCCTCATCTAGGATTTTCCGACAAGATGCGATCGCGTTCTCCCGTTCGTTGTTAGCAAAGGTTGGGCCTTTCTGGAAACACTTATCTAGAAATATAAATTGTGTAACGCCCTGACAATCTATACCTCTAGCTTCTAAATCTTCTTGATCAATTAGCAACATACTGACCTGACCCAGTCATTTCGTCTTCCCACCCTAGGATGCCCAGGTGAGGATGTTAATGTACGCCATCTGGGTTGTTCAGTCAGGTGTGATTCAATCAAGTTTGCAAAAGTACGATTGCTTAACCTTCCCTCAGACAGCTACAGATGAACAGAGGGGTTTTCTCAGGATCATCGGTAATGGGTACTCTGTTCCCAGGCAATGCATTGTTCCAAAGCCTTAGAGTTAGTCGCTATCCACCTCTAATGGGGGTCTGCATTCAATCTGAGAAAAATATGTATAAATATTTCGTCATTAAGAATTTTATAAAAATTGTTGCAATTTATTGATTTGATTGTTACCTTGTGCATACGAAAGCCTTGATTCTTAGCTCACACAGACAAGAGGAATAAACATCATGCAAGATGTATCTTCAAGTACAAATTAATCTCTTCCTCCTTTCTTGAGAATCAAGATTGTGCTATCGATTACTTTTTGTTGTTCTCTACCTTACTAGTAACGTTTATTAATATTTTTCTCAGAATACATCTGGTAGATGTTTTTGATGTTTTGAGCCAGCAATTGCCTATGCGTAGGTTGAACCCGTTCAATTCGCGCCTGATCATTACTTAGATTCGCTTTATTGAGCAAGCTCCTGTTTTATTCCCATTGCTAAACCAGGGGGACGGGGGCTAAGCGAACTAGAAGGGTGCTTTTAAAAACTGCTTTGTTTGATGTCAATGCTTTTAGACTTCACATCGGGAGGATTTCCCATGAAGATTCAAGGAAAAACAGCTCTGATTACTGGCGCTTCTCGTGGTATTGGTCGCGCCATTGCCCTAGAGCTAGCCCAACAAGGAATGTACCGTCTGATCTTGGTTGCCCGCAATGCAGAACGATTATCAGAGGTGGCTGCTGAGATCAAAGCAATGGGAAGAGAGGCAATTGTCTTGCCTTTAGATTTGACCCAAACCGTTGAAGTGAATATTGCGATCGCGCAAACTTGGAAGCAATTCGGTCCTATTCATCTGTTGGTCAATTGTGCTGGGGTAGCTCATCAAGCCCCCTTTCTTCAAACTAAGCTACCCAAGGTGCAAGAAGAATTATCCCTCAACCTCATGGGGATCTATAGCATGACTTACGTTCTGGCTCGACGTATGGCCAGTAGACAAGAAGGGCGAATCGTCAATGTCTCTAGCTTGATGGGTAAAATTGGAGCCCCCACCATGGCCACCTATTCAGCAACAAAGTTTGCAATTTTGGGATTCACCCAAGCCCTACGGAGCGAGTTGGCAGCCTACAACATTAAGGTGACGGCCTTATTGCCGTCCCTAACGGAAACCGATATGGCTAAGAATACCCAGCGGTTTCGCTGGGTAGCGGCCATGACTCCAGAAAAAGTGGCCAAGGTTTTGGTTTCCAGTTTGGCAAAGGAATCACCAGAAGTGTTGGTGGGTTGGCAAAGTCATCTGGCGGTGTGGGGGAATCGTCTGGCTCCCCGCCAGTTGGAGTGGTGGTTACAACTCACTGCACCGAAGTCCCTCCAGCGGCAGCTTCATCGTCTTGAAGTCTAGCCGATGAGGGGTCGGCTGCTGACAACATGATTTTTGTAATAGCAGCATAGGCGTCGGACCAAGCTGCTGCCAGTTCTGTTGACCAAGTGTCTTGCAGCATGAATGCTAAGGTTTTGAGCAAGGTACTACCCACCATAGGATAGTATTCAGGCAGAGTGCCGTATTGGACATGCCGGGTTCCCATGGCTTGGAGGGTATCGCCTAGAACCTGGGGTTGAGTCAGATTGTTGACGACTAAAACTAACGAAGTAAATAGTTTTTTGCCCTGATCTTGCATGGGGGTGTTAGCGAATAAAGGCTGTACTTGGGGATAATCGGCAAATAAGGTGCTATAGAAAAAATCGGTGAATTCGGATTTGCGATCGCAAATCTGGGCAAAACTGGATTCAATGAGATCAATTTGTAAGCTCATCCTTGGCTGCTGCTCCCTGAAAAATGGAGGTTGACTGTTTTCAATATTCCAGGCAAGGGAAATTCAGATCTATGAGCTACCTCATAGAAGCAATAACACATACAGCCTGCAAAACTTGGAGTTGGGGTAGGGGTTCCCTTCTACTTGGTAAAAGAAATTTAGGAGCTTTAGCCTTATGCTATAAAATTCAGCATAAAATGTGTTAAGTTCTTTCCATTTCTACTAAGTGAGAGACTAGTGTTACCCACTTCGTGCTTACATCCTCGCCGTGTAGACGGATGGGGGATTCCGTGAAATTCAGATAAAATTGCTGGAAGACTTCATGCCAAAGAATCGTAAGGGAAGGGGATGGCGGCAACCTTGGGTTCGCGCTTGGATCGTGCAAGGGTTAGTTTTACTCCTGTTGGGTGTAGCCATAGCTTACTTTGGTGCCAACCTAGTGCAAAATTTACAACGCTTGCAATTGCCCTTTGGTTTCGACTTTTTATGGTCTAGATCGGGGCCGAGTATTGGCGAAACTTTGATTGAGTATTCGCCAACGGATAATATTGTGCGAGCCTTTGGTGTGGGGCTACTCAATACGCTGCGCGTCGTGATTTTGGGGATGGTGCTGGCAACCTTCGTTGGCATTCTCGTCGGTATGGCTCGGTTGTCAGAAAACTGGTTAGTGCGGAAGTTGGCCACGATTTATGTGGAGACGCTGCGGAACTTTCCCCTGTTACTGCAACTGCTGTTTTGGTATTTGGCCATTTTTTGAAGCTGCCTACCTTTGCCAAGCGGATTCAGCTTCCTGGCCCGATTTATCTGAGTAAGAATGGAGTGGCCTTGCCCTGGTTCCAGACTCATTCTTCGACGGTGATTTGGATGGTAGCTTTGGGATTGGGGGGTGCGATCGCCTTCTTCCTCTGGCGCTTTTTGCGCCGCCAACAAATTGAACAAGGCACCTCCACCCTCTCTGGATTATGGCCGTTGCTTCTCCTGATTAGCCTAGTGGTTTTGGTAGGCATATTCGTGGGGCGTCCGCCTTTTGACCTAAACCTGCCTCAAGTCCGTAACAACCTGACCGTTTCAGGGGGATTACAACTGACGGCTGAATTTTCGGCCTTGCTATTGGGATTAACGTTATATACAGCCGCTTTTATCGCTGAAATTGTCCGAGCAGGGATTACCTCTGTCTCTAAAGGGCAGTGGGAGGCAGCGACAGCTTTAGGTCTGAAACCCACTTTAGCCATGCGGTTTGTGGTGTTTCCCCAAGCCCTCCGTTTAATTGTGCCCCCCTTGACCAGTCAATATCTGAACTTGGCCAAAAATTCCAGTTTGGCGGTGGCGATTGGCTATCCTGACATCTACTATGTGGCTTCTGCTTCTTTAGAGGATACGGGGCGCTCCGTGGAAATTGTCTTGATATTGATGGCGATTTATTTAACCATCAGCTTGCTGATTTCCCTGGTTATGAATGTCTACAATCGCAGTATCCAGTTGGTGGAGCGTTAAGGATATGGCTCCAAGCAATTTGCAATCTCGCTCCACTAGCCTTCTGCCATCGGTATGGGGTTGGCTGCGTCGCAATCTCTTTAGTACTTGGTATAACAGCCTACTGACGCTGATTAGTGTATGGGTGGTCTATCAGGGTGGTCGCGGGTTATGGGTTTGGATGTTTACTCAGGCTCAATGGACCGTTTTGCAAGTCAATCTGCGCCTGTTTCTAATAGGCCGATTCCCCATTGAGCAAATTTGGCGAGTGTGGTTAGTGGCAGTGATTGTAGCTGCTGTTGCTAGTTTCACCGCTGGGATAATACAACTGAATCGTCGAGCGGTTATCGGGGTAGGTGTGATTACCGTGGCTGGCTTGGGGATTGTGCCCCTAGTGGGTGGTCAAGTGCCAGAGATACTGTGGGTCTTGGCGATGGGCGGGATCGTGATTATGAATCTGCTCCTAGGGCCAAGGTATGCGACTTATTTGCCCAAACGCTTGTTATCACAGGGGTTGCCTCTTCTGTGGCTTTTAACCTTGTTTGTAGTCCTGTGGCTGCTCTCGGGGGGCTGGGGTTTAAGCTCCATTGAGACAAATGTCTGGCAGGGATTGTTACTGACTTTGCTGACAGCGGTTATTAGTATTGGTCTATCTTTTCCCCTGGGGGTCTTGTTGGCTCTAGGACGCCGGAGTTCTTTGCCTGTAGTGCGTGCCCTTAGCATCCTGTATATTGAGGTGGTTCGGGGATTGCCCTTGATTGGCATTCTGTTTATTGCTGGGGTGATGTTACCCCTGATTTTGCCCAGTCAGATCCGCATGGATGATGTCTTGAGAGCCATTTGTGGTCTGACCTTATTCAGTGCGGCCTATTTAGCCGAAAATGTCCGGGGTGGCTTACAATCGATTCCTTCAGGACAGATTGAGGCTGCCCAAGCATTAGGTTTAAGTCCAGTTTTGGTCTTGGGGCTGATTGTCTTGCCCCAGGCATTGCGATCCGTGATTCCGGCCATTGTCGGTCAATTTATTGGCCTGTTCAAAGACACATCATTATTATCGCTTATTGGCCTAGTGGAGCTGACGGGCATCTCCCGCTCGATTTTGTCACAGCCGCGATTTATTGGTCGCCACGGTGAGGTGTATCTGTTTATTGGCTTGCTCTATTGGCTGTTTTGCTATCTGATGTCGCAGGCAAGTCGTCGTTTAGAACGCCAACTTGGGGTGAAAGGGCATTAGTTGGACAAAATCTATCGGGGAATCCTAGTGTTTGTTGAGATGAATTGAGATGAGTGCAACCAATCCCATCATTGTGGCCACGGATGTTCAGAAATGGTACGAGGCCTTTCACGTTCTTCAAGGCGTGAACTTAACAGTTGAGCGTCAGGAAGTGGTGGTGCTCATGGGACCTTCGGGTTCTGGTAAATCGACGTTTATTCGCACCCTCAATGCCTTAGAAGATTACCAGCAGGGACAGATCATCATTGATGGTATGGAACTATTCCCCGATCTAGGTAACATCGAAGCAATTCGTCGAGAAGTAGGGATGGTATTTCAGCAGTTTAATTTGTTCCCCCATCTGACGGTTTTACAGAACATCACCTTAGCACCAATTTGGGTGCGGCGTTGGCCTCGTCCTAGGGCGCAAGAAATGGCCATGCAGTTGCTAGAAAGGGTAGATATTCTAGAGCAGGCTCACAAGTATCCGGGACAGTTGTCGGGGGGACAGCAGCAGCGGGTTGCCATCGCCCGCGCCTTGGCGATGCAACCGAAGATAATGCTCTTTGATGAACCCACCTCAGCCCTGGATCCAGAAATGGTGAAGGAGGTGTTAGAGGTGATGAGATCGCTCGCTGAATCGGGGATGACGATGGTGGTGGTCACCCATGAAGTCGGGTTTGCTAGGGAAGTCGCCCATCGGATTTTATTGATGGATCAAGGCAAGGTTGTGGAAACAGCCCCACCAGAACAATTTTTCCAAAATCCCCAAGAAACCCGCACAAAACTCTTTCTCTCTCAGATCTTGTAGTTCAGTTTGCTCCTGCGATCGCAGGGCAATTGCAAGGCAAGCAACACCTTTTGTGACGCTCACAACCCTCATTATTCAGCCCCTCGCTTCATCGCTCGTTCCATGTCTCGCTTATCCTGGCGTTTCTTGACTGTTTCGCGCTTATCATGCAGTTTCTTGCCACGGGCTAGACCAATGGAAACCTTAATCCAACCTCGCTGCAAATACAGCTTTAAGGGAACCAATGTTAGCCCTTTTTGCTCAGTTTTGCCAATGAGTTTGCGAATCTCTTGACGATGCATCAAGAGTTTGCGAATACGACGCGGATCATGGTTAAAAAACTGACCCGCTTGCTGGTGGGGAGAAATATGCACATTTAACAAAAATGCTTCCTCCTTGCGAATTTGGGCAAAGCCATCTCGCAAATTCACCTTGCCAGCGCGGATGGACTTGACCTCAGTGCCCATGAGTTCAATCCCCACCTCATAGACTTCTAGAATTTCGTAGAGAAAACGGGCTTGGCGATTATCGCTAATAATTTTATAAGACTCACTCATACCGATACTTTACCTTTTGCCTTTTAAGCGGTACTAGCCTGATAGCATAGACAATAACGCATTGATCCTGAATCAAAAAAACGAGCACTATGGGTAAGGCCGTAATTAAATTTTCATCCGAAGACTGTGGCATTTGCCATAAAATGTCCTTTTATGACAAAAAAGTGACAGAAGAGCTGGGTTTAGAATTCATCGATGTCAAAATGCAAGATACTCCCACCTACAGGAAATATCGCAAAATCTTGCTAACTCAGTATCCAGATAAATCCGAAATGGGTTGGCCCACCTATATTATTTGTGATTCCCCAGATGCAGAATTCTCCATTTTGGGAGAAGTCAAAGGCGGTCACCCTAAGGGAGAATTTAGAAGTCGTTTGCAAGCCGTATTGGCTTCTGAGTAAACCACCCCTTTGATTGGATTGATCTGTTCTGTTTCAACCTCTTGCCGATATGCCAACGCCCTCCGTTAGTCGCCAAGCTACCCAGCAGTATAAAAGACGGCGTCATCGGCGAAATGCTTGGTTTTTAGGGTTAGATCGATTCATGGCGGTAGTTGCCTTGGTCAATCTCACCTTGGTGCTGTTTAATATCACCTATATTCCCCTGCGAGATTTTTATCTGAGTCAGCTTCCCGCAATTACAGAACTCTACGATCCGATTAAGGGCATTGAACCCTATTGGGATACTCAGCAATATTTGCAGTCCGTTGACCAAGTCGAACAAGAACTCGCTCAATCTGGACCTCAAGGTGCAAAGCTGCAAAAGCTTCTGGCCAAATTAAGGGATCAAAGCGAAGCCATGATCAACCAAAATCCCTTTGAGCTGGCTCAGAAAACCGGAACCTTAGAGAAAATCAAGAACCGGATGCGTAAGCACATGGATAATGAATCGGCCCAAGGGTCGTTGCGGGAATTTTGGAGTGTGGATCATCTCCAAAAAAACCTGTGGACGGGGGAGATCAAATTTTTTAATGCCAAGATTCGACCCCTGATTGCCTCTAATTATTACCGTCCCTTTGGGGAAAGTGGCGATTTTGTGGATTATTTTGTGGCGATTGATTTCCCCTTTGTGATCCTGTTTGGTTTGGATTATCTGATTAGAACCTTCTATCTCAGCCGTCGCCGTCCAGGGATCAGTTGGCGAGATACCCTGCTGTGGCGCTGGTATGATCTCTTCTTTTTCTTGCCCATTTGGCGAATTCTGCGGATCTTGCCGATTATGCTGCGTTTGCATCAGGTGGGCTGGATTAATCTCAGCCGGGTGCAAACGCAAATCAATCGGTTTTTGGCTGAAAGTCTGGCGAGGGATATGACGGAAATCGTCTTGGTGCAATCTGTGAGTGTTGCCCAAGATGCGATCGCCCAAGGCGTTGTTGCCCAATGGCTGCTGCAATCGGAAACCGACGCAGTGGAGATCAATGAAGTGAATGAGCTGCAAGAGCTGATCGTGCAGGCGGTGAAGATCACTATTTATAAAGTTTTACCCCAACTCCAACCGGATGTAGAGAATGTCATCCGCCACGCGATTAGCGAAGCCCTTAGTGATTTGCCCTTATATCGACAGGTGCAACAACTGCCAGGAATGACCGCTTTACCCAATGCTATTGCCCAGCAGGTAACTCAACGACTCACCCAAACCACGCAATCCACCATCACTAAAATTTTGCAAGACCAAAAAGGTCGAGATATTTTTGAGCAACTGGGTGAACATTTCACCGATGCCCTACGCACGGAATTAAAAGATGAAACCACCTTGGCTGAAATTCAAGCTTTGCTCCTGGATTTTCTGGAAGAAACCAAGCTGACGATTTTGCAGCGTTTAGAAGCTAAAAGTGATGAGGGCACAACCGCTGAGATTGAACGATTACGTCAGGTGAGCTATGAATCGAAGGGTTTAGCCTCGATTCAGGTCATTCCAGGATCTGCCAACAAGCAATGAGTCCAGGGTCTGCGATCGCAATTCCCGCCAATCTGGAGCGGGCTACGCTATACTAGAACCATAGGAGACAGAAATTCTGTCCCCGTCTCACGTGTATTCGTGAGTGCTAAGAGTGGGTTAATACCCACTTTTTTTGTGGTCAGCCCCATTCCCATGACACATCCTGTGATTCCCCAAGTTATTGACCTGGCTATGCCTGTAGCGACCCAATTTAATTTGGAAGTGGTAGGCGCTGTGTTCCAAACCAACCAGAATCCCCCGATTTTGCGCATCAATATCCGTAACTGTGATCAGGAGACTGGACTGGAAGATTGCGAGAAAATGAGCCGCGCCTTAGAGAGGGTACTTGATGAAGCTCACGTTTTGCCAGACGCCTATGTGCTAGAAGTTTCTAGCCCTGGTCTGTCGTCGGAACTGAGGTGCGATCGCGACTTCATCTCTTTTAGAGGGTTCCCCATTCTCATTCAAACCCATACCCCTGATCACCAACAGGAGCAATGGATCGGTACACTCATCGAGCGGAATGAAACCCATGTCTACCTCAATCAAAAAGGTCGGATCCTGAAAATTCCACGAGAGGTCATTTCGCAGGTGCAGCTTTATGACTCACCCACCTGAAAGCAAAATTGCCTTCTCTTCTCTTCTCATCTCACCGAACCCCTCTCCCTCTTGATATCCTAACCGCCCCATCCTCGTTCAGTAATGGAGAAAGCCTATGTCCATGGTTCAGTTACCGGGTTTAGCAGA
The DNA here is from genome assembly GCA_012034865.1 of Acaryochloris sp. CRU_2_0. GTDB lineage: Bacteria > Cyanobacteriota > Cyanobacteriia > Thermosynechococcales > Thermosynechococcaceae > Acaryochloris. The sequence goes on along the minus strand of JAAUOM010000031.1, from coordinate 12,022 downwards.
AATGATTAATGTGATCAGCCGCGAACGCAATCTACCCAAACCAGCGGTGCAAGCTGCTCTCCAAGAAGCTCTCCTCAAAGGCTATGAGCGCTATCGACGAACGCTGCTGTTAGATAGTGGGGCACAGTTTGATGAAGAATATTTTTATAACTTTGATGTCGAGCTGGATGTCGAAGAAGAAGGATTTCTGGTCTTAGCAACCAAAATGATTGTCGATGAAGTGGAAAGCACAGACCACCAAATCGCCCTAGCAGAAGTGCGAGAAGTTGCCCCAGAAGCCCAACTGGGAGACACCGTTGTTTTAGATGTGACCCCCGATCAAAATGAGTTTGGGCGAATGGCGGCTATCCAAACCAAGCAAGTCTTATCTCAAAAGTTGCGAGATCAGCAACGCAAGCTGATCCAAGAAGAATTCCAAGATCTAGAAAAAACGGTTCTGCAAGCTAGGGTTCTCCGATTTGAACGGCGATCGGTGATTATGGCCGTTACCAGCACCTTTGGTCAACCAGAAGTGGAGGCAGAACTACCCAAACGGGAACAATTGCCTAACGATAATTATCGAGCGAATGCCACTTTTAAGGTCTTCCTCAAACGAGTGGCCGACGGTCCCCATCGCGGCCCCCAGCTCGTCGTGTCTAGAGCAGATGCCGGGTTAGTGGTCTATCTATTTGCCAATGAAGTTCCTGAAATTGAAGATGAAGTGGTTCGCATTGTTGCCGTGGCGCGGGAGGCTAACCCCCCCTCCCGACAAGTAGGGCCGCGCACCAAAATCGCGGTCGATACCCTAGAAAGAGACGTTGATCCAGTCGGTGCCTGTATCGGGGCACGGGGATCGCGCATTCAAGCAGTGGTCAATGAACTCAGAGGCGAAAAGATCGACGTTATTCGCTGGTCTCCCGATCCAGCCACCTACATCGCCAACGCTCTCAGCCCTGCCCGTGTTGATGCGGTGCGCTTAATTGATACAGAAGAGCGGCAAGCCCATGTATTAGTGGCTGAAGACCAACTCAGTTTAGCCATTGGTAAGGAGGGGCAAAATGTGAGATTAGCCGCTCGACTAACTGGGTGGAAAATTGATATTAAAGATATCGCTAGCTATGATCAAGAGGCAGAAGATCAGCTCTTCAGTACTCTGCAATCCCAAAGGCTGACAGAACAAGAGCAACAAACGGATGAAAAAACAGTAGTCTATTCTGATCAGAGTGCAAACGATGGGTCTGACACGCTAGAGACTTCTGCGGATTCCAAGGATCCACTACCCGCAGAAGACTGGGAATCAGAAATGGAAACCGCCTCAGTAGAAACTGAGAATTCGCTCGCAGAGTAAGGCCACACCCCTGAAAAAACAAATTCAGACCAACCCTTCATACCCAGCCCACCCCTGGCCATTGTTCCAGGGATACCCTTGTTCATCGTTTATTTTCAGCAAGTTGACTTTCATAAACCTAACAGTGTGCAACCTATTCACACCAGAAATAGTTGATAATAGTCGGTGGCACTAAATCATCACCCTTATATGAGGGAGACTCGATTGAGAGCCAGCACATTCAAATTTGCACTGAATCGCTTTTTTCTCACTCGCAAGTTTGTCAGACAGCATGGATAATAATTATTAAAGGGCATTTACCCCCAAATGAGCTGTGTGTTCAATACCGTCAGATGGTTCATTCACTCATCTGAATACTCAACCGCTTGAACCTACAGCCTCAAGCATATCCTTATCCAACACATGTAAAGGGTAGAACTTATGTAAAATCACAGGAGACAAAAGGGGCCATTGGATGAGTAGCAGTCACAAAGTTAGAATTTACGAGCTTTCAAGAGAGTTAAATTTGGAGAACAAAGACATTTTGGCTGTTTGCGATCAGCTGAATATTACGGTAAAAAATCACAGCAGCACCATTACTGAGGCCGAAGCAGAACAAATCCGCACCGCGGCTGCTCAAAAGCATCCATCGATCCGTCCTAGTCAACCTAACCATAAATCTCCTGTTCAAGATGGCGGAACGCGCAAGCCCCACCCTATTTCTAAGCCAACAAAGCAAGATCGGCCTAAGAAACAACAGATTTTGGAGCTACGCAAACAGAAAGTCAAGCCGACTGAGCTTGTCGCAACACCTCCATCTGTGGATACTACCGCGCTCACACCATCAGAACCCTTGCAAGCGCCCAAGCCGATCCATTCTTCACAACCCCACGTTCTTGAAAAACTAGCGGTGGGTCAGGAACCTGTGGCAATGAGTAAATCTGCATCTCCATCAGCGCTCAAACCGCCTACGATCGGCTCAACCCCGCCTAAACCACCCACACCAGACAAGGTGTTGACTAAGCCTACGACTCAAATTCCTGAAATAGCCAGACCTCAACTTCTGCAAAAACCCACCTTAAATTATCCACCGAAACCAGAGGGAGCCAAAGAAGCTGCGGTGAGTCCTGCTAGTAAGCAGCCTACTCAACCCAAATCCTCAGTTGCTCAACCCGCCATTGTTAAGGAACAACCCCAGCCTCGTCTCATTCGTCCCATTGCGGTGGCCAAGGGTCAACTAGAGGAGACAATTGAGCCGTCAGTGGCTGATACTATCCCACAATTAGCCCAAGTCACCACTGAGCTTCTAGTTCTCAAACCTCCCACAGCCCGTCAGAAGAAAGAGAAGCGAACCCCCACTAAAGACGAAGAGATAGAAGAGCGTTCTAAGGTCTCTAAAGCCAGCCTTAAACAAAAACGGCGAACTCAAAAAGCCCTGGAAGATGACGAAGATGATCTCTTTGCTGAGGAAGATGGGAATAACCAAACGATTGTCGATGTGAGTCAGTCCCTTGTTCGTCCGCCTAAGCCAAAAGCAATGAAGCAGGCAAAACCCACGACTGTCCCCATTAATCGTAGTCCCAGCTCATCCAAAGGGAATCGGCGTCAACGGAATCGCTATCGCCAACAGCAAGAGGCGGAAGCTGAACGCCCAACCCTGCTCACCCTAACAACGGAGTTAACGGTACAGGGCTTGGCAGCCGAACTCGCTGTACCTGATACGGAGGTGATTAAGACTTTATTTATCAAGGGAATTGCCGCCAATATTAATCAAATCCTGGATATCGAAACTGCGACGATGGTAGCCGAAGAACTAGGCGTTGCCGTTGAAACGGTGGAGCAAGAATCAGAAGCTCGTAAAGTTTCGGAAATGCTGGATGCAGCAGATCTGGAGAATTTGCAGAGCCGTCCGCCGGTGGTGACGATTATGGGTCATGTTGATCATGGTAAAACGACGCTCCTAGATGCAATTCGCAAGACGAAAGTTGCTCAAGGGGAAGCGGGGGGCATTACTCAGCATATTGGAGCCTATCATGTGGATCTACCCTCTGCCGAGGGAATGCAGCAGGTTGTTTTTCTAGATACACCTGGTCACGAAGCCTTTACTGCCATGCGAGCGCGAGGCACTCGGGTTACCGATATTGCGATTTTGGTGGTTGCGGCTGATGATGGGGTTCGGCCACAAACCCTAGAAGCGATTAGTCATGCACGGGCGGCACAGGTTCCGATCATTGTTGCTATTAACAAAATTGATAAAGAGGCTGCCCAGCTCGATCGCGTGCGCCAAGAGCTGAGCGAACATAACTTGGTACCAGAAGAGTGGGGCGGTGAAACCATTATGGTTCCCGTCAGTGCCCTGAAGGGTGAGAATCTAGATACCCTGTTAGAAATGATTCTGCTAGTGGCTGAGGTAGAAGATTTACAGGCCAATCCAGACCGACCGGCGAAAGGAACGGTCATCGAAGCTCACCTCGATAAAGCCAAAGGCCCCGTAGCCAGCCTGTTGGTGCAAAATGGAACCCTGAAAGTTGGGGATATCTTAGTCGCAGGGTCAGCCTTTGGTAAAGTCCGAGCGATGGTGGATGATCGGGGTGCCCGAGTGGATACCGCTAGCCCTTCCTTTGCCGTTGAAGTTTTAGGGATGGGAGAGGTTCCCGCTGCTGGTGAAGAGTTTGAAGTGTTAACGGATGAGAAAGTAGCACGGGTCATGGCTAGCCGGCGCACAGACCAGCAGCGCCATACCCGCTTACAGCAGTCCATGGCGTCTCGACGGGTTTCCTTAAATGCGCTGTCTGAGCAAGCTCGTGAAGGGGAATTAAAAGAGCTGAATCTGATTATCAAAGCAGATGTACAAGGCTCGGTCGAAGCTCTCTTAGGTGCATTAGCTCAGCTACCTCAAAATGAGGTTCAAGTGCGTGTCTTGCTGTCGGCACCAGGTGAAATTAGCGAAACGGATGTGGATTTAGCCACGGCCAGTGGCGCAGTCATCATCGGCTTTAACACCAGTTTAGCCAGTGGGGCTCGCCAAGCTGCTGACCAAGCGGGTGTGGACATTCGCGAGTACGACATCATCTACAAATTGCTAGAAGACATTGAAGGGGCGATGGAAGGGCTCCTAGAACCTGAATTTGTGGAGGAAGGTTTAGGCGAGGCCGAAGTTCGAGCGGTTTTCCCAGTGGGTCGGGGTGCGATCGCAGGCTGCTATATCCAATCTGGCAAGTTGGTTCGCAATTGCCGAGTTCGAGTGCAGCGCCAAGGTAAAGTTGTCTTTGAAGGTATCTTAGATTCCCTAAAACGGATGAAAGATGATGTGCGCGAAGTCAATTCTGGTTATGAATGTGGCGTGGGCGTTAATAACTTTAGTGACTGGATTGAAGGCGATCGAATCGAAGCTTATCAAATGGTGACCAAGCGCAGAACCTTATCACCCGCTTAAGGTACCCTTTTGTGTATTCCTTAGCACAAACGCCAGGATCAACATTCAGTATACTAATATCTGCTGCAATCCAATAAGGTCGTTTTCTCCAAACAGTAACCCGCTTACAGGGTAAACTGGTTTTGTCGTAGCCAGTCCCTGTCTTACCTGCAATTTGAGTGTGCCTAGGCATTGTTTCTCGGCTATCCTGAATATAGAGTAACGTGTTGAGCAGCTATTCCTCACTTAGGTTATGAAGACAACTATGAGTCATACTGCATCTGCTATATCGAATAATTATCTCCCTGAAGAGCACGACCTGTTTTGGTCTGATCTCAAGGATGTCATTTCCACCAATTCAGGTTTCCAACGTTGGGCATTAGAGCGAGGTCTGGATGCTAGCGCCCAAGGCTCCACTCTTGATGTTTTGGTTCGCTCTTATTTGAAGCAAACGCTGGAAACCTTAGCTTACTAAGGATCGTAAATTTATTAACCCGTAAATTCTGGCTCTCACTCCCAGCCCCTCGCCCAATATTAGGTGAGGGTTTGCTGTTTTGCTGAGCTATAGTTTGGCACTTTATTAAATTCTCGATTCTAAGCCAGATCTCAGCTTTTACCTTTTGCAACCCTCAGTGGAGAACCCTTGCCGTCCAAGCTTATGCTTCTGTTTGGGCACGCTGGCCATTCCTCCTCAAGGGCTGATGTTTTTAAGACCGATGTGAAATAATTCCAGACGATAGGGTCGAACTCCTTCTGCGTTTTAAGGGACAATAATTGCAGGTTTAAAAAGAGAAGAGCTGATGGCTGCGAATTACAAAATCGGTCTGTTCTGGGCTGTTTGGAGCGTGATTACCATCACGCTGGGTTCTGGGATTGGGGCTTTGGTAGGCTCGACAAAGACCACAACGGGTACCACCATGGCAGTGGTAACAGGGATGGGCTGTGTAATTGGCATAGGTGCTTTGGTCAAAGCCATTGTTCATCGAGTGGATAAGGGTCAAACCCAAGGCTGGCAGGCGTTGACGGTGAAAGCAAGTTTCCTTTTAGGTGCTGTGAATCTTGCTGTGGGGATGGTTTTAGCCCCGATCGCAATTTGCAGTATTGTCTGGCCTTTTGCTGCCATTGCCTGGGCACCAGTGGGGATGGTCATTGGTGCGATCGCTGCGATTGTCGGTGGTATCCTAGCGGCAAAGATAGAGGTGCAGGCTTTAGCCAATCCAATCGTCGTGGATTAAAAACTGGAGTATCTGTTTCAGCTAGAGAAACTGGTATAGAAGCGCAGAGCAAACTGCCAGAAAGCGTTTCATAATCCCTATGAAATGAGTAGAAGACCTTAGGGGTAAAGATCATGGCAAAAAAATGGCCTCTTGCTAATGAGAAAGGGGTCATCGTGGGATTTGTATTTATCTAGGTGCAGGATTGCTGTAGGAACTGCTGCACCTAGAACTGGTGGTGAACACACACAGTGGCTTTACTGTAAAGCCAGTGACAGGTGAGAACCTACCGCAATATTACGGAGGTTAAATGGTTCTGGGCGTCATCCCCTATGTCACCGAAAAAGCACCAGCCAATAAATTCAGAAAATTCCGTATATCCACGGAGGTTTTAAATTCCGTATATCCACGCAAATTTTTGACTACACTGAATCGCTCCTGACGGTGTTACTCAAGCTTTAACCAAGCTGGCCAGTCAAACAAATCGTGCATCAGCAGGTAGAAGCAGGGAATAATGAAGAGGGTCAAGAGCGTTGCCAGAGACAGTCCGGCAAACACAACCACACCGAGGGGTTGCAAAAACTCTCCCCCTTGTCCCAACCCCAGCGCCAGTGGGAACATACCCAAAACCGTCGTAATGGTAGTCATTAAAATGGGGCGCAGTCGTTGAGGAGCTGCCTTAAGAATAGCAAGACGACGGGAACAGTCCTCTCGCTCACGAATCTGGTTGGCAAGCTCCACCATAATAATGGCGTTGTTGACCACAATGCCCACCAACAACACTGCCCCTACAATCACTGTGGCACCGATTGCCGTCTGGGTTATAAACAGACCAAAGATACCTCCCGCCAGCGCTAGGGGAATAGTGAACATGATGACAAGGGGGTCAATTAGGGAGTTATACTGCACTGCCATTACCACAAACACCAAAAACGCCGCCAACCCCCCTAACACAGGTAGGGTAGCCTGAAGCTGTCGATTGCTTTGAGCAGCAGAACTGGGCAACACGCTAACACCATCTGGCAACGCCAGCCCACTCAAAACTCGATTAACCTGATCAAGGGCATCCCCTAAACTAGCCCCTTGATTTAAGCTACCTGCAATAATAAACACCTGGCGCTGGTTAATCCGCTGAATTTGGCCAGGAGCCTGCCCTGCCTCGATCCGAGCTACATCTCCCAGACGCACCTGACGGCTTCCCGCCACAAACAAGGGCAGCCGCTCAAGTTGGGAAGGCTGACGGATCGATGCCTCATCTAGCTCTAGGCGCACGTCTACCAACCGATTACCCCGCTGAAGTTGGGTAGGCACCGTTCCCTGGATAGCGGTTTCTAAGGTGTCGCCAATATCTTGGATGGTTAAGTTGAGGGCTGCCAGCCGTTCGCGATCGGGCCAAATTTGAATTTCGGGTTGGCGATCATCTGCATCCGGGCGGAAATTGCTCAGGGTTGCCTGCTCTTCTAATGCCTGTAGCACTTGTTTGCCGGCCTGTTCTAGGGTTTGGACATCCTCACCTTGCAAGATCACATCCACCTCTGCCCCCCGCACGGGAGAATTGTTCAAAATTAAGCCGCGTACCTGAGTAGGATTAAGGCGCAATCGAATATCGACAAGGTTGAGGGTGCGAAACAGCTTTTCTACTTTTGCAATGAAGACTTCGACATCGGTTCCCGGCTTTAGGGTGATGTTACTGGAACTCCGTAGGGGGTTTTCGTTGGTGTTATTGCCAAATAACGATCCCCCCACTGTCGTGAAGACATAATCAGTTTCTGGCTGATCTAGCAGAATTTTATCGGTTGCTGCCATTACTTTCCGACTCATCGCTAGAGGCGTGCCTGGTGGAAACTGAGCACTGAGGTTTGCCTGTCCCGTATTGATGCGCGGCAAGATTTCTTGGGGAATTTGACCCACCATCCACAGGCTGCTGCTGCTAAACACCAAAACGACCAGTCCAATCACCAGCCAGCGCTTAGTCAACGTCCACTGCAACAGGTCAGCATAGCGGCGCGTAGCGATCTGAAAGCGGTGGTTAAACTGGCGCAAGAACCAGAACTGGCCAACATTGCTTGACCAAGGAAGCGCCAACAGACGAGAAGCCAGCATGGGTACTACAGTAACTGCGATCAAAATGGAGGCAGCTACTGAAAAACTGATGGTCAAAATCAGCTCGTTAAATAACAGGGCAATAAAGCCCCCAATCAACAAAAAAGGCAGTACGGCCACTAGGTTGGTACTGGTAGATGCCAGTAGAGCCGACTCGACTTCTTGACTGCTTTGAATCGACCGCTGAATGAGTGGGCGTAAGCCTAGCCGTGCCTTGGTGTCTTGTCCTGGCGTCATGCCTGCACCTTCTGCGATCGCCTCCAACATAACAATAGAGTTATCGACCACAATCCCCACACCCAGGGCTAATCCTCCTAGGCTAAACACGTTCAGGGATAGCCCAAATATCCCCATTAGAATGATAGCGGCTAAGGTTGCTAGCGGAATGGAAAGGACAATGATGAAGGTTTGACGCAGCGAACCCAGGAATAAAAGGACAGCGATCGCGGCCAATGCTGTTCCGATTAAGCCCGAACTGGTGACATTGGACACCGCGTTGCGAATAAATACCGACTCATCCAGAGTCGGCAGGAGCTGCATATTGTCAGGAATAGCCTCAGCCTGACGCAGTTCTTGAATGCGCTGCTTCACCGCCTCAACCACAGTAATGGTGTTGGCATCCGGCTGCTTTTGCACACTGACCTTAACAGCAGGTTGCCCGTTCAGCGTTACAAAAACCCGCTGCTGCTGGGTACCATCGATCACCTCAGCAAAATCGCGCAGGTAAACCCGCTGTGACGGGGTCGGTTCAGTTGGCTGGGAACCGGAGGGGGTCTGTCCTTCCGTGACGCCATTCACTTCAAAGGATAGATCACGGATAGCTGCGGCATCTTGAAACCGACCCATCGCTCGCGTTAAAGGTTCTGCTGTATCCCCTAAAATTCGTCCTCCAGAAATATCTTGATTGGCGGCAGTCAGTTGATCTAGCACTGCGTTGAGGCCAATCCCCTGGGCTTGCAGCCGATCTAAATCCACTAATATCCGCACTTCTTCCTCCACGCCACCCGATACATCTACAGCCGCCACGCCGGAGACTACGCCCAACTCCCGTGCCAGTTGTTCATCGGCAAACACACGCAGTTCTACAGACGGAATGGCGGATGACGTCAGGGCAAATTCATAGGCGGGCAGTTGAGAGGGGTCTACCTTAAACAATCGCGGTTCTTCAATAGTATCTGGAAGCTGGTTTCTAGCACGGTTAAAGGTGGCTGTCGCATCATTGAGCGCTTGATCAATATTGCCTCCTGGTTCAAAGAATAAATCCAAACTAACCTGTCCCTCGCGGGTCTCAGAATAGACCTGAATGACACCCTCTGTTGCCGAAAGGGCTTCTTCTAGCGGTTTAGTCACTTCATCCACTGCCACATCCGGGGCAATTCCCGGTGCATTCACCCGCACACCAATCCGGGGATAGGTGATCGAGGGGAGTAAATCCACCTGAAGAGTGGAGATAAAAAAGACCCCCATGACCACGACGGCAAGGGTCATCATTAAGGTACCAATGTGCCGACGAATGGCAATCTGACTGAGACTGAAGCCCGTTGATTGAGTGTTCTGCGTCATAGGTTGCGGAGAAGAACTGACTAAGGAGCATTTTGCGGACTAGATGATTCAGACAGAATGCTCAGCCGCACAGGGTCTCCCTCTTTAAGGGCTTTACTGCTACGAATGACAAAGAGATCGCCCGGTTTTAGACCTGTCACAATCTCCACCTGACCCTCTCGACGTTGACCGAGGGTCACAGATCGGGCCGTTACCTTAGCCTCCTTGCCTGACCCCTTCACTACAAACAGCTTGCCCAATTGACTAGACCCTTGACGCTGGGTGCTATCCTCTTGAGAAATATCTTGACGTCGAGGGAATCGACGTTGATTTGTTTGTAAAGCAGCTTCCGGTACCACTACAGAACGAGTAGCCTCCTGGTTAAAGCTCACCCGCGCCAGCAAACCGCTGCCGATGCGTCCTTCAAGATTAGGGATAGTGACTTCAACTGGCAACAGTCGTGCCGTGGGATCTGCCATGGGAGATAGGCGAGTCACCTGACCGCGAAACGTCTGATTAGCAAACGCATCTAGCCTCACTTGCACTGATTGGCCCACTCGCACCCTTTTAAGCTCCAGTTCTGAAATTTGCACCGCCACCTTCACCTGGCTGAAATCTCCCAGTTTGAGGATTTCACTGCCCGCTTGGGCCAGGTCTCCAGGTTCAGACACACGATCTAGGACAACACCCCTCAGAGGTGAAGTTAAGGTACTATATGCCAGTCGTTTCTGTTCGCGGCCAACCACGGCCTGCTGAGCTTTCACCCGCCGCTGGGCAGCATTAACAGCCTGCTGACGGGTTCGCACCACCGCTTGAGTTGAGCGCAAGGCTTGGCGGGCTGTACCTGTAGTTGTGCGGGCTTGTTCGACCTGTTGCTTGGGGATCGCCCCCACTTTGGCGAGGTTTTCGTAACGTCCTAGGTCTGCTTGGTTCTGCTGTAGCTGCAGCCGTGCAGTCTCAACCTGCCTTAGGGCATCGCTCACCTGTGTCTGTGCTTGAGCCACTTCCGATTCTAGAGCTGCCATCTCAGCTTGGGCTTCAATGACTGCCGTGGTCAGCACTTTATCATCTAGTCGGGCTAAGACCTGACCTGGAACCACGGGATCACCCACATCCACCCCCACCCGCAAAAGCTGGCCTTCCACCTGGGCACGAAGTAAAACCTGGCGATAGGGTTGGGTGGTGCCCGTATATTCCAATCCGGTGGTTAACGCTGTGGTGCGAGCGATCGCCACATCTACAGAGGCTGGTTCTTGCTGACCCTGCGGCTGTTGCGCTTCAGCCTCCGTTTTTGGGCTTGGGTTGCATCCAGTGATCATCGCCACCATCCCCCCCATCAAGAGCCATAAACCTCCAAAGCAGACCTTTGTCTTCCCTAATTTCCAAGCAAATTGCGGCATGGACGATATCCCTAAAATACTTATCCCTATCTTGTCTCGACCATAGAATACAAAGCATCTTAGATGTAGCCTAATGAGTCATCTGATATAGCATTTTCTAGTCTACTGAGGTACAGTAGCAACAATGAGTAAACCATCCACGCAGGTCTTCTAGCGATACCTTGCTGAAAGCTTCTTCAATTGCTTTTGCTAGATCAGGATAAGTTCTAGCCCCAATGGAGCGCAAAATACTTTTAACTTTAGACCAGCAGTTTTCGATAGGTGAAAAATCCGGCGAGTAGGGTGGTAAGTAAATGAGATGAGCACCAGCCTCCTGAATCCAAGCCTCAATTTCTGACCCAAGATGAATGGAACAGTTATCCATGATGACGCAGGCTCCTTTCCAAAGTTTAGGTACAAGTTTTTGGGCAATAAACGCCTCAAAGGTAAGTCCGTCGATTGAACCGAGTAGTGCAAGCTGAGTGATCACACCCGTCAGACTGATGGCACTAATCAAGGAAACATTCTTGCCTCGTTTGCTAGGCCGTTTCCCGTGTGCTCGTTCTCCCTTTGGTGCTCTGGCAAACAATCGGGTCATGGCAAGGTTAATTCCCGATTCGTCAATGAAGATCATGTCTTTGGCGAGAATGCCTTGAATCAGTTGCCAGTATCGGGCACGCTCTTTTTGCACTCGGTCACTTTCTTTTTCGGTCGGGTGTAGGCTTTTTTTTATGGGTCAAATTCAGCTTTTGCAACATCCGATCAACCGTTGAACGCCCAATCAAGACTCCGGTCGCTTCTTTCAACTGCTCCCGTAATTCAGCTAGGGTTGCATCATTATTAGCAATCACGAGTTCCTCAAGCTTGGCCAATTGGTCAGGTTTAAGTTTGATAGGGGGTTGCTCGGTTCTAACTTTGGGTGCAATATTGCCTGTTTCTCGATATTGTTTAAGCAATTTCTCAATAAAACTCAATGCCACTCGGAATCGTTTGGCTAATTGACGTTGAGAAATACCGCCTGCGAGATAGGTATCAATTATCTTTTGCCTTAAGTCAACCGAGT
>JAAUOM010000143.1 GCA_012034865.1 Acaryochloris sp. CRU_2_0 | reverse complement strand
GATTAACAATCCTGACTGCCTCTGCCTTCTGCTCGTCTGTAAAGATTCTGAGGGGTTTTTGACTCATCTGAATATTCCCCTCGGTTATCGACTCTTCGGAAATGTCCTCTTTCTCGGGGAAAGGTCACAGTTGGTCGTTAGCAGTGAGGGAAAAACGGACTGTAAGCAATGGAACAGCGATGATTGGGGAGGCTATGAGCGAGTCTTGCCCCCCGAAATTCTCCACTATATCGGCAAGGACAAGACGCAACGTACGCCTTCGGTGGGGCGAAGCCCTATAGAGCGCACCAATGGCATTGTTCGCCAACAAACTGGACGATGGCATCGACGACAAAACAAGTTTGGCAAGATCTGGGAACAAACGAAGGTGACGACCCGATTGGTCGTGAGCTACTTTAACTGGATTTGGCAGCTTAGTCGGTTTAAGACAACAGCAGCCCAACGAGCCGGGTTAGCAGTACAACCCTGGACTTGGCATGACCTTTTAACCTATCCCACTATTCTCTGATGCACAACCAGGGTATCGTGTATCCCCCAAGATCTTGTATCCGGTATATCCTGTTAAGTTGTCGGTATCGCGCAGCGGAATAGTTAAGACGTGATTGATTTAAAGCAGCTACGGGATGATCCTGAAGGGTTTGCAGAGCGCTTAAGTCGGCGCGGGGAATACGATCTCCAAGCTCTTTTGAGCTTGGATCAAAACAGCGCGAACTGGAAACCCAGCGATCGCAACTGCAAGCACGCAGCAATCACATCGGCAAAACCGTTGGCGATCGCATCAAATCGGGAACACCCCCTCAAGATCCTGACCTGCAAGCCCTGCGCCAAGAAGGCAGTCAACTCAAGGCAACCTTAAGTGAATTAGAACCTCAAGAGCGGGATCTCAAAAGTGCGATCGAGGGAATCCTGCTGAGCCTACCCAATTTGCCCAGTGATCAGACACCCATCGGCTCAGATGAAACCGCCAATATAGAAGTGCGTCGGTGGGGAGACCAATATATTCCTAAAACCGCTTATCTACCCCACTGGGAAATCGGTGAAAAACTGGGCATCCTCAGCTTTGAGCGTTCTGTCAAGCTGGCTCAGAGTCGTTTTGTCACCTTAGTAGGGGCGGGGGCAGCCCTAGAACGAGCCTTAATTCAATTCATGCTCGATCAGCAAGTTGCGGCAGGTTACATCGAAGTCTTGCCGCCGATCTTGGTCAACAGTACCTCCTTGATGGCCACCGGGCAGTTGCCCAAATTTGCCGAGGAAAGCTTTAAGTGCGATCAAGACGATCTATGGCTGAGCCCCACCGCCGAAGTCCCCGTCACCAACCTGTATCGGGATGAAATTATTAACGCCGATGCGTTGCCCATTTACCACTGTGCCTATACCCCTTGTTTTCGGCGAGAAGCTGGCAGTTACGGTCGCGATACCCGGGGTTTGATTCGTCTGCATCAATTCAATAAAGTGGAGCTTGTCAAACTGGTTCACCCACAGACCTCCGCTGAAGAACATCAAACGTTAGTGCAAAATGCCGCCGCTATTTTGGAAGCCCTGCGACTCCCTTACCGGGTTGTAGAACTGTGTACTGGTGATTTGGGGTTTTCAGCGGCAAAATGCTACGACCTAGAAGTGTGGTTACCCTCCGCCGACTGTTACCGGGAAATTTCTAGCTGCTCCAACTTTCTTGATTTTCAAGCGCGGCGGGGCAATATTCGCTTTAAGGAAGCGGGTCAGAAAGGCACTCAGTTTGTCCATACTTTGAATGGCTCAGGGTTAGCCGTGGGTCGAACCATGGCTGCTGTCTTGGAAAACTATCAACAAGCCGATGGGACGGTTCGTATTCCTGAAGTTCTCCAGCCCTACCTCAATCGAGAGGTGCTGTAAGCCCACTTTAGGGTCAAAGCTCCTACAATGAGTGAGGTTCTTGATTCTGGCTGTCAGATCGTTGTGGTCTATAATCCCATCCCAGGAGGGGTGCCCGCAGGGCGGGGTGGGTGAAGTGCCGCAAAAACATCCAGCGAACCCCTACTTCTTCTAGGACAAGAGAACCCACCCTTACCCCTCCTGGGAGGGGATCTGGAGTCCTGTGTACCTCAGTTTCATAAAAAATGCTCTATCGGCAACACACTATCGGTTCTGTAGTTCTGGCCTATTGCAAAAAAAGGAGAGCATAACGCTATGCGTTTGAATCGCATTTTGGCTTTAGCACTAGTGGTTTTATGTTTGTTGGCAGCCTTGGGGAACTGGCTAGGGGGATCGATCAACCAGGGCAAACGGCAGGGTCTGGCTAATGTGGCTCTTGTCAATGTTTATGGTCTGATTAGTGATGAAGCGGTAGGCGGACCCTTTAGCTCCAGCACAGGTACCAATGCCAATCAAATGATCGAGGCGATTAAAGAGGCTCGTGAAGATAGCGGGATTAAGGCTATTTTACTGCGGATTAATAGTCCTGGCGGCACCGCAGCCGCTTCCGCCGCCATTTATGAAGAGCTGATGCGCACCCGCAAAGAGACAGATATTAAAATCATTGCCAGCTTAGGCGACGTAGCGGCTTCAGGGGGCTATTACATCGCCAGTGCCGCTCACCATATTGTTGCCAATCCCTCTACGGTGACGGGTTCGATTGGGGTGATCGTCCGTACCCAAAATGTGTCGCCTCTGCTGGATAAGATTGGTGTCAAGACGAGCACCTTTCAAAGCGGCCAGTTCAAGGATATTCTGTCGCCGTTTCGGGATACAAAGCCGGAAGAGCAGAAAATTCTGCAAGGGGTGGTTGATACGTCTTATCAGCAATTTTTGGAGGCTATCGTCGCTGGACGAGATATGCCAATGGAGAAACTCAAACCCCTAGCCGATGGTCGCATCTTTACAGGAGAGCAAGCAAAAGCCAAGAATCTGGTGGATTCCTTAGGCAACTACTACGATGCCCTAAAAACCACGGCTGAGCTGGCTAATATTCGCGGAGAACCCAAGGTTCGCGATGTTGGCAAAAGCAGCTTATTCGGCGATTCGTTAGGGCCATTTTTGTCCTCTGTCTTAGGGCAGGGGCACACCAGCCAGTGGTTACCGATGCCCTCCCAGACTGAGTGGACGCGCTGGCATAAAATTCCGCTGACGTTAATGGAGTAACTGATGTTAGATGCCCTATTTACGACCTTTTTCGGATCTTCATCGTCTCGCAGCCATTACCCTGTCGCCGTTCTGATTGGCTTTGTCCTCCTCAGTATTTTGGCCTTAAATGCTTCTGGAACCGCTGGGTTTGGCATTGCGGGGGTGATTATCTTTTTCCTGCTATTTCTGGTGGCTGGCTCCCTGGGCTGGTTGTGGTTATCGGCAGCCCTCAACTTTTTGCCCAATTATTGGGTGGGCAAGGACGGCCCCAAGATACCTTGCGGGCCGTCCTTTTGGGATTATGGCCATTGATGCTCTCAGCACCTGCGATCGCAGCAGCTCGTTGGCAAAATCCTCTAGGTTCGTTATTGGGGTTACTTTTGGGTGGCGTGGTGGTGGTGGGAACGATATCAGCCCTGACCCGATCCCTGCAACAAGCCCATCAACTTGATTTACAAAAAGCCCTGCTGTCGGTTGCTCTGACCCTCGTCACCTCATTCCTAGCTTGGTTCGGATTCATCCTCTGGCCGATCATGCTGGTGCTGGGAATTTAGATGCTACTCAAGAATCTCAAATTTTATTCATGAATTGCAATAATTTATAATTTATTGTGTCAATTAAATTTATAAAAAGATACTGATCCCCAGGAATTTTCAGTGCATCTACTTAGCAAGTTTGATAGCCTTGGGGTAACAATAGAAGTAATCCACTCGTTTCTATTGTGTAGTCACAACCTCATAGGGTCTAACTATGTTTCAAGAGCCAACTAATACAGTGTTTTGGGCTATTTTGGCCTGTGAATTCTTGGCCGCTTTTAGTCTAATTACCTACCTTGCTCAAGGCCAAAAACGCGGCAATAAACCTCAGTAATTCCGGCGTTTTTATTACTATTAGTAACATTCAACGAGCCTCCTAATATAGCCAACAGCAGCACAGTCCTCCCTGTGCTGCTTTTTTAGCTGCAAAAATCCCCGCCATCTCACCTCGGCCAGGGTCAACAACAGGGATAGAAAGTGACAATTACAATCGTAACAATGCAAGTAGGGGGCTAGAGAGCCCCAGAGGTGCGGAGACCCAAAATCATTCCTGCACCAAGGATATGCCCTAAGGCTCCGGTGGCTAGCATTTCAGGTACGCCAAAGTCTTTCATGAAATCAGGCACGCCAAAGGGCAAAGCAGGCCCTTGGCCGGGATATTTAATGGTGTATCGGCCAATAACAACGGCTAACAAATTACAAACCAGCATTAAGATCCCAGTGTTAAATGTCCACAGGGAACCGGAAGCAGCAGCTAATAGTAAGGGATGCATCAAAAGTGTTCTCCTAAACAACGACACAAAAGGCATCTGTAACATCGCTTGAGAAAATTATAAAAATTGGATTGCCTCAATCTTTTATTTTGTTTTAAGAGTTTACATTTCGCCATAAATTGATCCCGCAGGATCTATCAAGGCATCCAGCCCAATCATTAGAGACCTATGCGCGTCAAAATTTGTGGGATTACCCAACCGGAGCAAGGAAGCGCGATCGCAACTTTAGGCG
Organism: Acaryochloris sp. CRU_2_0; assembly: GCA_012034865.1. GTDB lineage: Bacteria > Cyanobacteriota > Cyanobacteriia > Thermosynechococcales > Thermosynechococcaceae > Acaryochloris. The sequence continues at coordinate 5,040 of JAAUOM010000143.1, read as the reverse complement.
CGGATGCCCTAGGATTCATTTGTGTTGCTGCTTCGCCTCGCTATGTCACGCCCCCACAAATCCGAGGAATCACTCAAGGGTTACCCCCCCTGACCATCCAGGGATCTCCCCTCAGTCGGATCGGCGTATTTGCCAATGCGGATCTAGGGTTGATCCAACAGACGGTGGCCATTGGTCAACTGACGGGGGTGCAACTTCATGGCGATGAATCCCCAGAATTTTGTGAGCTGTTGCGTCAGGATCTACCCAAGATTGAATTGATCAAAGCCTTTCGCATCCGCACTCTCGAAACCCTGACCCTGATCCCTGCCTATGAACCCCTCGTCGATACCTTGCTACTTGATGCCTATACTCCACAAGCTTTAGGGGGAACCGGACAGACCTGGGACTGGACGTTACTGACCCAATTTACACCCCAGCGTCCTTGGTTGTTGGCAGGGGGACTCACACCTGAGAATATCGCTCACGCTTTGGCTCAACTCTCACCCCCCGGCATTGACCTCTCTAGTGGTGTAGAACGCTCCCCTGGGGTTAAAGATTTGCAGCGCGTGAAAAAGCTCTTTCAACAGCTTCAGTGCGGATGAAACCTCTAGCTTACTTTTGCGAGGGCGATCGCAGATATGCCACTTAGCATCAGCCCAATTCCGATCCACTGGATTCTAGCGACCTGTTCTCCTAGAAAGTAAGCTCCCGTCAGGGTCGTTGAGGCCACCGTTAAGCCAATCACAACGGGGTAAGCCACGGATAAATTGAGTTTATCTAAAACCAAGATATACAAAATAGTACTCAATCCATAGGCTGAGACTCCGCCTAACAAATAAAAGTTGAGGAGACTTTGCCCTGAACCCAGCTTCAGGAGAGCCTGTGCCAAGGTGTTAAGGCCAACGGTAATCAAAATCAGTAAAACGGGCATAGATTCACGTTTTTTTGGAGTAGGTTGACGGTTGAAAATCCCAAAGACCCAGGGTCTTAGGATAAGATGTTTGCACATATTTGCCCAACAGTCTTTCCCACCAACGCGGGGGATGGGGAAGGGACGCAACTTGAATACTGGGACATCCGACCAGCCAAGCACCAAGAATATCCGTATGCCGACTGTCGCCAATGACAACAACCTGTTTCGGGGGAAGTTGCATGTGCCGCATGGCTTTACGAAATGCACGAGGAAAGGGCTTTCTGGCTGGACTAATGGCAGGGATACCCAAATAGTTTGACCAATAGTTAATCCGATACCGTCTTTTCCCATTCGACAGCAAGAACAATCGAATGCCTAAAGCTTTTGCTTGATTGATCCAGACTTCAGCATAGGGAGACAAATAGCGATCGTCCTCAGAGACAACAGTGTTATCGAGATCAAGAATGATGCCTCGGATGCCAGAGGCGACCAGACCCTTCACCTCGATCGCAGCCAAGGTATCTGCATGCTTGGGAAAATGGATGATGCGCTGTCTTCTCATGGCTTCATCAGGTTGTTATTGGCCATCAATGAATTAATCCATAGCGTTTGACCAGTAAAATACCGAAGGTCGTCACTACCCAACCCAAAACAGTTATTAATAGTGGTCGATCACTAAGCAAAATTTCTTCAGGACGTTCTGTGCCGCCGCCTGTATCTGCATCAGTCCATCGACGGGCGATCTCTTCTGGATCGCTTAAGTATTGGTAACGGAATACCCCATACAAAACAAAGGGTAAAGTCAACATCATCCAGGAGGTTGAAGCCCCATTGACAACAGGCCCAGAACTCCAGAGGGCATAGGTGATGATCGTGCTATTGGTGGCAACGGTTTCCATACGGGTAAGCAACGGCAGAGAGTAGCGGCGGAGCACGGCACGGGGTTTATGACCCTTGACTTGGGAGAGTCGCAATTCGGCTTTGCGTTTCTCAATGCCTAAAAACAGCGCCAGCATAGCCGTACACAGCAAAAACCAGGAAGACAAAACAATCCCGGTAGCCGCAGCTCCGCCACAGGCTCGCAGAATGAAGCCCATTGCGATCGCAGACACATCGACAATGACTCGACGTTTAAGCTGTAAGTTATAGGCAATTTGTAAAAAGACATACGCTAAAAGAGTGGCTCCCAAACCGGGCGATCGCAGCCATCCCACGATCAGCGCCGTCCCCAGCAGAATCACAGCCATGACAATAGCGGTGGGAACCTTGACTAATCCTGAAGCAATGGGACGCTTACACTTGACGGGATGATTGCGATCCGCTTCTACATCAATAATGTCGTTAATTAAGTAGAAACTGCTAGAGGTGCAGCAGAACAAGACAAAGGCTAGCAAACTGCCTAACAGGGCAGTAAGAGTGATATTAAAGGAAAATAAAGGAGCCGCAAAAACAATTAAGTTCTTGGTCCATTGCCGAGGGCGTAAGGCTCTAAAATGGGCTAACAAAATTCAGCACTCCTCATTGATTTAGTCGTTTCCCATCACCCAATTGATCAGCGTGCGCACCGCAAATCCCGTGGCTCCCACATTCAGATAACCTTTTTCTTTCTCTGTCCACACCGGGCCAGCCACATCTAAGTGTGCCCAGGGCGTTTTGTCAATATACTGTTGCAGAAACAGAGCCGCCGTAATTGATCCGCCTGAACGTGGACCTGTATTTTTCATGTCGGCAATGGTAGATTTTAATCCCTCAAAATATTTCTCTTCTAGGGGCATCCGCCACAACTTCTCCCCCGACCGTTGGGAGGCTTGGCTGAGTTCTTCTGCCAAGGAGTCTACTGGAGTCCACATCCCGGCAATTTCATCCCCCAAGGCCACAATACAGGCTCCTGTGAGGGTGGCTAGATCAACAATGGCATCGACCCCCAACTTTTCGGCAAATACCAAGGCATCGGCTAGGGTGAGTCGGCCTTCGGCATCGGTGTTATTGATTTCAATGGTCTTGCCATTAGACGCCGTCAGAATATCCCCAGGATGCAAGGCATGACCACTGATCATATTTTCCGCAGCCGCCACAATAAAATGCACTTCCACATCGGGTTTGAGTTGACCAATGGCTTTGGCTGCACCCAAGGTTGCCCCGGAACCAGCCATATCCATTTTCATGGTTTCAATGCCACTGCCACTCACCTTGAGGTTAAGCCCTCCCGAATCAAAGGTGACCCCTTTACCGATAATGGCCAGTTTTCGCCGGGGCGTGCCCTTGGGTTTGTAAGTTAGGTGAATAAACTTGGGAGGCAGATCAGAAGCTAAGGCCACACCCAAAAAGGCTCCCATCCCTTGCGCTTCGCAGTCTTCTCGTTCCAAAACCTCTAGGGTCAAGCCATACTCGGTGGCAATTTGGGCAGCGGTTTCAGCAAGGAAACTGGGTGTGACGACGTTGGCGGGAGCGGCAACCAACTCCCGCGTCAGAATCACGCCTGAACAAATTTGCTGGGCTTTCTCAATCGCAGCCCCTTGATTGGCCAAACCGAGGAGATCGACGGTTTGTGGATAGTCTCCAGATTTCTGGGCTTCTGGATCAGACTTAAAGCGATTGTCTTGGTGGAGAGCCAATTCAATACCCTCGGCCAAGGCTTGGGCAGAGGCGGTGGCATCTTCATTCCAGAGGGGTAATTGTAAGCCAACATGGGTTGCTTTTTGCTTTTGAGCCGTTTTCACAACCGTCGCTGCCGCCTGCCTCAAATTGTCTAGGTGGAAGCCATCCTTGGGTCCCAGCCCCAGGAGGATCACTTTGCGCAGGGTTCCCTGACCCGCAATTCGGGTCCAAGGTTGTTCACTCGATTTGCCTTTAAACTCAGTTTCACGAATCAGTTCTTGGCAGACACCCCCAAGGCGTTGATCTAACTCAGCGAGATCAGGGTCTAGATCGACTGCATCTTCAAAAAAGCCAATCCCTAAACAATCCCCTGACCAGTTTGAAACCGATGTATCCAGTGCCTGAATTTTCATCCTCAACCCGTACCCTTAACTCTTCTGTGTGTTTGAACAACGCATCACCTCCCCACTTGCAGAAGGTCTTAAGGGGGTGAACCGTCGTCTTGATCATACACAACCTGCTTGCTGTAAGGATTGATTTTTTAGGGGCGATAGTTAATCAGGGCAACCATCTAACTTTCTTCATTTTCGAAAACAATGAGATCAATAAATTCGGCGAATACCGTATCCAACATTTTGTCTTACGAAGCATAGGATAGATTGCTTGAAAAGCTTAATTGATTCTCAAAATAAACTGTAGTAACTAAATTTACTGTATTTCCATAAGCAGATCCTCTAAGTGAACATAGCCCAACCTCAAAGAAAATTCCAGCCTAAGCAGGGTGAATTTACCCTATTTATTGACGAAAGTGGAAGTCCTAAGCCAAATCCAAAAGACCGAGCAAAGTATTTTGCTCTTGGTGGTGTGCTCTTAGAAAGAGAGGATGAAACTTTTATTGCATCTGAAGTCTCAGCATTTAAACAACGATGGAGCAGCTTGTTGGACTCGATTATCTTCCCACACATAACCACTAACGGAATGTGACGGAGTATGCAAAAGTAGTTCAGCCAGGAACTTAATATCTATTTCATAATAAGTATCGTTATCAATATAGTCTTCTAACAATTGATCTAGAGTTTCTGTATGAGTTCTAATTTCAGCCTTTTTCCACATGGGATCACGAGGAAAAGTTGATATGCCCGGAGTGAAAGCATTAATCTCTGAAGGGTTTAAGACATTTGCTCTAGTTGGCTTCAGTGCTTTCCCCACCCAAACAGGCTGTATAGGAAGATCATTAGGGTTATCACCTATCACTTCTCGCATTCCTTCATCAGACTCGTGGATTGCACAAAAGTCATTAAAGATATGCTCTGGAACAAAGAGTCTTGTGACATCTTTAAGCTTTTCACGATAACCAAACATTCGTGCGTGCTGATGTACTGTATCCATCATCTTTTGCTTGGCATCCCGACCGTAATAACCCACATTCCGCTGTTTGGAGAGAGGATTCAGGAATTAGGATGAAGTGAGCCGAAAGCGATTCAACGAGGAGGTTGTTATCCATTCAGAACTGGTCGTTCAAAATGTAGATCACCTTGGCATCGTCG
>JAAUOM010000142.1 GCA_012034865.1 Acaryochloris sp. CRU_2_0 | reverse complement strand
CCCAACCTAGCCCAAACACATACCCGGCTTTGAGGGCAAGCAGTGAGGCCGGAAAACAGAGGAGGGTTGCAATATTAAAGAAAAGAATAAAAACAAGGGGGTTTTGGGTCACAAACCCGCTGAACCAAAGCCAACCAGGGTAAAGCACCGCCTGGAGGTTGAACCCGTGAAAGGCGATCGCCAACGTAGTTGCCAAAGCAGCCAGCAGCCAAAATTGAGGTTTACGAAAAAGTTGGACAATTCGTTTTAGAGACATTGAACTGTTCTACGGGCGAAAGAAAAGACGATACAAGAGACCTTGCTTCAACCTACCCCACTCAAATGAAGAGAAGCTTAAAGTCTCCAAAATTTTCGCTGATGATAAACCGTACCAAACGTGCTGTATCAATGCCCAGCCAATACCCTACAATCACAAGCTGATTGATGAAAGTGGTTTGCCAGACTGGACAGTGCGAAGTTATTGCTGTGTGAGCTGATAGTCAATAGTAGTCTGGTTCAACGACCACAAGCTGCTCCTGATTGCCAAGCCGCTCGGGGTAGGAATTAATACGTTATAAATGCAACGAATGGTAGGTTCTCAATATTAGTGTCTTGAGGTAAAAAATGACTGGTATTCGAGCAAAAAGGTTAACTCGGAAACAGGTTAGAGAGTTGCTGCACAGCATGGAATGTTCAAGAATTCCAGAACTAGATGTATCTGGAGGATTATTTGAATCCTATTTGTTACCTGATGGAAAAGTTCTGATGAATCTAGCAGGAGAAGGCGGAAATCTCTATGAATCCAGAGAAGAGCTAAAAAATTGGTTACAGCAAGCCCATGCAGAAGAAGAAAGATTTTATACAAACCTACCAAAAGCTCATACAATTTTCTTTGATCAACCTGTGAATCCTGCGGCGGTAGAAAATTTAGAGGAAAACTTAGACACATCTGATAATCTGAACTCGGAATTCATCTCTAACGATGTAGAAGAGTTTGAACTAACTGCATCTGATCAGTCTCACATCCTTTCATTTATCGAGTATTTTCGACCCCTAGGCTTTTATAGTGAGTATGAGCAACTCTCGAATGGGGAACTTGCCCAAGAACTCTCAATGCTGTGGCAAACCGAAGCAGGTCGGCCATTGGATACTTCAGATCCATATCTTGATTTAGAGCTGTTGCAATGGGATTTTGCACGAGTCTGGTGGCAAGATGTAGAAGCAGATGTTTGTATGGGAAATAATGTCTATGCTGCAACGTTAGAACGATGGGTTGCGATTTCCAGAGGAGTTTTTGTAGGGAAAGATTTTATGGAAATGTGGGCAAACCCGCAAGGTTCAATTCAAATTAACTTTACATTGAATGGTTGCTCTCACCACATTCAGCCTAACTACAACAATGATTGGATAGATCTTGACATTGTGCAACAGATTAATCCGCTCATTCAAGCAAGTGGTTATCAATTTGAGATGGTACAAACAGGGACACAAATTGCATTCATAACTGTATTGACAGCGCTGGAAAAACAAAAACTCCAATCAGAACGCAATTGGCAATTTCTAACATAAATTTCTTTATGTTATCTGTTTTTCTAATCAATTAAGAAAACAGGAACTCTCCAGAGGGTTAGTATCTTGAATTTTTCGCCACTCAAGTTGATTTTTGAAAACTCACTATGTAAGGCCTCTGGAAAGAGTGGGATTCCGTGGCGAAAAGTTTGTGATACTAAACACATTTAAATTAAAACATAATAGATAGAGATGTATGGGGAGATCTCCCGTAAAGGAATCAATGGCTAGAGACCTCAGAAAATTTATCCAACGCCTAGAAGAACGCGGGCAACTCCAACGGATCAGTGCCTTGGTCGATCCCCACTTGGAAATTGCCGAGATTGCTGATCGCATGTTGCAAAAAGGCGGACCTGCCCTCCTGTTTGAGAACGTTAAAGGCTCCGATTATCCCGTGGCCATCAATTTACTAGGAACCGTTGAGCGCGCCTGCTGGGCGATGAATATGGAATCCCAAGCCGAGTTGGAGACCTTGGGCAAAAAATTAGCAATGCTCCAACAGCCCAAGCCCCCCAAAAAGATTTCTCAGTTCATTGACTTTGGCAAAGTTCTGTTTGATGTGATCAAGGCCAAACCCCAACGGGATTTACTCCCCCCTTGCCAGGAAGTGGTTCTTAAGGGAGAGCAAGTGGATTTAACCCAAATCCCTATGATTCAGCCCTATCCTGGGGACGGCGGCAAGGTGGTAACCTTGGGCCTGGTGATCACCAAAGATTGCGAAACGGGTACGCCCAATGTCGGGGTATATCGGCTGCAATTGCAATCCCCACAGACGATGACGGTGCAATGGTTATCCGTGCGGGGGGGTGCCCGTCACTTGCGGAAGGCGGCAGAAAAGGGACAGAAATTAGAGGTGGCCATTGCGATCGGTGTCGATCCCTTAATCCTGATGGCTGCTGCCACACCGATTCCCGTGGATTTATCAGAATGGCTGTTTGCCGGATTATATGGGGGTCAGGGCGTACAGCTTGCCAAATGCAAGACCGTTGATCTAGAAGTTCCGGCTCACAGTGAATTTGTCTTAGAGGGCACGATCGCACCCGGTGAAACAGGCGTAGATGGTCCCTTTGGCGATCACATGGGCTACTACGGCGGCATTAACGAAGCTGCCCCGCTGCTGCGGTTTCACTGTCTAACCCACCGCAAACAACCCATTTATCTAACTACGTTTAGCGGTCGCCCCCCCAAAGAAGAAGCCATGATGGCGATCGCCCTCAACCGCATTTACACCCCCATCCTCCGCCAGCAAGTCTCGGAAATTGTGGATTTCTTTTTGCCGATGGAAGCCCTGAGTTACAAAGCAGCAGTGATTGCCATTGACAAAGCCTATCCGGGGCAAGCCCGTCGTGCTGCCCTAGCCTTCTGGAGTGCCTTGCCCCAATTCACTTACACCAAGTTTGTGATTGTTGTCGATAAAACCGTCAATATCCGCGATCCGCGCCAAGTGGTGTGGGCGGTTTCTTCTAAGGTCGATCCGGTCCGAGATGTCTTTATCTTGCCGGAAACCCCCTTTGACACCCTCGACTTTGCCAGTACCAAAATTGGCCTGGGAGGTCGGATGGGGATTGATGCCACCACCAAAATCCCCCCCGAAACCGATCACCCTTGGGGTGAACCCCTCAAATCCGACGCCGATGTAGCAGCGATGGTGGATCGGCGCTGGGCTGAATATGGCCTCGCCGATTTGCAATTGGGTGAGGTGAATCCCAATTTATTTGGCTATGAGATTCCCTAGCTTCAGTCCGTCTAAACTTGTGTCTCACCGCCTGAGACAGCTCATCCCCTCCTCGGAGGGGTGCCCGCAGGGCGGGGTGGGTCAGAAACTTTACCCCCTGCTGCCTCTCAACAGAAGGAAATTCCACAATTGATTCCACCAGGATCCTGGTTTAGGGGTTTGCAGATTCATCTTGCGGCGAATCTCTTGAATATTCCATCCTGTCAGTTTGGCAAGGGTTTGGGCTTCTTGCTCAAACCGAGTCGATAAGGATTTTTGATAGCGACGACCTTCAGGGCAATCGACTTCGCCTGTATAGGGATGTCGCATCACATAACGGCCTTGAAAGAGTTGACGATTGCTGGTTTCTTGAAAGATCAGATCTTCAGGAAAGGTGTCGCGGCTGTAGCGCACATGCAACCGGGTAATAAAAACTCCTGTCGATTGGGGAGGCATGACAAAATCGCCTTGAGGCCGTTCGGTGAGCCAGAAGACACCCGCTTTTCGTAGCTCTTCCGGCGTCAATGGATCTGCTGAACAGGGATCGCAGTTCGCCATATCCCAGGCATATTCGCGGAAAGCGATCCGCTTACCTTCCTGAGCGTGGGCGGTCTCAAATAGAGTGGTATAAAAGTCACCAAACTCGTTCTTCACAAATTCAGGAATCTCTACATCCGTGGGAATATTGGCGGTGCGGTAGTTGACCAATTCTGCTTGTCCCTTGGGTGAAAGCAAATACACCATCAGATCTTGTTCAGCCTTGGCATTAATCATCCCCAGTCGAATCGGCAGCATAAATTTAGGCGATTCAAAGGCCATCTGCAAGGGGCGCAGCATTTGAAACCCCGATTTTGCAAACTCTGCCAAGTTGACCTTGGCCACAAAGAATTTCATGTTCTGGCGAATATAAGGCTGCAATAGGGGTCGGGCACCACGCGGAATTTTGTAGCCATTCCGGTTCAGCCAAGTTTGCAGCCCATTCGATTCTTTGGCACTGAGAATGACAATATCGTACTCACCCACGCTAAATTCCGCTTCCACTGTCACGCCCAGGCTTTTCTCAGTGCGTGGTGATGCTTGCGGGGCCGTAGGCATAGCCGCGTCCCTGCTTTCTAGCCCATTGCGGAACGTCTGACAGGGATTGTCATCGAAGTATTCCACCAAGCGCGGGGCCGAAAAATCATCCAAGCGCTTGAGAATAGTGGGATCACCGATATGGACTTGATCTTTTTGGAGAACGACGGGGACAGGCACCACCATGGCGAAGTCTTTGACATCCCCTTTGAAGTCATTCGCCATCGTCAGGACGGTGCGGTTGCCATCTCTGGCGATCGCAACTTGCGATGCCTCGTTATACAGCGTTGTATCCGCTTTCGCAACATAAAATCCACAAAAAGCCTCAGCACTGGCAGAGAGGCTAAACCATACCCATAACACCGCCAGACAAGTACCCAGGAGACGTCTAACATTCATGATCCCGATAACCCATCACTCAGTTTCGGTCTATGCTAACTCAACATCTTTGTCCCACCTATCCTGTTACCAGATTTGCAACATCAATTTGGCTCTAGCCAGTCCACACTATTTTGCAGTTTTCTTGGTGGTTGTTTTCTGGGCTGTCTTTTTCTGAGTCTTTTTCTTAGCCGTTGTTTTTCGGGTAGATTTCTGGGTCGTGGATTGAGTACGGCTAGTCGATTGCTTTTTGCCTTTTGTGGTAGCCTTTGCTGCGAGCAAAGGCAAAGCCATCTCTAGGGTCAACGCTTCAATAGTTTGGCCTTCAGGGATGGAAACATTGGTTTTATTGTGCTGGATATAAGGACCATAGGGGCCATCATAGACATTGACAGGTGTTGCATCGTCAGGGTGATTTCCCAGCTCCTTCAGCGCTTTTTTATTTTGGCTGCGTCGACCTCGTGTAGCTTTAGGCATGGCCAATAGTTCCAAAGCCCGCTCCAAGGAAATAGTAAACAGATCATCCTCTTTTTTCAAAGACCGATAATCTTTCCCTTCTTTGCCTTGATCGTGGACTACATAGGGGCCAAACCGCCCCAACCCGACTTGCACTTTGGATCCTGTCTCTGGATGTTGTCCCAATAAACGCGGTAAAGCCAACAAATCAACCGCCATCTCCAAGGTGATCGATTCCATGTCTACCGTTTTGGGGAGAGAAGCTCGTTTCGGTTTTTTATTCTCTGCCGTTGCATCCCCCAACTGCACATAGGGTCCATAGCTACCCAACAAGATATAAATGGGTTCACCGGTTTCAGGATGCAGTCCTAATTTATCGGGTCCTTCTACTTTTTGTTTAAGGAGTTGCTCGATTTGCTCTGGGGTCAGATCAGCAGGCGTCATATCTTTTGGCAAAGACGCTTTCACAGGGTTCTGTTCATGCTCGGCTTCAATATAGGGGCCAAAACGACCAATCCGCACCTTGGCTCCTAAATTCTCCAAGGCAATGGTGCGAGCTTCATTCGGATCAATCTGATCTTGCCGGGTTTTGACCTGATTTTCTAACCCTTCATCCCCTAAATAAAACTGACTGAGGTAGGGAAGCCATTCCACTTCTCCTGTAGAGATTTCATCCAAACTTTGCTCCATGCGTGCCGTAAAACTTAAATCCACCAAATCTGGAAAATGCTGCTCTAGAAGCGCTGTCACTGCAAAGGCTGTAAAGGTTGGCACCAGAGCATTAGCCTGACGTTGGGCATAGCCTCGATCAATAATCGTGCCAATCACACTCGCATAGGTACTAGGGCGACCAATCCCTTCTTTTTCTAGCATTTTTACCAAAGAAGCTTCTGTATATCTCGCTGGAGGCTGGGTTTCATGACCCACAGGTGAGAGTTCTGTACATGCAGGCGTATCACCCTGCTGAAGCCGGGGTAACAAGACCTCTTGATTATCCAGGGCTGCTTCTGGATCGTCAGATCCCTCGACATAGGCTCGAAAAAAGCCAGGGAAGTCAATTCGCTTGCCACTAGAGCGAAATTCTGCATCTTCCACTTCCATGTGTACCGTAATGTGAGTTTGGCGGGCCTCAGCCATTTGGGTGGCCACGGTTCGCTTCCAAATCAGGTCATACAATTTACCCTCTGCACCTTGTAGACCCGTTTCCTGAGGTGTCCGAAAGGTGTAGCCCGCAGGGCGAATCGCTTCGTGAGCCTCTTGCGCCCCTTTACTTTTAGTTTTGTACTGTCTGGGCTGCGGACTCAGGTAATTTTGGCCATAGAGTGTTTCCACACAACTACGAGCCGCCGCAATGGCCTGTTGAGACAGATGAACTGAATCGGTCCGCATATAGGTAATAAATCCCTTTTCATACAGACTCTGGGCCACGCGCATGGTTTCCCGTGCCGATAGGCGTAATTTGCGATTTGCCTCTTGTTGCAAGGTAGAGGTAATAAACGGCGGAGCAGGCTGGCGGGTCACCGGGCGCTCTTCTACTGTCGCCACAGTCCAGGTTTTGTTAGCAAGTCGGGCCTGCAACGCCAAGGTCTCTGCCTCATTGAGCAGGACCACATCCCTACCCGCAATAATTTGCCCGGTATGTTCGTCAAAATCATTGCCAGTGGCGAGTCGTTTTTGAGCTAAAGAGACCAAGCGTGCTTCAAATGCGGTTTTATCTTGGCTGAGCGTGGCTTTTAGATCCCAGTAGCTGCCTTGGCGAAAGGCACGCCGTTCCCGCTCTCGGCTCACTAAAAGACGAACGGCAACAGACTGGACTCGACCCGCCGATAAACTGGGCGCAATTTTTTTCCAGAGGAGGGGGGATAAGGTATAGCCTACGAGACGATCTAAAATACGTCGAGTCTCTTGGGCACGCACTAATCGCTGATCCACATCGCGGCAGCTATTTAAGGCAGCCTTAATCGCGTCGTCGGTGATCTCATGAAAGACCATGCGTTTAGTGGGGACTTTGGGCTGCAATAGCTGCAATAAATGCCAACTAATACTTTCGCCTTCGCGATCTTCGTCCGTTGCCAGAACCAGTTCATCAGAGGTTTTTAGGGCTTCTTTCAGCTCTTTGACAATTTTTTTCTTGTCTTTGGGAATCACATAGAGGGGTTCAAAATTGGCTGCTACATTCACGCCTAAACTGGACCATTTCTCACTCTTGACGGCAGCAGGGATTTCCGTTGCATCGCGGGGAAGATCGCGAACATGCCCCATCGAAGCTTCAACCCGATAGCCGGAGGGCAAGTAATTACGGATTGTTCGAGCCTTGGTAGGAGATTCAACAATAACCAGAGTTGACATAATCTCGATGGGGAATTTGTGATGGACAAAAATTGATGCAGGCTGTCTTGAGCATCCCTAGACTAACAATGAGCATAGAAGAGGGAAAAGAAACCAAGCGTTATTGCTGATAACGGGGACTACTTATGAACATACCTTAGCCTCGATATCAAAAATTAGGTCAGCAGATCACCGAACCACTTCAAATTGTTTATAGCAAATGTTGCGGATGTAGCCTAAGTTTTTACTGAGTCAAATAGTCGCTTGTCTGGTGGCCTAGTCCCTTTACTCAGCTAGAATAACCCTAATCTTGGTATCTTGGTGGATGGCGCTTGCGCGTTAAAATTCTCAACATATCCTTTTTCCCTCTCATTCAGATTTGGATGACAGGGAACTCTATACGTTTCTTTGCAATTACCACGCTTGGTTTTAACTCATGGATGTTGCCAATCTTGCTAGCCAACTCAATGCCACTACTATCCTGCCTGAGGGTGTTTTGATTATCGCGTTGCTCTTGGTGCTCTTGGGGGATATTGCCTTTGGTCGCCCCTCAGCCAAATGGACACCTTATTTGGCGATCGCAGGTCTGATCGCCTCCCTAGTCCTTCTCTATTTGCAGTGGGATCAACCCAATCCTGTGGGATTCCTAGGCAGCTTCCATGCCGATAATCTCAGTATTATTTTTCGAGCCATCATTGCCCTCTCGACTCTAGTCACAATCTTGATGTCGGTGCGGTACATTGAGCAAGCGGGTAGCTCTATTGGCGAATTCATGACGATCTTACTCACAGCAACAGTGGGTGCCATGTTTCTGTGTGGAGCCGAGGAACTGGTGATGATTTTCATTTCTTTGGAAACCTTGAGTATTGCCTCCTACCTGATGACGGGGTACATGAAGCGAGATTCACGATCCAATGAAGCGGCCTTGAAATATCTGCTCATTGGTGCTGCCAGTTCAGCCGTCTTTCTCTACGGTTTATCCCTGCTCTATGGCCTCTCAGGCGGCAAAACCCACCTCGACGCAATTGCCTTAGCCTTGGCAGAGACTTCCAAATCCCTAGCTTTGGTAATTTCCTTAGTCTTCGTGATCGCTAGCATCAGCTTCAAGGTTGCGGCGGTTCCCTTCCACCAATGGACCCCTGATGTATACGAAGGATCTCCCACCCCAGTGGTGGCTTTCTTGTCGGTAGGATCAAAAGCAGCAGGATTTGCCCTGGCCATTCGCCTATTAACGGAAGCTTTTCCCACCTTAGTAGAACAATGGCAATTCATTTTTACAGCCTTGGCTATCCTCAGTATGATTTTGGGGAATGTTGTGGCCATTGCCCAGACCAGTATGAAACGGATGCTGGCCTATTCCTCCATTGGCCAAGCTGGGTTTGTAATGATCGGTCTAGTCATTGGCACAGAAGCAGGCTATGCCAGTATGGTCTTTTACCTGCTAATTTACCTGTTTATGAATCTGGGAGCCTTTACTTGCGTCATTTTGTTTTCCCTGCGGACTGGAACCGATGAGATTGGTGATTATGCGGGGCTCTACCACAAAGATCCGTTGTTAACCCTAGCGTTAAGTTTGTGTTTGTTATCTTTAGGGGGTATTCCGCCCTTAGCAGGGTTCTTTGGCAAACTCTACTTGTTTTGGGCCGGTTGGCAGGCTGGTGCTTATGGTCTAGTCCTGTTGGGCTTAATCACTAGTGTTGTTTCCATCTATTACTACATTCGAGTGATTAAGATGATGGTCGTCAAAGAAGCCCAAGACATGTCTGTGGTCATTCAAAACTACCCAGCGATTGTTTGGAAACCCTTGGGCATGAGACCATTGCAAATTGGTTTGGTTCTAACTTTAATTGCCACCTCTTTAGCAGGTGTTCTGTCTAACCCAGTGTTGACCCTTGTCAATAGCTCTGTAGCCGATGTGCCCCTGTTTAATCAAGCAGCCCTTCCTAGCCCGACGATCAATGTTTCCATGAGTGCTTCAAACCTCCCAAACGCCCCTAAGCTATGAGTTTCAAGCGATGAGCAATCGCTGGTTCTTATGATTAGGTAACCTAAAAAACAATCGAGGGGGCTACCTATATAGGTAGCCCCCTTGGCATTTTGAGTTTCAAATCATTAGAGCATTTTTCAAAAGGATGAGGTACAGCTTTAGATCCCCTCCCAGGAGGGGTGCCCGCAGGGCGGGGTGGGTTCTTCTCCCAGAAGGGGTGCCCGCAGGGCGGGGTGGGTAACTACTGTCGCAATCGAGCGAACCCACCCCTACCCCTCCCAGGAG
>JAAUOM010000030.1 GCA_012034865.1 Acaryochloris sp. CRU_2_0 | reverse complement strand
GACATACATTTTGAGACATTCCCGTTTCATCGCATCACTATAGCCTTGGGGCGGGGCATAAACATCAATAAATTGCCGACCGCAATCGACGCAAATGTGATTTTGCTTACCTTTTTGATTCCATTTTTACGGATATGAGTTGAGCCGCACTCGGGACATTCCATGCTAATTCACCCTAATTCATACCCCCATTATGCAACGCCGAAATCGCTAGTGGAAGTGGGGAACACGCTGCATTTTTTGCCCAACACTTATCCGCTTTAAGCTGGATACCCAGCGATATTGCCCAACCCCAACTTGAAAGCATCCTAGCTTGGCAAAGACAGAGCAAGCTTGACAATCTTTATCCACCCATTAGCGTTGATGTATTGCAACCCCATTGGCCAACAGTTGTCCAAAAAGCCTGCTCTGACTATCAGCTATCTACGTTTGATATCACTGCCATTATCAATATCAATATGCTGCATATTTCGCCTTGGCAGGCCACTTTAGGATTGATCTCAGGTGCAGCACAACTTTTGTCCCCTCAAGGCATCTTGTATTTGTATGGACCCTTTATTCAACTAGGGCAGCCCACTGCTCCTAGTAATTTGGCCTTTGATCAATTCTTGCGCAGTCGAGAGCCAGCATGGGGTATCCGCAATCTTGAGGAAGTGGTAATGGTCGCAGCTGAAAATGGACTGATATTACAAAAAACAATTGCCATGCCAGCCAACAATTTGTCTGTGATTTGGCGCTTAGGGGGGGATGATGGGTGCGCTGGTCTGCGACCGACTGAAGGTCATCGCCAAACATTCTCGACCTAATAACTTGGCATTAGGTAATGGTCTGGGTTACACCACTGTGGCAAAGGAATGTCCACAACTACAGGTTTCAACTGCATTGGGATTGTAGAAACGGAAACCGCCCCCCATGAGATCCTCAGTATAGTCCAGGGTTAACCCTGAAATATAATCCAAACTGGCTGAATTAATCACAACCTGAACTGCTTCACAAACAAAGACTTGATCCGTGGGTTGTTGTATGGATGGCACAAACTGCATTTGATAGGCCAACCCTTTACAGCCACTAGCATTGACTTCAATTCGTAGCCAACTGTCCCCTGTGGGCGCATGTTTTTTTTGCAAACGCTTCACCTCGTCAATAGCTGTGGGACTCAGTTGAATCATACAGTGCGGGATCTTCTACTTATAGATATAGATACTTAATAGATATAGTCAGATGAAGCGACTATCGGGCGTAATCATCTTCAAAGCGGACAATATCATCTTCGCCTAGATACTCACCATTTTGCACTTCAATTAGAACCAAGGGTACCATCCCAGGATTCTCTAATCGATGACAAGTAAAACGGGGCACGTAAGTCGACTCATTGGCACTGAGCATCAACTCTTCTTCCCCTCGGACAACCTTGGCAATGCCAGCAATTACTATCCAATGCTCACTTCGATGGTGATGCATTTGCAAACTCAGGCGATGACCTGGTTTAACCTCAATACGTTTAATTTTATAGCCTTGACCTTCTTCCAAAATAGTAAAAGATCCCCAAGGGCGCAATTCCGTTGCAGCCACACCTTGATGAACAGATGGTAGCGTTTCTAATAGATTTTGAACCACAGTTCCTACGTACCTCAATTAGCTTGTTGAGTTAAAAGTGGCAGATAAGGGAGCATGATACCTTACCTGTCCTAGGGCAAAGGCAAAGCCCAGTAAATTGTCTAGAGCTAGCGTATTAAAAATGATGGTCAGCCTTGAGACTCATCATGATGATTTAAGCAATCAGACCAGCATGTTTGCAGTGACCTGTAACACAAAAGCAATGTTCATTTACTTAATGTTCATTTACTTAAGATGCCCATATCCCCACAAAGAATGTCAAGAATCGAGCCACCCGTGAGCGATGAAGATCCCCTATCTTTCCAGAAGGGAAATAGTGACGTTGAACTGCATAGACGTTTTCGATTCCCTGAACGGAGATAGCGATCGCCATTGTTTTTGCAGGGTTGCCAAACGCAGATAGGAGAGTTTAGGGGTGAAATCTGGGCGTAGCAGACCGCCATGGGGCCAAAAACCGCCATCGGCCAAGTCCCACCAGGTAACGGCCTCAATATAGGGTTTGCTATAACAAAGGGTATAAAACTGCTCTACCCAATCGGCTTGGATGGTTTCACTCCAGGGGCCATGCCATAGACCAGGCGGCTCAGGAAAAGGCGTATTTTCAGCCCTAGTCGTGTTGGAGGAAACCCCTAATTCCGTAATATGGATGGGTTTACCGAGCTGGCTAAATCGCTCTAGGAGCCGATTGATTTCAAACATATCTTGATTGGGGTAATACAGTTGCATCCCAATGATTTCGAAGGGAATGTCGGTGGCGATACAGGTTTGCAGATAGTGATAGGCACTATGCAGTTGAGGATCTTGGCGACCTCTGGCAACATATTCTGCCCATTGACAACAGGTATTGATAATTCGCTGAAGGTGAGGGTGTCCTTGAGCGGCGGCTTCAGCGGCGAGGCGCGTCATCTCTAACTGTTGTTGAGCTGAGAAGTTGAGGAGATTGGCCCAGTCGATGTCGTGGGCTTCATTGATGATGTCGTAGTAGGAGATGCGATCGCCATAATGCCTTGTAATCTCCCGAACACGCTGACGCAGAAGATCTTGCAATTGTGCATAGGACTTTCCTTTGACCCACGCAGGTAGCCCAGCTTCATGAAACCAAACCAGGGGATGGCCTTTGGCGGTAATACCAGCTTGCTCTAGCCACTGCACCATACCATCAGTTTTGCCAAAATTTGGCTGTCCTGCTTTGGGTTCAAAGGATTGCCAATAAAAGGGCAGGGTGGCAAAGTTAAACAACTGTTGGAAATGTCGGTCATACTCAGCGCCAGAGTCGGGATGGCCAAAGCAATTGCAGCCGAACAGAAAATGAGGTCGAGATCCTTGCTGACGGATTTGATCTTGGGCTTGGGCAAAGACTGCCGCTTCCCCCGCCCAAAGACTTTCCCGCAGAGAATCATTGGCCAGTGCAGCCATAGCTTTAGAATTGGCGGCGGCAAGGGCTTGCTGGAGGAATGCCGCAGCTTTCTGGAGCTGAGCTTTAACCGGGGGTGGGCAGGCGTAGCCTTGCGATTTCCAGGTTGCGATCGCCCCCCACACCCGATGCAGCCGGGATTGAGCACAAGCTAAATTCAAATTCAGGGGAAAATCAGCGGGCGTATACCCCCAGCCTTGGTTATCTGCATAGAGGGTCACCTTACCAAAGCCTTGAACCCATAAGTATAAAACAAGGGCAAAGGGAACAGAGGGTGGCTCTGACCACAGCGTTCCTTGCGTCACCCGTCGAGGGGGATTAGGGAGCGGTTCATCCGTTAAGGTCAAGAAAAACGTTTGGTTTAAGACGTGAGGGGGCAGCGGTTCACCCGTGGCCGTCCAAGCTTGTAGCTTGATCCAAGGGGATGGAGAAGAAGCTGCCAGTGTAGGAGATATCTGAGGAGTTGCTGTACTCAGCGCCAGCAGAGCAGTCGTGCCACTGGATAGTGTCAAAAATTGCCGTCGATCCATTGCCACCCTCTTTACACCCCCATCTTCCCTGTCTGTTCAAGCGAGCGATCCGGGTAATCTGACTGCAAGATACCCAATAATCCCTATGGCCACATCCTCTGACTCACAATTCGATGATCGGGTTCAGTCCAATCCCAGCAGTCTGGGCGTCTCTGACGGATCGCTTCTAGGAATTCTCTCTCTTGGATTGTATGCCCTCTTTACTCTCCTGCCCGACAGCCATAGTCTGATGGTAGTCTGGCCCTGGGTCTTATTTTGGCAAGTGACCTGGGTTTGTCCCCTCCTCTGGTTCATCTGGCAGATCTGGCAAACTCAAACGCTTCCCCGATTACACCAAGGTTTGGACTGGATAGCAGCATTGGCGATCATCGGTCTAATTCTATCGACGCTGTTGGCTCGATTTCCTGATCAGGCCCGTTGGTATACTGGGCCAGCCTTAGGCGGGATAGCCACCATCTATACCGTCAAAACTTGGTGCCAAACGCCTGAGCGTCGCCAACGTCTTTTGATGATTCAGGGTTTGCTCAGCTCTGGATTGATTCTCGTCAGTTTGGCTCTATGGTTCAATCAAACCTTCTGGCCAGAGCTGAGTCGGATTTGGGCGCTGCAAGCAGCAGGGATGCAGACTAGCTACAATTTTTCGGTTCTCGAACTGCGGAATTGGGCACCCTTTGGCCATCAAAATTACGTCGCTGGGTATTTGGTCTTAGCTTTGCCGTTGTTTTTGGGATTGTGGATCACGTCAACAGGCTACTGGCGGGGATGGTGGGCTATCAGCCTGGGACTAGGACTCTTGGATCTGTACACAACCAGTTCTAGGGGCGGATGGATAGGGTGTGTAGTTAGCAGCCTTTATTTAGTCGTAGCCCTATTTCAACGACAAGACATGAATCGCCGCTGGCTCATGGGCGGTAGCTTGGTCAGTTTGGGGGTTCTGGTAGTTTTAGTTCTTGCCAACAATCGCCTCAGTAGCCAAATCAGTCAAATCCTGAAAGGCCAAGCCAGTGGGGAAATGGCCTATCGGATCATTACCCATGCGGCAGCTTGGAGGATGGGATGGCAAAATCCTGGAACCGGGATGGGACTGGGGAGTGTGCCCTTGGCTTACCAAGCCTATCGGCCAGCCTGGGCAGGGTTAGAGGCCGAACAGGTTTACCAATTGCATGGCACCCTTGGCCAAGTTTGGGCAGAATTAGGACTGGCAGGCAGTATTCCCTACTTCCTCATTTTAGGCTGGCTTGTTTATCAAAGCTGGCGGTGGACCTGCCCCGCTGCTGGGCTGGCAATCTCAGACAGCTTCCTGATTCAAACTTCGTTAGCTGGTTTGCTGGGCTATAGTGCCGTCTCCCTCACGGACTACCAATTGGACAATATTGGTATTAGCGGTTTCATTGCCATTAGCTTTGGAGTGCTGGCTGCTAGCTGCCGCAGGGGAGCAATGAATCCCTTGCCCACAAAAGAGTATAGACGCTCAGGTAAGGGATGGTTCCAGCAACGACTAATAGCAGGAATCTTGTTAGGGCTAGTTTTAGCTATGAGCCTTTGGCTAGTTCCCATTCAAGATGCTTGGCGGCTCTCTAGTCGGGGGTTTGTGGCGTTGGGACAACAACAATTCGATCGCTTTCGCCAACACTTAGGAGAGGCTCAGGCTAAAGCCCCGTGGGAACCCTATTATGCCTACCAACTGGGCTGGAATATTGGCGAGTTAGGATTCAACTCTCAAGATCCCAAGCTACGTCAATATCTCCTGCAAAGCGCCACCCAATACTTTATCCGGGGAAATCAAGTCTCTGCGGATCAGGAGTTTGGCCATACCAACTTGGGGTGGTTGTATATGCAGCTCGATCCGCCAAAAGCAACTCAAGCGTTTGTGCGCTCGGCAGAGTTGGTTCCTGCCAAACGTGGCGTTTTTTTTGGCTTAGGTATGAGTTTGTTAGCACAAAACCAAACCGACTTAGCCCTAGAAGCCATGACCCTGGAATGTTTAAGAAATCCCCTGTGGATTACCAGTCCAGCTTGGCGATCGCAACCCTTGCTGCCCCTCTACGACCCTCTGCTCACCGCTCTAGAAAAAGCCTATGGTCAATTGATGCAGGCCCATCCCCATCTAGACGAGTTGAATACTCATCTCCATCAAAGCAGAGGAAGTCTCCAGTGGTGGCGCGGCAACCTAGCAGCGGCTCAAGCAGATTTAGATCCCTACGGCAGTAGTCTGAGTCGGGTCTTAATCAAAGCATCCCCAACGGCACCAGGGACAAAACTGGCGCTCTCACCCGCCTTACCCACCCCCGCCCAATACCTCTTGCAAGCCTGGTCTGATCCAGCCCAAAGAGCAGATTGGATTGCCAAAGCATGGCTGACCCACACGCAAAACCCTGCTTCTCCAGA
Source organism: Acaryochloris sp. CRU_2_0 (assembly GCA_012034865.1). GTDB lineage: Bacteria > Cyanobacteriota > Cyanobacteriia > Thermosynechococcales > Thermosynechococcaceae > Acaryochloris. The sequence continues at coordinate 33,709 of JAAUOM010000030.1, read as the reverse complement.
GTTGGTCAAGGCCATGTTAACGGGGATGGCCAAAGCCCAAACCTTTGAGCAATGGTTGCAAACCTATCCCGTCGTTCGTAAATATCATCGTCAACGGGCTGGATTTGGGGTATTGAGCAGACATACGGATGGACCCAATCCCACCGATTTTTTTCTAGTTATTGATAATGTAGTTATGAGCGAAATCTTTGCGGATATGATGCCCACTCCCATGTATTTGCCTGCCCTAGATCGGTTACTGCAAGAACGCCGTACCGCTTTGCTAGGAAAGGTTAAAGCCCTGTCAGCGAATGCGATGCTGACCTCATCGCTGTTCCCCAAGGGTGTGATGGATTAGAACCCCCTTTTCATCTCGCTCTGTCCTATTTAGAAATTATCCACTGCGCTATTTTTCGGAGAACAACCCCATGAGTGAACCCAGCGATCGCACCCCCATCAATACCGACGTAAATTCGAGCAGCCCCATTCGCGTGGAGGAATTCAAACTCAGTAGCAGTACGGTCATTACCAAGATCAAGCAACTAATCCAACAGGGTAATGTCCGCAAAATCATTGTCAAAACCGATGCTGGCCGCTCCCTCGTGGAAATCCCTTTAACTGTCGGGGTAATTGGTGGGGTTTTTGGTACGATTACAGCACCGTTACTGACGGTACTGGGCGTAGTGGGCATTTTTGCGGCTCGCCTCACTATTGTTGTCGAGAAATCAGTTGAATAAAAGGACAGGAATGGAGTTTCAAACACAGGCTCAGCAAGAGTGCCACGCCAAAGTTGCGGGCTGGATGGAGGAATTATTCGAGCAAATTCCTTGGGAACAATTAGATGAACCCGGATTTGGACTATTCATGGGTTCTGCTTGGGTGGAAGTGCGCATCTACCCCTGGCACGAAGATGAAGATAGTGTGGTCAATATTCGCTCCACCGTGGTCTCAGGGGCAAAAATGACTCCTGAGCTGCAAACTTTCCTGTTACGAGAAAATGCAGAAATGCGGTTTGGAGCCTTTTCTGTCAATGATGTCGGTGACATCCTGTTTGAGCATACAATTGTTGGCTCTACCTGTGACTCAAATGAACTAGAGGCTTCGGTCACGGCTGTGTTAGCCGCTGCTGATGACTACGACGATCAAATTGTTGAGCGCTGGGGGGGTGAACGGGCGCTGGATCGAACACCCTAGGGTATTTCCAGCAGCTATGTCAATATCAAGATCAGGGTTTTATTTTAAGTGCCGATATTCTACTATTTGATGATTAACAGTGCAGTATTGAGATTTCTGAATGACACTGACAACTAGGGCAAACGCATCTAAATTCTGAAAGCCTTATTTGGTAAGCATTTTGGAAATTCATACTTTTCAATGCTTAGTGTCTAAAAATCTTGCTCAGTCAGCATTCCTAAAATTAAGATGCGTTCGCTCTGCCTGGTAAGGGGTCGCTATAGACTGGTGATTTGAACCACTTACTAAGTGATTGCCCTTGACGTTAACCTTATCTCTTTGAGGCTATGAGCCCAACCCCAGAAGTCTCTGACGCTAAATTGCTGCAAGTTGACCAGCTCAAAATTGCCTACGGCCAACAGCGGAGCCAGTCGGCAACCAGCCAGTGGGCTGTGAATCAGGTTTCATTTCAATTGGGAGCAGGAGAGCGGCTGGGTCTAGTGGGTGAGTCAGGTTGTGGGAAATCCACTATTGGCCGGGGATTGATGCGTTTATTGCCGCCAGGAGCCCGCTTAGAAGGCCAAATTAACTTTGCTGGCACATCGGTTTTGTCTTTGACGGGAAAAGACTTACAGCGCTTTCGTGGCGAAGAAATTGCCCTAGTGTTTCAAGATCCCATGACTCGCTTAAATCCGTTACTGACGGTGAAAAAGCATTGTCTAGAAACCTTAAAGGTTCATCGTCCAGAGCTGTCGGCGGCAGCAGCCCAGGCCAAAGTGTTGGAGATGCTCAGGGCTGTCAATATTCCGGTGGAACGATGGACCCAATATCCCCATGAATTTAGTGGTGGAATGCGGCAACGGGTGGCGATCGCCCTCGCCCTACTCCTGGATCCGAAAATGCTGATTGCCGACGAACCCACCACCAGCTTGGATGTCACTGTTGCCGCCCAAATCCTTAAAGAGATGACGCGACTCTGTGAGCAGCGACGGATGGGGCTGTTGCTGATTTCCCATGATTTGGCCTTGGTGAGTGAATATTGCGATCGCGTCGCTGTCATGTACCAGGGGGAAATGGTGGAACTGGGTCCTGCCCAAGACATTCTCAGCCATCCCCAACATCCCTATACCCAGTCTTTGCTGCAAGCGGCCTTACATTTACAAACCAATGCAGCGGAAGCACCGCCAGCAGCACCCGATCCAGCAACAGAAGATGGCGTCTTGTTGCGTTTACAAAATGTGCAACAACACTACACCCTAGACACCAATTTTGTTTCCCGTTTGCTCTCCCAGGAAGCCAAGGTGATTAAAGCCGTGGATGGCATTACCTTGAACCTTTACACCGGTGAAACTCTGGGACTAGTGGGCGAATCGGGCTGTGGCAAGAGCACCCTATCGCGGACGATTCTACAACTGGTGCGCCCCACAGCGGGAACCGTGCAGTTTGACAATCTTGATCTGACAGAACTAGCAGGACGACCACTGCGACAGTGTCGTCGTCAAATTCAAATGATCTTTCAAGATCCACGGGCTTGTCTAAATCCGCGCATGAAGATTGGCCAGAGTGTGGCTGAACCCCTCCTCATTCATGAACTCGCCACCCCAGCAGAAGCCGAAAAGCAGATGCACACCATGCTGGAGCGAGTGGGCCTGACGCCAACGACGGAGTATGCTCAGCGTTTCCCCAGTGATATTTCGGGTGGCCAACAACAGCGCGTTGCCATTGCCCGTGCCTTGATTACCCAACCCAAATTGGTGATCTGCGATGAACCTGTGAGTATGCTGGATGCCAGCATTCAGACCCAGGTCTTGGAGTTGATGCAATCGCTGAAGGATGATTTCCACCTCACGTACCTGTTTATTACCCATGATCTGTGGGTAGCCCGGTTCTTTTGCGATCGCATTGCCGTCATGAACCAGGGCAAAATTGTGGAAATTGGTCCCACACAAGAGATTTTCACCAACCCTCAGCATCCCTATACCCAAACCTTACTGGGTGCCGCCCCTTTGTTGGCTCGTCTGCAAAATGGTTAGCTCAAAGACGGGAAGCTCCGCGCTCTAGCTGTACCCAGGTGAGCGTCGGGATGAGAGGCGCGTAAGCGAGAGTGCGTTCTCTGACCAATGCAAAGCGAGGGAAGAGAACAGCGCCCGAATGAACACACAATCTAACGACTCCCAGTCCTCACTGTATCAGTGCTATTGATCCTGAATCAGTCTGACTTCTAAGCGACAGCCTACCGCCTTAGCATATTTTCTCAATGTGGATAGAGAGGGGGAATGTTTACCACTACTGAGAGACGATTCCAGTCGGGTTACAGCAGTGGCCTTTGTCCCCATCTTTTGAGCAATATCATCTTGAGTTAGCCCTGCCCTGTGTCGAGCAGCCAGCATCTGTCGCAAGAGACTAAACTCGTCTTCTAATTGGTCATACGCATCAGCCACTGCTTGCTGTTGAAGGGCTTTAGCTTTTAATTGTTCATGAGTCATGGTCTAGTACCTCTTGGAGCCGACGCCGCGCGATGGTCTACGACCGACCGGAGGTCATCGCCAGTTGACGAGGGGGCGTCTTTTGGGTTTTTTTAACAAAGCTATGCAGCATCACGATTCGTTCCCCCGCCAACGTACAGAAGAAGACCCTAGCGATGCCCTCTTTACTTTTGAGCCTCAACTCAAAGAGTCGATCTCCCATGGAGCGAGTGTGAGGCATCCCCAAGTGAGGCCCAAACTCCAGCATGAGGTCAGTGAGTCGCAAATACCTTGCCAGTAGACCAGGGGGTAAGGCTAACACTTCATCTTCAAGTGCTTCAGGAAAGTAATGGATGCTCCAAGCCATATGCTTAATATAACAAATTTGTTAGGTTGAGGGGCTAAGGGTTGACCCTGCATGATTACAAGGCGGCAAACTTATGGTTTAAGCCTGGTCAGTAACAAAAATTCTTATATTCAGAGCGACCGTAGTTTTTATTCTGTCAGGAGAATACGACCTCATATGTAAAGATATCCGAGCGGTATTCATGGGTAGAACTGGGAAGAATGATCTTAGACACTAAGTTTCGTCAGTTCACGATTAGAAATGCCTAAGAAACGGTTCAAAAATCTTCCCCTTCCTGCTTTATACAATGAGAGTAACTTATCTATCCCCGAGGCCGATCCTGATATCCTGCATCGTCCTCTTGAACAAATGCCAGAATTCATGAGGATCAGCCTCAAGGCTCTAACAGCAGTTCTTCCTCTGGATATTGGCGACTTCGCTCATAAGCATAGAAGAGTGCTGGTGATTGATAGGAATACTGTAGCTGAATTAAAATACCGTCTATACGACAGTGGTTTAAAAGAGAAAGGCACTTCTGGTTTTTTATACTGCTATAGCTATGAAGCAAACTTGGTAGCAGGACACTTTCAAGATATTCATGAAGAAGGGATGTGGTGGTGGTATCGCCAGTGGAAAACTCATAACTTTTTGCCTGAAGTCAAAATTGGTCTTACGGGTAGAGATGATTTCCAGGAGAGAATTTTAGAGCAATGTCTGGGTCCAAAGATTGGAGTAGGACACTCTCAGAGGCCAATCCTACTGTTTGTAATGTATTCTCCCAAAGTTTTGACTATTGGTGGTGACGAGGGACTTGAAACTAAAGTTCACCAGAAACTGAAAAGCTTGGGATACTGGCTTAAAGATGCAAATACCTTTGAAGAGACTTCGCCTGGGACAGAGTGGTTTGAAGTGCCAGTGGGCGAAGCTTATTCAATTGCAACCAAGTATAACCAAGAAATCTTTAATGAGTATCTATCCTTTGTAAATGCAGCACAAGCAAGTGTTCAAGAAATGATTGACGCTCATCCCGCTAACGCTGCGCGTATAGCAGGAGATTCCCCGTTCACAGAGTCTTGACTAGATGCCCCAAAGGACACCCCCGCCAGAACCTCTCCAGGGGCATTTTCAGCACTGTGCGCCCCACAGCGCTTTTGAAATCTATTTCGCAGCACTAAGCCACTAGCGACATCACGGGGCAGGTCACAACCACAGGAGCAACGATGCCAGCGGTCTGAGAGACTTTTTTTAGTCTTAGCGCCACAAGCAGGGCACTGTTGACTACTTGCTCGTGCATCTTCCTTCACGGTTGCCTTTCCTCGCTTGAAGGCGACCCAAGGCAACACTGAGTTGAGAAACTGACCGTGACCAGCATCGAGCATGTGCTTACCCAACATCCCACGACTTAAGCCAATCAGGTTCAAGTCTTCAACAACAATCACATCAGCGACATCACAAAGCTTGTGAGCCTGCTTGAAGTGAAAATCTTTGCGGCTATTGGCAACTTGTTCATGCAATCTCGCCACCTTCGCTTGAGCTTTCTTCCAATTGGCAGACCCAAGTTGTTTACGTTTTAACCTGCGTTGCAGCGATTTCAGCTTGCATTGCAGTTCCACAAAAAACTTGGGCCTCTCAACCTGAAGGCCATCCGAAGTGCAGAGGAAATATTCTAGCCCAACATCCACCCCAACAACATGACCCACCAATGGCGGCTCTGGGATGGCAATATCAGCCTGAAACGACAGCATCAGGTAATAGCCTGATGCCCGTTTAACAACCCTGGCTTGCTTGACGACGAAGCCCTCTGGATAGGGACGAGACTGACGAATCGCAACCCAGCCAAGACTGGGCAGCTTCACTCGTCCCTGTCCCAACGGAGTCTTACCCAGTTGAGGGAAAACGTATGACCGCATCCGACCCACTTTCTTAAACCGAGGGAAGCCAGCACCGAGATCCCGACGCCGCTCAAACGCCTGATCTAAACGCCGTAAAACTTGCTGTAATGCCTGGGCGTTGACCGATGCCAATTCAGGATTAACCTTTTTGGATGCCGTTAGCCGCTGGCATTGAAACTTGAAGCTGGGATAGGGTTCATCTGCCGCAATGATGTACTCGCCACGCACAGAGCAGGCATTGACCGGACATTTGCGAGAAGCAATCCAGTCTTTGCGTTCTCTGAGCGCGTAGTTCCAGACCTTGCGGCACACTTCTAAATCGTGGTTGATTTGTTCGGCTTGCTGCTTAGTCAGGTTTAGCTTGTACTCATACGTCAAAGTTATCATAGAGTCATTATAACCTTTAGTCGCTCGTCATGGTTCAGCAGCTAAGTACCCTTTATCACTGCTCTTACAACATCCACTTTCACTTGGTCGCCTGCACAAAATATCGCCGCAAGTGCATTACCCAACCCATGCTAGATAGGCTGAGGGAAATATTTTCACAGACCCTGCAAAAGTGGGAGGGAGAGTTAATTGAGTTTAATGGCGAAGCCGATCATGTTCACTTACTCATGTCGGTGAATCCAAAGGTTCAGCCATCCAAGCTCGTCAATAACCTGAAGACGGTATCTAGTCGTCTCATTCGCAAAGAGTTTGCAGAACACTTGAACAAGATTTACCGCAAGCCTGTGTTTTGGAGTCGTTCGTACTGCATTATTTCCTGTGGGGGAGCACCCATTTCGGTGCTAAAACAATACATCCAGCAACAGGCTGAGATTGATTGATTGCTCCCTCCGGTCGCTCGCCGCTTCACCCCCAACCAAGCCTGTCGGCTATGGTTGGAGTACTGCGACGAATCTTGGTAGGGATTAGACTCTATGCTGACGCATAGAGCGTCGGGAGTATGTCACTAGGACTGTAGCTTAGCCAAGGCCGCCGCCAACTGCTCAATCTGTTCGGGTTGATGGGTGGCCATCAACGAGAGGCGCAGGCGGCTAGTGGGCACGGTGGGGGGACGAATGGCAGGGGCAAAGATGCCTTGGTCCAGCAGTTGCTGACTGGCTTGCAAAACCGCTGTCGGCGTTGACATTTGCACGCAGAGAATCGGGGATTCTGAGGGTAATAGGCGCATCCCCGTCTGTTTTTCAGGGGGGGAAAGCTGGGTGGTCAGGGCTTGTTTGAGTTGGGTCACCCGCTGCCAGAGTTGCGATCGCAACCCCCCGCCTTCTCGAATAATCTTGACTGCCGCCAAGGCCGCAGCCGTATCCGCTGGCGATAGCCCTGTGGTATAAATCCAACTGCTAGAACGGTTGCGCAGATAATCAATCAGTGCTGCCGAGCCCGCTACATAACCGCCTAAACTGCCTAGGGCTTTACTCAACGTCCCCATTTGAATTAACACAGCATCTCGACAGCCAAAATGTTCCACACACCCAGCACCCGTTTCTCCTAAGACCCCCGTGCCGTGGGCTTCATCAATGAGCAACATACACTCATAATCCTGGGCTAAGGCGATTAATTGCGGCAGTGGGCACAGGTCGCCATCCATACTAAAGACACTATCGCTGAGGAGTAAGCAGCGACGATACTCAGACCGATGGGCAGCTAATTGGGCCTGCAACTGGGCCATATTGACATGATCAAATTCATAAACCGTGGCTCCGCTTAGACGTGCCCCTTGTTTGAGACTGGCATGATTGTAAGTATCCGCCAAGATTAAATCTCGACGGTTGACTAAGGCGGTAATTGTGCCCAGGTTAGCCAGATAGCCAGAGCTATAGACAATAGCTGCTTCCGTTTGCTTCCAACTGGCGATCGCACTCTCTAGAGCCTCATGAATGGGACGATGGCCACTCACTAACCGCGATCCGGTACTACCCGTGCCCCAAGTTTGAATGGCTGCGATCGCAGCCTCAGCCAAGCGTGGATCCCCTGCCAATCCCAGATAATCATTACTGGCAAAATTGCTCACCAGCTTTCCCTGTAGCGAAACTGTGGATCCTGGTCTAGTAATTGTTTTGAGCGAACGATACCAATGGGCCTTGTGAACAGTATTTAGAGCCGTCTCAATCCAGTCATAAGCAGTCATGACCTTAATACCCCGTGGAGTGCCACCCCAGATCTCTCCCCTATTATTGTCGAAATGTAACAAGTATTTTTGCGAAATGTAAAGCTTGACGACTTGGCTTCATAGATGAGTCTGAGAGTCAGGTAACATTGCATACAGAGCTACCATCAAGTCGAAAGTGCCAACGGCTAAGATGGTGGTTTCTTAACAATTGCAAGCTTGCTCTTGTTAAACCTTCCCTCCCACTGGATGTGGGACACAATCATTCAAACATCATCATTGAGGCTCCCATGGTAAACACCCTCAACAAGTCTGATATTCAGGAAATGCGCGACGGGATTAAAGTCCCTGCCAAAGAAACCATTCTCACCCCGCGTTTCTACACCACTGATTTTGACGAGATGGCCACCATGGATCTGACCGTCAATGAGGACGAGATTCGGGCGATCATTGAGGAATTCCAGGCAGACTACAATCAAAAGCATTTTGTCCGCGATCAGCGCTTCGATAAATCTTGGGATCACATTGATGGCGAAACCCGGCGGTTATTCATTGAATTTCTAGAGCGCTCTTGCACCGCCGAATTCTCTGGCTTTTTGCTCTACAAAGAATTAGGCCGTCGCCTTAAGCACAAAAATCCTTTGTTAGCCGAAGGCTTTAACCTCATGTCTCGGGATGAAGCCCGTCACGCTGGCTTCCTCAACAAAGCCATGACCGACTTCAAACTGTCCCTTGACTTGGGCTTTTTGACGAAGAGCCGCAGCTATACCTTCTTTAAGCCTAAATTTATCTTCTATGCCACCTACCTCTCTGAAAAGATTGGATATTGGCGCTACATCACCATCTATCGCCATTTAGCAGCCCATCCAGAAGATTGTGTTTATCCTATTTTCGAGTTCTTCGAAAACTGGTGCCAAGATGAAAATCGCCACGGTGATTTCTTCGATGCCTTGATGAAGTCACAACCCCAGTTGCTCAACGATTGGCGCGCGAAATTATGGGCACGCTTCTTCTTGCTCTCTGTATTTGCAACCATGTACCTGAATGACTTACAGCGTTCAAGATTCTACGCATCCATTGGTCTAGATGCACGGGAATATGACAAGCATGTGATCGAAAAAACCAATGAAAATGCGGGTCGAGTCTTCCCGCTAATCCTCAATGTAGAGCATCCTAGCTTTTACAATCACCTCGAAGAGTGCGTAGATAACTGTGCTCAACTGCGGGCGATTGATGCTACTCAGCAGTCCCAGGTCATCAAGTTTCTGCGGAAGCTGCCTCTTTACCTTGCTAATGGATTTAACTTCTTGCGCCTCTATTTGATGAAGCCCATTCCTACGGCTCAGCTAGAAGGCACCGTTCGTTAGATTTAGATCGCCTTAACTCACTTCCATTACCAATTACCTCGTTGGCCACCAAAAAGCTACCTGCCTTTGGTGGCTTTTGTCTCTTATGATTTGCCAGTTATAGAAGAGTAGAGGAGCAGGCACACCCACTGTCCACACCACTATCCGCAGGACTACAATTCGGGTAATTGATCGGGGTCGATACCCCGCGATCTCAAGAAAGCCGCCAACTGTTCTGCTCGTTGCTCTGCCTGCTCTTTGGCCTGTTGTTCTTGCTCCTCTGGCAAAGGAACAAGCTGCCCTTCTACGGTAAACCATCGTAACTGCTGCTCGTAAATGCCTAAATATAACCCAAGCTGCTCACTCCAAAGCCAGCCATCGTCGGTTGGGAAAATTGCCACATACTGACCATCAACGAGATGAAATCCCGCAAACTCCATTGTCTGTGGGTGAAACCAGAAATAATCAGGCACGCGCCACACCTCTTGATAGAGGTCTTTCTTTTTGCCTTTATCTACTATCGCTGTTGAACTTGAAAGTAACTCGATCACCACATTGGGGTACTTGCCCCCTTCTTCCCAGATGGTCCAACTGCGGCGATTTCTCTTTTCTGCACCCAGTACCACAAAAATATCTGAGCCTCGAAAATCCCGTTTTTTAAGCTGCTGTTCGTTGTAATAAACCGTTAAATTGCCAGAAATATAAAAGTCTGGACGGTCTCGCCACCAATATTTGAGCAGCCGAATCAACAAATCAATTTGTTCACGGTGAAAATCTGTTTCCAAGGGGGGCTCATCACTATATAAATTAGTCGGCAGCTTGATGTCATCCTTGAGTTCCTCAGGGATGGATTGGGGTGGGTTGGCATCCAGACGAACCATTGCAGCACTCTCTGGCAGGAATGTTTTCAGTATAGTCTAGGGGGAATTGAGCAAAGATCTTCGCTATGTCTGAATTCACTATTGGTAAGCTCTTCAAAGATGTGCCGCTAAGGAAAAAGAAGAAATTTCAACCCTTGTCCAAAAATGCCTGGATGCTAAAGGTGTAAATGTAGCGAAATGGGAAGCTAAAATCGATGACTTCGTTGCGCAGCTCTATAACCTGACCAAAGAAGATTTACAGGTTATTCGGAGACAGCTATGATTCAAACCTATAGAATCTATTGAAAATCCGGTCACTTGGCTGATGAAAATATTACAGGAGGATGAATAAAACCATGAAACAAGCTGAAATCAGAAAAAGGCGATCGCTCCTTCCAGTACCTTAGAATTGCAACAGGTTCTAGAACAAATCCATGTCCTCTCTAGGATAAAAGGATAGAGGCTTGTCGAATGTCTAAAACAGCGCATACCCATCTGGTTCACGATCGCCAGACCCGTGGCCACACACAAATCAACTGGCTCGATAGTTATCACACCTTTTCCTTTGGTGAGTTTTACGATGCCAATCGCCTGGGTTTTCGAGCCTTGCGGGTCATTAATGAAGATCGCGTTCTCCCCAGTGCGGGCTTTGCCACCCATAGCCATCGAGATATGGAAATTGTTACCTATGTGCTGGAGGGCGCATTGCAACATCAAGATAGCTTGAGAAATGGCGCTATCATCCGTCCCGGCGACGCTCAAATCATGAGTGCAGGCACAGGCATTACCCATAGTGAATTGAATGCCTCAGCTAGCGAACCCGTTCACTTTTTGCAAATCTGGCTGCTTCCCGATCGCCAAGGACTGCAACCGGGTTATGAGCAAAAACATTTCCCCCTTGAGCAACGTCAAAATCAACTCTGCTTAATGGCCGATCCTCAAGGACGCGCAGGAGCTGTGACGATCCATCAAGATACCCAGATTTATGCTGCTGTGTTGACGGCAGGAGAGCAAATTACCTACCCTTTAGCGGGCGATCGCTACGGATGGTTGCAAGTGGCGCGGGGTAGAGTGCTATTCCACGGTGAATCCCTGCAAGCAGGGGATGGCGTTCAGCTCTCCGGTGGAAAAATGTTAACGATCGAAACACCCGATCAAGCGGAAGTGCTGCTTTTCGACTTAGCTTGAAGAGTCTAAACTCATCACCACTTTGAGGAGTGCTTGAGCCGCTTTCTTCGGGGTATGGCGGCTCATGATTGCCTTGGACTGCTCTCCCATTTCTGCAATGAGATGGGGGCGATCAATAAAACGCTGCATTAATGCAGCTAGGCGCTCAGGCTGATGGGGGTCAAAGCAGTATCCATTACTGCCATTGATGACCAATTCAGCAGCACCAGCATACTGCGAACACAGTATGGGTTTACCAAAAGTCATTGCTTCGGGAATGACCATCCCCCAAACATCTTCGAGGGTTGGCAAAACAAAAACATCCGCTAGTTGCAAGTAAGCACCCAATCTGCCATACTCGACTGCGCCAAGCCACTGAATCTGAGAGGACAATCCATTACTTTGGGTCAGGGCTTCTAGTTCCTGTCGCTGTTCTCCGTCCCCAACCATGAGTACACAATAGTGGTGAATCCTTTGTGCTTGCAGTACAGAACAGGCGTTTATCAGTTCACGCAGTCCCTTTCTGGGAATAATTTGCCCCACATATAAAAAGAGGGGACGCTGCCAGGAGGAAAGATCCCAATCGAAACTCTGAGAGACGGTTAGGAGGGATTTCCCATCGGTTACTAAATAAGGTGTTGTGAAAATGGTTTGCTCCTGAGCCTTTAGGCATTGCGTCAGATAATCCTTACTGACGCTGCTATTGCTAATAAAAGCATCCGTGTAACGGGTTATGAGACGGCGGATAGACAGACGCCATCGAGACTGACGATGATCGACCCCAGGGGCACTCCCATCATAGATGATCACAACCCGCCACTTTAACCAAGGCTTGAGCCATAGAACAAGGAGTGTCCACAGGGAAAACCCATCAGTGAAAAGGATCTGAGGTCGCTGGCGCAACAGTGGTATTACCACTTTAGGGGATAAATACATGAGGGTTGGGGCATAGCTTGTCTGCGATCGCCCCAGAACGATCAGCCGTTGCTGCCCAATCACATCCACCCGGAACGACTGCTCATACCCTCCAGCAAATCCAGGCCAATTCGCCGTCAATACTGTTGTTTGGGGAACAAGGCGAGTGAATTCACTTAAAACGGGTTGCCAAAAATAGGCCACCTTTTTGAGTAGCCAAGCCACTTGTAAATCATTGAGCATCGCTCAAAACCGTTTGTATCAGACACTTAGGTTTGCAAGGTTCACAATTACAACTTACTGGGTTAAGGGGGAATCACAGTTTCTAACTGGTTAATAGACTGCTGTATGGATTGAACTTGAGTCACAAGATCTTGCAGAAAATGGGTTAGCTCTAAAATTTGATGGCTGGCCGTTGTAGATGTTTGCAGTTGTCTGCTTATCAGTTGATTGATTTCAGCAGCCTGAGTATGAGATTGCGCGATAGCCACGTCTAGATCAGAGGACAACTGTCCAGATAGCGGGAAGAAGGAGGAAGGATCCATCATTTCCCTAGTCAGCGGTTCCCAGAAAGTAGCTGTTTGTTGTCCATCCCTTTGCAAATCCTCAATCAAGGATTTCATCTGAATCATATTCTCATCCAGTTGTTGGGCAATTTTAGTCACAGTTGCAGCAACACTTGATAATTCTTGGGGAGGGCATACCTCTTGCGTTGCCTTGACCGCGATAGTCATCGCTTGCAACTGAATTTGGGAGGATAAGTGACCCACCAAGGTGCGGATTTGGGAAAGCTGTTGCAAAGGTGCGTCGACGCCCTGCCCTTGAAAGAGTTCAGATTGAACGGCTGCTTGTAATGGAGGGTGATCGGTCATGTACTGATTGAGGGCATCTTGCACCATTTCTACCTGAGCTAACATCTGCTGGTTGTGGACTTGGAAAGTCTGTGTGGTTGTCCCCACCCCTTTAGAGCCAGCGATGAGGGTTTGCAGGTTTGTATAGATGGATTGAGCTGTTTGCAACGATTGGTTAGCCTCCTGCACCAAGGTATTAACCCTAGGTTGACAAGCGCGAAGATGCTCCGACAGTTGCGTTTGCAGCACTTGGAATCGCTGGCGATCGCCATGGGTAATGGTCATATTCGTGTGCCAGTCTTGCTCTACTTGAGCCAATATATGGGATTGATTCAACGCCTGTCCAACTTGGAGGCCAATTTGAGTGAATAAATCCACCTCTGAAGATTGCCATTCTCTTGGCGTTGAACAGTGATGCGCGATTAATAAGCCAAATAACTGCTCTGCTTGGTGAAGGGGAACGATTAGGCTTGCTTGTACCCCAAAGGATTGCAGTTGTTGAAGATGACGATCTGTAAAACCAGCCTCAGAGATATTGTGGATGACTTGGATATGACCCGTTTGATAGGACTCAATATCCGCTTCCGCAAACCCCAGATCCTCAAGCTGAGCCGATCGCATTTTGGTAATACCAGGTTGCACGGCTTCAGCAACAACGGTACCTAAGCCGTTTTCATCAAAACGATAGACAATGACCCGATCTGCTCGCAGGAGCCGACGGCTCTCTTGCACCGTAGCTGTGAGGATATCTTCTGGGCGGAATGACTCACGGATAGTTTGGGTAATACCCATCAGCATTTGCATTTGGTTGATTTGGCTATCAAGCTGATTCATGATGCCAACCCGTTCTAGAGCGTACCCCACTTGTAAGGCTAATTGCTTGAATAGTTCAATTTCCGAGGGACTCCATTCCCTGGGTCTAGAGCATTGGTGGGCAATCAGCAGACCAAACAGTTCGCCTTGTTGCAGAACAGGTGCCACGATATTGGCTTTGACGGCAAACCGCTCTAGTAAGCCAATATGGCAATCATCAAGGCCCACCTCATAGATGTTATCAATAGCTCGAACCCGACCCTGACGATAGAGGGCATGATACCCTTCATTAAAACAGGGGTCACTCAAGGTTGACCATTCTAGCTTGGAATAACCCGCAGCCACGGATTCAGCCACAAAAGTACCATTGCCATCGGGTTGCAGGGCAAAAATAAGAACGCGATCGCTACGGAAGAGTTCACGAATCTCTGCGACGGCTGTTTGCAACAAATCTTCTTCAGATCGGGCAACTTGGAGTTGGCCATTAAATTGCACTAACAGTTGAGTTCGAGCCGTTGTTTCTTCTTCAATCAAGAGGAGGCCAAGGAGTTGATCCTCAATGAGTTTGATATTATTAGCAAGGGCAACAACTTCGTTGGGATGACCTGTTTCTGATTCTGAGGTGGCGGGTTGTCGGTACAAGCGATTAACGATTTGAGTTGAATGTTGAGTGATCCGGATTAAGGGACGCAATTCCCGATTCATCAACCACAGGGTTAGACTTCCTGCTAATAGCGCCATGGTACCTGTACCCATCAACAAGAGGGGAACCCGCTGATTCAAGGTTATTTGGGCTTTGGCTAAGTTAGCTGAGTCTGTTTGCTGGCGGGTTTCTAGTTGCTCGTGCAAATGTTCGCTCGTCAAATAGGTTGCTGTGCCCACGGTCAAGACAGGTAGCATACTTAAAAGGATGCTGCCTGTGATCAGCGTTGATTGAAGCGAGACTCTTGATCTTCTACGCCGAGACTTTAGGCTGGATAGGTTTTCTCCTAGACGATGACCTGAATCTGGCAAATCAGAGACCTGTGTGGAGGGCTGTAACTCAGAATGGGGTGACGAGGGTTGCATTGGCGGGAAAACCTCATAGCTGCTATATGATCTTGATTCAGTCTTGGAGTCCAATACCTTATTGTTAAGGTTCAAAAGGGATTATCACATCCCCATCAAACACGCTTGTGTTCTCGAAGTCTGGTTATGGATATCCTGCAAGGGTTGTCATCGGGTGATGAGTCAAGCATAGCAATGGATCCTCGGACGAGGGGAGTGATAGCGTTTGTAGTTGAGTTGGGTACTCTTGGCATTTGATCAAAGTCCAGAACCGGACGGAGCGCAGATTATTGGTTTGATAGGATTATTCAGAGGTTAGATTAGAGTCAAGCGAACAAGGAGAGGAAACAATGCAATCCAATCTCTATGAAACAGATTTTTATGCTTGGACATTAGAGCAGGCTAAGTTAATCAAAAATGGCGATTTACAAAGATTAGATGCTGACAATTTGGTGGAAGAAATTGAATCATTGGGGAAACAACAACGGCAGGAATTAGAAAATCGTTTAGCAATCTTGCTGGGTCATTTTCTTAAATGGGACTATCAACCTAATCGCCGCAGCAAAAGCTGGAAAGCTACTATTCGCGAACAACGGCGGACGATTCAAAAACTCATGCAACAAAACCCTAGCCTCAAACCCTATCTAGAGGAGACGATCGTCGATGCCTATGAGTCTGGATTGGATCTGGTTGTACGCGAAACACCCTTGGACTACCAAGATTTACCAAAGAATTGTACTTACAGATTAGAGCAGCTTTTTGATCCTGAATTTCCGAGCGGGCTGAACGAAGTTTAATCTCGCAGATCGTCCTTTTGTTAACTATTGTTGACTAACAGTAGTTTTCTCATGCATGATGCCGATCTATGGAATTGCGAGTAGGTAGTCGGTTTCCTCTACGGTTGGAGATTCCACTAAAACAATAACCTCGTCGAATCAGGAGATAATAAAAACAATCTTAAAATACAGAAAATTAAGCATTTTTTACTAATAATATAAGCCAAAATCTATCCATCTCAGAGGATGAATTAGTATGGCACCACGTAGAGGGTTTTTTGCTAAGCTCTTTGACCTATCTTTCTCAGAGTTCATTGCTGTCCAAATAGCAGGTGTTCTCTATGGAATTGGGATTGTTCTTATTGGTCTAGGATGCCTAGGTCTAGTATTTGCTGGTCTGAGTCGAGGTGTTGGGGCGGGCTTAGGTGTATTAATTATTGCCCCTGTTTTTTTTCTACTGTATGTGATTTTTTTAGAATTGCTTTGGAAGCCTTTATTGCTGCGATTAGAACTGCTGAGAATACGGGTAGAATCGCAGAGTATTTGCGTCGTTAAAATCATAGAAACTAGAGAATTTTTCTCAGAAGATTTGGAATTTAAATCATGAGATAGGACTCGTCTAAAATCAGGTAATAGTTCTGTTTCTTAGCTAAAATACTTGCAGATAAATGCTTTTTCCCCTGACAATGGCATTAACCAATTTTCTGCGTTTGTATGGATTGCTCATTTATTCTGGTTGAGTCAGAAGTCGCGGAGAATTTGGGTGCGGCGGCGCGGGCTTTGAAGACGATGGGGCATACGGATTTACGGCTGGTTCGTCCTAGGTGCGATCGCACCACTGATAAAGCCCAAATCCTTGCTCACGGTTCCCAAGCCATTCTCAATGCCGCTCCTGTTTATGAGCATCTCCCAGACGCCCTACAGGATATTGATTTGGCCTGTGCAACCACCGCTCGGCATCGCTATGAGAAGTATCACTATGTCTCGATCCGGGAATTGCCCCAGCATTTGCAAGCTAAGGGAGTGAGTGTGCAGCGGGTGGCTTTTGTCTTTGGTGGGGAACGCTCTGGCCTCAATCGCCAAGATATTGCCACCTGCGATCTGATTACCACCATTCCCCAAGCTCATCTCCACCCTTCTCTCAACCTGGCCCAAGCTGTGATGGTCTACAGCTTTGTGTTTCCCAGATGCAAACCACTCTACAGATTAAGGACCAACGTCTGAACCAGAACCAACTGTCTGTCCCAGAATTTGCTAGTTTGAAACAATCTGTGCTGCGATTGATGCAGAAAATTGGTTTGACACCTCGCTATCAAAACTATGTCAGTAAGAGTTTGGCCTTATTAGGCTATGAGGATCTGCATTTACTGCACAATATTCGAGTGGGCATAGAACGAACCCTAGATCGCTTAGAAGCCCAACAGCATGGGGGTGATCATGCCGAAGAACCCTAACCTGAATTGCCAGAGAATGGCTCCCCTAGCGCCAGTCAGTTTGACGCCGATCGCCTATATTCGCTCTTGCTATTCTGAGCGGTTTGGGATTCCCCGACAAGCTGGATTAGTCCCCTCTGCCCCAGCCGTGATTGTCTTTCCGCCTACAGATTTTCATTGGCAGTCCTTGCGTGGGATTGAGGGCTTTTCCCATATTTGGGTGATTTTTCAACTTCATGGTCAGCACTTTCCCAAATTGAAATCTCTAGTCCGACCCCGCGCCTGGGGGCAATCAAGGGATGGGTGTCTACGCTACTCGCAGTCCCAACCGACCTAACCCCATTGGCTTAAGTGCAGTGCCTTTAGACCAGGTGGAGAAAACCCCCACAGAAATTCTGCTGCACATCCACGGCGGAGATTTTTTAGATGGAACGCCCGTCCTGGATATTAAGCCCTATGTTCCCTATGCCGATGCGATCGCAACCGCCACCAGTGCCTGGGCACAACAGACGGATCCCCGATTACCTGTCACCTGGAGTCCAGCAGCAATGGCAAGTTTAGAAGCAATTCCAGGTATTCATAAAGAAGCCGTCCAACAGCTGATTACGGATGTCATTGCCCAAGATCCACGCCCTGGTTATGAGCGCTGTAAAGATAGCCAACCTGGCCAAGAGTGGAATATGCGCCTAGCAGGCGTCAACCTTTTTTGGAAAGTGGAAGCAGGGATAGCTATAATCACCCGACTGGTGCTCATGGCTAAGGACTCAGCAAATCCTGGCGGCTCATGCCATGATTGAAGTGAGGTCGATGGGGTAATTTGCACTCAAAGCCAATAGAGAGCATTTCTATGATTCAAGCAAAACCCAGATTTTTGAGTTTTGAAGACTATCTCGCCTATGACGATGGTTCAGAAAAATGGTATGAACTCTTCAACGGAGAGCTGATTGAGGTGCCACCTGAGTCTGGAGAAAATGTGCAGATTGCCAATCGCCTGTTTTTACAGTTTTCTTTGTTGCTGGGCACTGACCGTGTGCGAGGACAGGGTCTAGAGTTAGAAGTTTGGGGGGAACCCAAAAACCGCTACCCCGATCTGACAATTTTGCGATCTGAACATATTCAACAGTTGCAAAAGCGGAACACCATTCGCTTAGAAATGGCTTCTCCTATCCTGGTCGCTGAGGTTGTCAGTCCTGGTGAACTGCAACGAGAACGGGACTATCGAGCTAAACGGCAGCAATATCAGGCTTTGGGAATTCCTGAATATTGGATTGTGGATCCTGCTTGGCAACAGATCACGATCTTGAGCTTGCAAGATTTCGAGTATATCGAGCAAGGTGTGTTCCAAGAACAACAGCCTCTCCAATCCCCCCAATTTCCTAATCTGTCTATGACGCCAGCCAACATTTTAAGGGGAGAGAATGGATAGCTGGGAAAGCGCTGTCCAACTAGAAAGACAATTTGATTGTTACAATGCTTTACAGTAGATAATATCTTGCCATCCTACACTTGCCTCTTGGCAGGGTTGATCAAGTAAATATTCTCAAGTTGTGCTGTCCTAGACTTTCACACCGATGACCTTGGCCGAACCTCCATCCCAGAGACCTTCTGCACTTTTGGTACCTCAGTCTCTTCCTGTCGCCAATGGCAATCTATCTGTGGCGGCAGTTGCCACGGATGTGCCGACCAATCTGACGCCAGCCATTGGATTTGAGGCTTACGACCCGGTAAAAATTCAACAAAAATATCAAGGCCAGTTCCTACGCGTGATCCGACGTTGGATCACAATCCTTTGGCCCTTTATTCTTTTGCTGGGGCGTCGATGGTGGGATAAGCGTACCCCTGCCACGCCTGAACGCCAAAAACGCCGAGCCATTCAACTGCGTGAGACTTTGACAATATTAGGGCCAGCTTTTATCAAAATTGGTCAAGCCTTGTCTACCCGACCGGATATCTTGCCCAGCCCTTACTTAGAAGAGCTTTCTAAGCTTCAAGATCAACTGCCTGCCTTTTCCAATCAAATTGCGTATCAATTTATTGAAGAAGAACTGGGTCTTCCCCCTCAAGACCTCTATGCCCAATTGACCCCGGAGCCAATTGCGGCTGCTTCTTTGGGGCAAGTTTATAAAGGACAACTCCATACTGGCGAATGGGTAGCAGTGAAAGTTCAACGCCCTGATCTTGCCGAACAGATCACTTTGGATGTTTATATTCTGCGGGGTTTAGCAGCTTGGGCACAGAAAACGACTAAATCTATCCGCAGCGATTTGGTTGGTATTTTAGATGAATTTGCTGGACGGCTGTTTGAAGAAGTGGATTATACCCAAGAGGGGCGTAATGCCGAATATTTTGCCCAGCTCTACAGCTATTTGCCGGAATCCATATTCCCAAGATTTACTGGGAATATACTAACCGCCGGGTGTTGACCATGGAATGGGTGACGGGGACCAAGCTCAACCAACCCCAAAAGATCGAGGCTCAAGGCATTGATGCGCGCCATTTAATTGATGTGGGTGTGCAATGTTCCCTACGGCAGTTGCTGGAACATGGCTTTTTCCATGCCGATCCGCACCCCGGTAATTTACTGGCGACTCCTGATGGCAAATTAGCCTATCTGGATTTCGGCATGATGAGCGAAATCAATCTAGAGCAGCGCTATGGGCTGATTAATGCCATTGTGCATATCATCAATCGTGAATTTGAAGCTCTTGCCCATGATTATGTGCATCTGGGATTTTTGACCCCTGATACAGATTTAGAACCGATTATTCCAGCTTTGGGCATCGTATTTGACAATGCTCTAGGAGCCAGCGTGGCTGAGTTAAATATCCAAAGCATCTTTGATCAGCTTTCAGATCTGATGTATGAGTACCCCTTTCGAGTGCCGTCCTATTACGCCTTAATTGTACGGTCCTTGCTGACGATGGAAGGGATTGCCATTGGCGTCGATAAAAATTTCAAAGTCTTGAGTGCGGCCTATCCCTACGTCGCTAAACGGATCTTGACGGATCCCGCTCCAGAACTCCGGCAAAGCCTGAAAGATTTGTTGTTTAAGGAAGATAGTTTCCGTTGGAATCGCCTGGAAAATTTGATGAAGAATGCCCGCAATAACTTTGATTACGATCTAGGTGGGTCTTTAGACCAGGCTCTTGATTATTTATTCTCTGAACGGGGGGAATTGATTCGCGATCGCATTGCCCAGGAACTGGTCAACAGCATTGACGCCTTTGGTCAAACCGCTTGGCAAGGAATCACTGCCCAGTTTCGAGTACAGATGGGATGGGAAAGTAATCCGCAATCCATCGCTGACCTAGAGGCCAATCTGGGGCATATTCAACGAATTTGGGGATTGTTGCAACAGACCCCTGGTTTCGACCCCTTCAAGTTGATCGCGGTGGTTCCACCCCTACTGGTAAAACCTGAAACTCAGGCTTTAGGCCAACAAGTTGTAAATGGGCTGCTACAAAAGGCTTTGGTTCGACTCATTCGAGAGTTTTTGTTGCCTGAACTGCCCGCCACCTCAAGTCTGACCGATAGTCCTGTCTCCTCCGCCTCGATCCAAACTTCTGCGGCGGGTGTGGGTTAATTGGGAGCAATAATCGATGCGGATAGTCCTCTAGTGCGCAACTGCTGAGCCAAGGTTTGGGCTGCATCCATAGTCTCCAAAGCACCCATTTGAATCTGCTGACCGCCTGTTCCTTCGGTTAAGAAGGCAGTAGGAACCCATTGTTGAGCTTGGGTGAGAGAGGAGGGATTAGTGTAAGGCAGCATAACATAAAATAACCCCCCAGACTGAGCCGTTTCCTCCGTAATCACGGGAATCGGCTCTTGAGGAACGGGAGATTGAACAGAGGCAACAGGAGTTGCGGGAACAGCCGTGCCTGCATTAGAAGAGTTTGATGGCATTGGGACAGATGCACTGGGCTGCGAAGGACTCAAATTTCCTGAATTGACCTCTGCAACTTCTGGTGAGGACAACTCTAACTTTGGTCTTGGACTGGTCGCCGTGGGAATAGGAGAAGCTGTCAGTTGGCTTTGGGGAGAAATTGCTTCTGAAGAAGACGGTGGTGTTCGCTCAAGTTGAGGAACTGGGGAGGGTCGGAGTTTTTTGCTCAAACCCGTGACGTTGAGGAATAGCGCAACCACCAAAGTCCCTAGAACAGTCAAGGCTCCAAACTGAACTAACTTTTGGGGACTGAACTTACTGGGTTCAGGGTTCGTCTCTGGAACAGGCATGGACTCTTCTAAATGTTGGCGTAAAGCGGTGGAAGAGTCTAGGTAATCTTCAATGGCAGGATCCAGCTTAGAGATGTTTGGATGATCCCCCTCGGCATCAGCGGACAAAGGAGCGCCGACAACAGTATTCCTCTCCTGGGAAGAGGGGGATGGTGTCGTCGGTTCCAAAACCGCTTCTTGTTGGTCTAGTTCAGCCCCGACCGACTCTATAGTTGTGTCAGAACCCGCATTCACTCGAAATAACGCTAATTCTGCAGGGGTCAAGTTATCGGCAATATCCTCTGACCAACCCAAACTAGGGGGGGCAGGAGACAATGCTACTTCCGGTGAATCTATTGCCATGACCGGATTGGCAATAGGAGCTTCTGGGGCTATTGGGATTGGGAGCAGGCCTTCCTCAAGGTTAGGGGTTAGCAATTGAGGTTCATGGGCTTTTTCCTCGGTTTCTTGCTCAGCAAACTCTTCTGGAGAGGGAAGAGTAGCCAATGCCTGGGCTTGGCGAAAAAGAGCCAGTTCAGATTCTATGGTCAAATCCAACGTACCCAGTGCCGCCTGCAACTTTGGGTCAGGATGATGGGAAGAAGGAGAATCAATCATAGCAACCACCATAATTACGGGAGGAGATCCTCTACCTTTACACTAAAAATAGTAAGAACTATAGACTGTTTTAACCCATAGCTGAGATGAAAAATGGTAGTCTTCCCCCTTTGGCCTCTCTCTCATTCAGTCTATGTAGTCACCATTACATAGTCGCGTTTGAGCTGGGTTCAAATCAGTCTGGGGATGCTATCATTCCTAGTCTTGAGTGCTCTTCCGAAAAGGCATTATGCAGAGAGTGTTAAAAACTGTTACAACTGCCTCTGAGTGGTTACCGTCTTATCTGAGAATAGGGTCTGAGGACATTATTTATTACCATTAACAAGGAAGCAGGTTAAGGAAGTTTAGTAATGACGGACAACGCAATCACCGCTGTGATTACCTCATTTGACCTTCAAGGAAAATACGTTGATGGTGGAGCTTTACAAAAGCTTCAGCAGGACTTCCAGCTTGATGAACTCAAAGTGCAAACTGCAGCATTAATTCGAGATCATGCTGCCACGATTGTTAAAGAAGCTGTTTCTCGGTCTCTTAATCCTACGGAAAGTAGCAGCTTCGGTGGTATGCATACTAGTCGCCGTTATGCTGCGTGCATTCGTGATCTTGATTTTTACCTGCGTTACTCAACCTACGCTATGTTGGCTGGAGATGCTGCCATTTTAGATGAGCGAGTTTTGAATGGTCTCAAAGAAACCTACTTAGCCTTAGGGGTGCCTTTGGAAGCGACGGTGCAGTCTATTCAAGCGATGAAGTCGGTGGTGACTGAGCTAGTGGGATCGGTTGCTAGTGATCAAATTGCCTACTACTTTAATTATCTTTGTGCAGCTTTGAGCTAAGATTCTCAATTCAACAATGTCGCAACGCTGCTAGTAACTTTTGGGTTCTAGCAGTTTTTTTATGAAAAATCTGAATGAGCATCAGAGAAGTTGCAGCAATGACCAATGATGCAGAAATACCAATGTACAGTCTGTGGTTACATTTATGATCCTGAGCATGGTGATCTAGATGGTGGAATAGCTCCTGGGACTCCCTTTGAAGATATCCCTGAGGATTGGGTTTGTCCGGTTTGTGGCGCTGAGAAAAGTCAGTTTGAGGTCGTTGAAGAGGATTAGTTTATTCAATTGCTAAATTGAGTTGCGGTTAGACCCCTCACTGATTGCAGGGGCTTTTTGCCTCATTTGTACCGATCGCAGCAAACAGAAATTCGCAAGAATACAGGCGATCGCTGCTCCCCCCAAGCCTTGAGTGGCAGTCAATCCGCCCGTTTGCTGTTGGAGTAAGGCAAAGAACACCGTTGCCGCGCTACCGCCTCCAAAGTAGAGTCCTGTAGCTAACCCTGCTTGTTGGCTAGGTAGTATGGATAACGCATAGGGAATGGTATCGGTAAAAACTAGGCCAAAGGCAATTCCTAACGCAACTAGCCAGATCAAGGCAAAGATGGCATTGTTGGGGCTGAACACCGTCAGCCCGATTAGACCCAACACAGCCGTTAAAACCATTTGCATGGCTTTTGCTTCTCCCCACTTAACTACTAATCGACTGAGAGGATTAGCAGAAAGTGCTGCAATACCAAGGATGCTAGAGGCGATCGCAACCAGGTGCAATTGTGGTAAGGCTTGTTGTAATACTGCTGGGAAAATCTCTAATAGGACATTGGTTTCAAAGGCTGCTCCTGAACCTACTGCAAATAAAAGGATCCGAAGGGAGTAGTGGCGAGATTTTGCCAGAGGGATTGAGGAGGAGACCATTCTACCCATGCCGGGATGGGCACGCTGAGGAGCTGTGGAGTAAAGAATAGTGCCACCGATGAGCAGAACAATGGTACCGATCATAAAAGCAATCGATGCCCCAATCTGTTGTACTAAACCGGCTAAGAGAAGGCCTAGGGCGGCTGTGAGACCCAAGACAAGGACAACCCTGCATTGGCAATGGGCAGCTCACACCCCTCTTGGTGAAGAACCCACCCCGCCCTGCGGGTACACCCCTTCTAGGAGGGGATGGTTGTATGCGACGCTGCTGAAAACTGAGCTAAACTTTCAAGACCCATGCTGAGCGGGCATTCGCACTGACAAACGCAGCAGGGACGATGGGGATATTCACACCTAAAGAGACAAACGCAGCGCGGATGGCAGTTGCATGGGCAGATTCGGCAGAGCCAATACTGGCACCTGTGGTGATCAGGGCAGGGGTTTTCAGGCGGGCGATTTCACTGGTGTAGGCGATCGCGGCATCTACTTCCAAGGCCAAGGCTAGTTTGGCAATATTGACATCTGAATCAACGTTGCCTTCACCTTTTTGGATATAAGAAGAGACATCGTAGCTTTGGCGGGCGGTTACAGGGGTTGCTCCTAAGCTTTTAACGGCTTGAGCGAGGGTATCTCGGTGGGCTTTGTGGTCTGCTTGGTTGCGCAGTGCCAGGGCTTTGACTGCTCGACCCACTTCAGTGTCACTGAGTTTACCAGCGGCAAAGCCATAAGCCCAAATAGCTTGGTGTTCGTAGAAGAGGGCGTTGTTGAGGATGGCCGCATCCTTGGACTGGCTGGCGGCTTGACTAGGGCGTGCGGTTAACGCAGGGATACCCAAAGCGGTGGAAAAGCCTGTAATCGCCCCACCCACTAAAATTCGACGGCGATTCAACAGCTTGGATGGAGGAGACGGCAGATTAATATGATCAGACACAATTTTTTCCCCTCATTAAAGAGAACGATGTACTGTAGAGGGTTACGCTAGATGGGCAATATTGGATTTCTCCATCTGTAAGATTTCAGACATTCTCTCAGGGCTAAGTGCCTGTGAAGTAGTCGTACTCTAGAGATATAAAGCGAAGTTTTATGAGTTTTTCAGAACTAAGAAGATTTTTCTAGCTTTGAAATTACAGAACTTTCCTGTAATGACAGGCCTTGAAAAAAGGAATAGATTGATAAATGTAAGCGTTGAAGTATTAATTACTGACTCGAATTAATTAAATCGAATCGATAAAAATACTTCACAACTATTTTGTTGAATTGAAAGGAAAAACAAATGTTATCTAATGAATCAAACATCTCCAGCACGTTATTTTCAGAAATTTCCAATAGCGAAGCTGAAGTCGTCAGCGGTGGCTGGAGTGCAGGCCGTGATTACATTCGTATCTATGATTCCACTATTAATGGTACAGGTGGAAATGCTACCAATAATGGCACCCAGAGTAACAATGGTAATGGAAGTAATGTAGTTGCTGGTGGCCCAGGTGTAGTTATTGGTGGTGGGCTTAAGAAAATCAACTAGGTTTTTTAGTTTCTATAGAGAAAATTTGAAAAGTTAATTGCTTTGTTGTTCTTTAAATGATGTTACATGAAGAACTAATACCAATTCTTGATGAGTGCGCATTGCAAATATCCTTGCATTATAAGCATTCTAGGTATTTAATTTATGCATTCTATCTGAGGATTGGTATAACAAGCTTTTAGTATTTCGGATTTTCTCTTCAAATAATGAAACAACTCTGAAGTAGTGTGCATCCTAATTTTTGTAAAGCCATGATTTTTGTAGACTTTCAAGATCATTTATCAAAGTCACTCAGCAAAGATTTCATGAGCTAGGTATTGATACTAATTGCAAAACTAGGATGCACTCAAATAGTTGTTTTCTGTGGTGGATATCACAACAAAATAAAATATTGACATTACGACAGAGTATTCAACAAGAATATCAACTCATCTGAGATTACCAAAAATGTCTAGCACCTTAAATACAATAGATTTTAAATCGTCTGAATTTGAGATCAAACTGAGCGAACTTTCTGATCAAGAATGCAGTACTGTCATGGGGGGTAGGATAATGTTGGGAGAGCCACCGGAACCTAAGCATCTTCACCAGTGGGATCGTGATAGCTATAGTACGGGAGCGATCGCGCTATAAAAACTCTAGCAAATAGACCAGTAAAGACTTCACTTTCACTTGCATAATCTGCCCTGATGATCTCCTTGTGCATTGTCACAACTTCAGGGCTTTTCTTTGTCAGAAATTATCGAAAACTCTCATTTAAAAGGGATTGTTTGAATAATTCTTACCGCGATTTGTGATATTTTTTTCATCAGTACTCAGATCTAGTTTGAGCAAACTGTCGAATAAGGACTGTACTTCTATCAGCATTGTTCATGTCGATTAAAAATTTTATCTTTGGGTTAGAGAATGAATCCAACGAGTGCGATCTCACCACAAATACCTCAAAATATGATGAACAACTGAGATACTTAGTGTCAGTTAATGTAAGCAGATGGTCAGACTGTCAAGATCCTGTGATATTAATCACTGCTTAGATGAGTTACTTCAAGAATAGTATATAGAGTCCCTAGTTTAATACAATAATAAATCGATAATTAATACATATATTTAGCGGAAAAATATAAAATTTAACATTTTCATAGTTCATTAAAACTATTTTTTAATCCTTCATTACAAAACGATTGGCAAGGTAAAGCCATGGAATTTGAACAGGCACTTGAGATCATTAATGCAGCTAAGTATGCTCGGTTTAGTAAGCATCTTAGTGACGTAGAAACGGTTATATTAAAAGGCGCTTGGCAAAATCAAACCTATGACAAGATAGCTGAAAATTCATGCTACTCAGAAAGTTATCTCAAGCAATCTGCAGGTCCTCAGCTTTGGTCACACTTAAGCCAAGCATTAGGAGAATCAGTCAGTAAAACCAATTTTCGGACAGCCGTCGAACGTCAGTGGCTAAGAATTGCAAAAAGTAGACCAGATAGTAACTCCAAGCAACCCCATAACCTAGATTCTCAACAAAGCTCCTGCTCACGCAATCATCAAAGCCTTCCTCAGCAACATTTTGATTGGGGAAATGCAAGTGATGTCCGCCAATTCTACGGACGCCAAGAAGAACTTGAGATACTGGCAAGATGGATTCAAATTGATCGTTGTCAACTATTAGCTTTGCTAGGTATGGGAGGTATAGGTAAAACAACTTTAGCGATCAAATTGGCTGAACAAATTCAGGGTGAATTCAACTATATTATCTGGCGTAGTCTTCGTAATGCTCCATCGATCACAGATTTATTGCAGAATATTCTG
The DNA here is from genome assembly GCA_012034865.1 of Acaryochloris sp. CRU_2_0. GTDB lineage: Bacteria > Cyanobacteriota > Cyanobacteriia > Thermosynechococcales > Thermosynechococcaceae > Acaryochloris. Next base: position 6,633 of record JAAUOM010000030.1, on the reverse strand, counting down.
CAATTTATTTCTGGTCAATCTTTGGATGAATTGCCTAATAAATTTGATGATCAACTACTAGCGCTAATTGCTTACTTCCGTTCTTCTCGTTGTTTACTTGTTTTTGATGGTCTTGAATCAATTCTCAAAAGTCATGATCGTACGGGTCGTTATCAAGACAATCATAAAGAATATGATCAGCTCTTCAAGTGTATAGCCGAGACTAATCATAATAGTTGCTTAATATTTACTTCTCGGGAGAGACCTAAAGGCTTGGCAGCCTTTGAGGGGAGTACCTTATCTTTTCGATTCTTACAGGTTCAAGGCTTGTCCAGTGCTGCTGGTAAAGAGATTTTTCAACTCAAAAATATTTCTTCAGAGCTAGATAAACAATTATCCATCATAGTTGAGAACTATACAGGTAACCCTTTTTCATTAAAAATCATTTGTGCTTCTATCAATAAATTGTTTGATGGCGATATCTATAAATTTATTGGCATTGTAAATATACAACCCTTTATCTTTGATGATATTCGTGACCTGTTCAATGAGCAGATCAGCCGCCTCACTAATCTGCAATTAGCAACTATGTATTGGTTATCTGTTGTACGAGAACCTTTAACAGCAGATCAATTAAAAAAATTTTTCCCTGCCACTATTTTGTTTGATGAATTATTGCATGGATTAGAATCCTTAAAGAGTCATTCTTTAATCAAAAAATTTACAGATAAGTTCACTTTAGAACCGTTTATTATAGATTACACCATTAATTATTTTGTGGAATCTTTATTCCAAGAAATCATTAATCAAAAATTTTTCACCTTAAAGAAATATTCATTGATTAATAGTAAAATTCAATCCCATGCAAGAGAAAAACAAGCAAGATTCATTATTGTACCTATTTTAAAAAAATTGTTCTTACATTTTGGGTCTCCGAAAACTACTAGTAACTATCTGAATGAAGTTCTTAATACTCAGAAACTTGAGTCAACTATAGAATTGGAGTGTATAAATGAAAATATTGTTTATATCCAGGCTTGCTTACAAGCATTTTTGGATCGTCTAAATAATCCAAATCAACATGAAATCATTATACAAGAAATTAATCTACGTACCGAAAATTATTGTAATTTACAAGTCAATCAAGCAAAGTTGAAATCAACCTTGCCACAATCGATAATAAATAATTTATCAATGCCTAATCAAGCAGTTGGTTTGTTTCTAAATCCGAGTAGTTTTCAAATTTGTTAAGTTTTTCAATTCTAAAAAAGAGGAAATTATGTCTGAAAAATCCGCCATGAACTGTTCGACACTTTTTGCTGAGCTAACTCCTAAGGAAGCTGAATTGATCCAGGGAGGAAGTTTAGTTCCTACGAATAAATCGGGTAGTTTTTTGCCCAATATTAATGTTAGTCCGACTATTAATGTTGATGCTAGCCCTCAAACTAATGTTATTATTGGTATAGGAGGTTCTGCAGTCAATGTTGGACAGCAGAATAATAGCGGTGGTGGAGATAATATTGTTTCTGGTGGGCCAGGAGTCGTCTTTCGATAAATAAAGTTAGTACAAAAGATGATGGGGATTGGTCTGTAAGATGGATATGGCATTTCTCTGATGTTGCCTCACTTCTCATTCCTATTCCCCATTTTTTATGAGTGCTATACCCGATTTTCTCAGTCATCTGAATCCCTGTCAGCGACAAGCTGTTGAGCATTTTTGTGGACCTCTACTCGTTGTGGCTGGTGCAGGTTCGGGTAAGACACGAGCCCTTACTTACCGGATTTCCAATTTGGTGATGCGGCATCGCGTCAATCCAGAAAATATTCTGGCGGTCACCTTTACTAATAAAGCCGCTCGTGAGATGAAGGAGCGGATTGAAAAACTTTTTGCTGAACAATTGGCTCAGCAGGATTTTGGCAAATCCTTGGAGCTGTTGAGTCCATTGCAGCAGACTCGATTGCGATCGCAAGTCTACAAAACCATCACTAAACCCTTATGGATCGGTACGTTTCACAGTCTCTGTGCCCGTATCTTGCGCCTGGAAATTGAAAAATACCAAGATGAAAAGGGCCGCAAATGGCAACGCAACTTCTCCATCTTCGATGAATCCGATGTCCAGAGCTTAATTAAAGATATCGTTATCAATCAACTCAACCTCGACGATCGCAAATTTCAACCCCGCTCCGTCCGTTTTGCCATCAGTAATGCCAAAAACCAAGGTTGGAACCCCCAAGACCTAGAAGCCAACCAACAAGATTTTCGCGGTCGCGTTATTGCCCAAGTCTACAGCCACTATCAAGATGCCCTAGCTGCCAATAACGGCCTTGATTTTGATGATTTGATTCACATTCTTGTTCAGCTCCTCAAGCAGAACGAGCTAGTCTTAGCCTACTGGCATCAGCAGTTTCGCCATATGCTCGTGGATGAATATCAAGATACCAACCGCACCCAATATGATTTGCTGCGATTGCTAGCCACGAATGGCACGGACACTCAACACTTTAGTAATTGGGAGCATCGCTCCATTTTCGTGGTGGGCGATGCCGATCAATCGATCTATTCCTTTAGGGCTGCTGATTTTAAGATTTTGATGGGATTTCAGCAAGACTTTGGCGACGGCTTGGCCGATGATGACACCCGCACAATGGTTAAGCTAGAAGAAAACTATCGCTCCACCGAAAATATTCTGCAAGTGGCCAATGCCCTCATTGACTACAATAGCGAACGCATCGACAAGGTTCTCAAACCCACCCGCGCCGCCGGAGAACCCATCTACTGCTATCGCGCCGATGATGAATTACACGAATCTGATTTTGTGGTTCAGCAAATTCGCACCCTGGAGCAAGCTCACCCCGAACTTAGTTGGGGAGACTTTGCCATTCTCTACCGCACCAATGCCCAATCTCGTGCCTTTGAGGAAAACCTAGTTCGCTGGAGAATTCCCTACATTGTGGTGGGTGGACTCAAGTTCTACGATCGCCGGGAAATTAAAGATGTCCTTGCCTATCTGCGTCTGATTGTCAATCCATCGGACACCGTCAGTCTCAATCGGGTAATCAATACCCCTCGACGCGGGATTGGCAAAACCACCTTAGATCGCCTCACCCATGCGGCTCAAGAGCTAGGTGTGCCCCTCTGGGAAATGCTCACTGAAGAAACTGCTGTTAAAACCCTAGCGGCCCGCAGCGCCAAACCTATTTTGCAGTTTGTAGACCTGATTCAGCGTTGGCGAACTCAGATTGAGACCCAACCCGCAGCAACGATCATTCAGGGGATTCTCACTGATTCCGGGTATGTTCAAGCTCTGAAAAACCAAGGCACCGATGAAGCCGATGACCGCCTTAGCAACGTCCAGGAACTCTACAATGCTGCTTTACAGTTTGCCGAAGAGAATGCAGACGAGTCGCTCACTTCCTTTCTCGCCAATACAGCTCTAGCCTCAGATTTAGACAACCTAGAGGAAAACACCACCGTGTCCTTGATGACTTTACACTCTGCTAAAGGGCTGGAATTTCCCATTGTCTTTCTGGTCGGCTTAGAGCAAGGGCTCTTCCCCAATTTTCGCTCCTTAGAAGATCCGACTGCCCTGGAAGAAGAACGTCGGCTGTGCTACGTCGGCATCACTCGTGCCCAAGAACGGTTGTTTATTTCCCATGCCCGCGAACGCCGCTTGTATGGCTCCCGTGAGCCCGCCATGCCGTCTCTGTTTTTGTCCGAACTGCCCCGTGAGCTATTGCAAATGGATTCTTTATCGACAATCCCAGCCGAATCACCCCATTTATCTCCAGAGATAGGTACACCCCCCAAGAAAATGCCCAATACCCACGCCTTAGATTGGTCTGTTGGCGATCGCTTAGTTCATAAGGGTTTTGGCTTGGGGGAAGTCACGCACATCTTCGGGGGTGGCAATAAAATTTGCCTAGCGGTCAAATTTCCAGGCATCGGCAAAAAAATTATTGATCCCAATATCACCGTTCTCAGTCGGGTTGAGTGAAACACAACCCCCATAGCAGTCCTATTGGATCCATGAAATAGATCGAGATTGAGGTATCTCAGTCTCCCTTGTTCAACCCACCATTGGCTCGGTAAAGCTCATAAACGCTGATCAAAAATAACACCGAGATCGGTAACCAACCTGCCCAACGTGCAGCGATCGCCCCCACTTCTCCCAAGGTCTGGCAAATAAACGCGAAGGTATAGTAGGCAAAAATCAAGAGGATACTTAACCCAAACCCCTGCGATGAGTTTGTCTGACTGGAGCGACAGCTCAACGCCGCCCCCATAACACTGAAACCCACCCCAATCCAAGGGAACGCCATCAGCTTATGCACATGCACTTGGAGATGGCGGCGGCGCTGATGATCACCCGACTGCTGGAGTAGATGGAGAACAGCCTGAGTTTCAGCGATATTCATTTGGGTCAAAGGTTGGGCTGTCTTTGCCAATGCTGTGGGAGTGGCTGCTGGTAGAAGCTGTTGGGCAAAAGGGTGTACTTTTTGATAGAGCTTGGCAGTTGGATCAATGGTGTAGTGTGTTCCCTGAGATAAGAGCCATTGCTGAGCATTTTCATCCCAAGTAGCCCGTTGGGCGATCCAAATATGGTGAAGTTGGCGGTCTTTAAACTGCAAAAGTGTGACTTGATTGAGAAATTGGTCTTCAAAGGCGCGGGCATAGATTAGTTGAGACAACTGCTGATGGGCAAAGGTGCGATCCACAATATCCTTTTGTGGGATAAAAAAAGTAGACTCAGAGGAGTTTTCAGCAAGAAGAATCTGAGCTTGTCGCGTTGCGGGTGGCACCACTGCCTCATGGATCAAGGCGGTACAACCTGCAATGAGTAGACTGCAGCAGAAAGTTGGCCAAACTATCCGATAAATACTAATGCCACAACTTCTTAAGGCCATCAGCTCCTTAGTTCTGGAGAGCTGGTTGTAGGCGATCAAGGAGGCCAAGAGTGACGACATGGGTAAGGCCAAGACCACAAATTGGGGTAACTGGAGGGTCATCACCTGAAGCGCGGTCTTCCAGGAAAGAAGTCCCTCACTCAGACGCCGCAGCACATCAAACAGAGAACCGATACTGAAACTAAGGGTGGTAAAGGCCAAGCAGCCAAAAAGCCAAGGCATCCACAGGGCTTGGAGAATCAAAACATCCATCCGAGGGATAGATAAAGTCCAGGCAGACCAAGGCGAGGGTCTTGGATACGGCTGTTTATTCAGAAGCATGTTCCTCAGATAAAACCTGAATGCTGATGGTCTCTGCGGAAGTTGAGCCTGCTGCACTCAATTCCACTTCTAAAACATCGCCATACAACCGCTCTAATGCCTGCAATAAAGATTGTAAATGTGGCGTACTGGCACCTGTGGACAGATGCAGTTTATCCGTGAGCCGTCGCAAGCGCCGCCAGGTGGTATAGAGTTTGGCAACGGTGTGCTCTAACTGCGACGCTTGATTGACGAGATCGGCGGTGATATTGAGACACCCCAAGCGTAAGGCTTCTTCTAGACTGGATTCAAGATCAACAGACTGCTCCTTAAGGGCTTGGACATGGCTAAAGGCTTCTAGGTATTTGGTCAGTTGACGGGCTTCGGCGGTGGCTTGTTTAAGGGAATCAATATCGGGATTGGCCGCCAGTTCTGCTTGGATAGTGGCCTGGTGCGTTGCAGGTAATTTCTCCAGTTCTTTGACTAAAGGAGCCACATGGCGCAGGGGAAGGGTGTGATTGGCTGCCTTCGTTTTGATCTCGGCGGGCAGAAGATCGGAGGTCATCGCCGTCCACTCATCGGAGAGTTGCTGAACTTGGCGGCTAGTGATCCGTTCTCCCTGGCTCGCAGTTTCACTAATCAGCTCTTGGACTTCGGGGGGCGATTGGGCCGTTTTAACAAAGGCTCTTTTACTAAAGTGACGAATGGATTCGGGTTGAAGATGGCCTGCTTCTAGGAGAGTATCTGCACTATTGGCCAGTTCTATCCAGCTATAGGCTTGACTTTTGCTAATTTCATTGTTTTGAAGCCAATTCAGAAAACCACCACCCCGTCCTTCCCCAGTTTGTTTTTCGCGATCGCGAATCGCTCGCAGAATCCGTCCTCGCCAAATATCGGTTTGCAAATCAAAGCGATCGCACACCACCCAGGCCGCTTGCAACTGCTGCTGAAACTCATGTTCCGAGAGATCCAGATCCGCTGGATCCGGGAGCTGCAAAATCAATTCCCCAGGGTTGTCAGGCTGGGCTGCCGTATTCTGAGTCTGCTTGGAGGGAGAGGGTTTGGCCATATCTACTGTTACCTGATTGCCGACCCATTATGCCATGAGTCTAGGTTCCCCACCTGCTGTCAACCCATCTGTAATTCTGACTGGTACTAGGGGGCTGTCAAGCCTGCTCTTTTTGTGTTAAGAACTCCATAGAAGTGCTGCAGGATCAGGGGCTGGGTTTGGCTTTTCAAAAATGGACAACCAGACTAGGCCTAGCAGAGCATAATGGCCCTTACAAGTTAAGCCAGCATCGACCCCTAAGGTTTCGCGGTCTTCAAGGCTATACAAGAACATTGGCCCCCCATGCCTTTCCAGGTTTGCTGGCGTCCGCAACCCCAAAATGGAATGTAATCTACCAAATAAAATCGGCCTTGGGGCTGCAAAACCCGGCTCACTTCCTG
>JAAUOM010000029.1 GCA_012034865.1 Acaryochloris sp. CRU_2_0 | reverse complement strand
TTAAAGATTTGATGGGTAAAGCCGAGACTAAAACGGGTCTGAAGGTCTTGACCACGGTATTAGATAAGGTGTATCAAACGGGGCGAAAAGTCACTCAGGAGTTTAAGGAATCAATGGAAATTATTTTTGATGCTTATCTCCCAAAATGGAATTACACGGCTAAACCTCAGAAAGCTGGATTCTAGATCTTATTTAAGCCACAATCCTTAGGGTTCGAGTCAGAGAATTGAACGGGTTCTTCCACCGATGCACCGGGTTTGAGTACCGTGCCTTTGGGCATAAATTCAATAGCGGTGCCATACTGATCCAGGCTAAGGGCGATGTAGCTACCCAGATGATAGGGAAAGGGAACCGCTCGTCCTTGCCATAATTCTGCAACCACCTCAGCGGCATGTAGCGGATCATTAACAGCAAATGAAATGTGATGAAGCATTTTATAAAATTCCTCAGCAATATTGAATTTACGCTTCTACTTGCAACTCAGGTCTGATAGTGACAGGATGCATCAAGTTCCAGACATTGGGAGACGCGGCAAGGGTTGCCTCATACACCTGTTGGAATTGCTCCGGTGTAGCATTGCCCTTGACGATTAGTGTCCAGTGCAAGTCTTGGTATCCGGCTGGAACTGTTTCATCTAGCTTAAAGAAGCCCCGCAAATTTAGTTTGCCAATACTAGTAATTTCCACCTTCTCCAGCTTGATCTCTTGTATTGAACATAAACTGACAAAGGTGGCTAAAATGCAGGCGTTCAAAGCGGACAGCAATACCTCCTGCGGATTAGGTCCCGTATTGGTTCCACCAATTTCCTCAGGCTCATCGATTGTCAAGGTGAAATTGCGGGCATAGGATTGTCCGGCCCACTCAAAGGATTTCATGTGCGTCACGGATCGCACACCATCTACCCAGAAGGTACTGGCTTGGAAGGCCAGTTGACCTTGAGTAGCATCTTGCGAGACAGCATGAATTAACTCTTGCAGTTCGCTGGGGGCAACGCCATTGATGTTTTGTACTTGTTGAGTTGTCATGAATAAACTCCTGGATGGGTTAATAAACAAGCATGAAATGGGTTACATAGATGAAAATTTTGTAGGATCAATCTTCAAGCTGCTGTCTTTTTCAGAAATAACTTCGGATGACTGTAGGAAAACGTATGGGCGATCGCCGCAATTCGGGCAGACCCGGTAGCACTCAACGCCTGCACACTGCGGACAAAGTTAGGATGGGTCATGCCAGAGCTGAGAAACACCTTTTGGTAAGACAGCTCCTGAATGTGCTGAATTTCCTCGTGTGCGATCGCGCTCAATGTCCGTCCAATCGCCTGCTCAAGACTGGCCATGTCAAGTTGCACCTGAGCTTTTAATCCCTGATTCAGATACTGAATGATCGCAATATAGTCATCAATCGCCGCCTCAATTGCTGCTTCATCTAGCGTCTGAGCCAAATCTTGCACCATCAGAGTATCCAAGCGGGCATGTTGGGCTTCCTCTTGCCAGTGATGTTTGAGCAAACTGCAAAATTGTGGATCGAGGCACTTACCAGAGTGATAGTGAACGCTCTCCAGGAAGTGGCGTTGGGTCATCCACTCAATATGCAGCGTCACCAATGCCACCCCCAGCGGGCTGTGCTGTAAAACAAAATCTGCGATCGCCTTGGCTGGCCCAATCCCGCTACAAGGATGGCCAAACCCTGCCATAAAGGCGGCAGAGAATCGGCGAAACAGGTGAATGTGCTTACTTTCTTCCGCTGCAAAACCCAGATAAGCCTGTGTTGCCTGAATATGAGTGCAGCCTAGGGATTGCACATGATTCACCACGAGGGGAAGAATAAACTCCTCCACTAGGCCAAATAGATGCAGGTAGCTATGCCCACGAATGTGGTTCAAGGTTAGCTGTTCTGCGGGGTTGAGGCAGGTGATTCCTTGGCTATGGGCAAGGGCTTCCGGTAAAAAGGACTTGCTGAAATCTAGAGATTTATGCTCATTCATCAAATCTTGTACCTGCCAGGTCACTTTGGCAGCATCTTGCAAAATCGATGAGTAACTGTATTGGGGAAGGGGAATAGCAGTCATGCAACCTCCTTTGAGTTAACTAATTAGATTAACGACAAGTCAGGAAATCCACATCCAAAAACATCGATATTCTTTCTGCTCTGTGATTTCTGCCCCTAAGCGCCGATAGAAATTCAAGCCCCGGGTATTGCGAACATCGGCAGTCCAAGCCAGATGGGTACACTCGTTTTTCGGGCAATTTGGGCTAGATTCTGCATCAGGGCGGTACCTGCGCCTTGGCTACGCCTGTCCTCATCCACGTATAAATCATCCAGCCAAATGCTGGGTTGACCCACGAAGGAAGAATATCTGAATTCATACAAGGCAAATCCGACGGGTTGCCCTTGCGTTTCCACAAACAAGACATGGGCAAAGGCAATTGAGCCAAATAGGGTTTGGCGTATTTTCTCTTCAGAAACTTGCAGTACATCGGAAAAAGCACCAATCTGGCGATCGAAGGTAGCTTTTTTCTGAATAAATGAGAAAATCAAGCCAACATCACTGGAGATAGCCGTTCTCACTCGCATTTTTTCACGCTAATTCATTGAAAATCATGATCACTCGGAAATAAAGCATTATCACTCAGACGAACAGAGATTCAAGCAGGAATACAGGGGTAGGGTTTGGGGAAGAAGAGCGTCACTGGAGGGGCTGCAATTGCTCCTAACAGGCTGGCATCACCTCAGCAAAGGATCGATCTCGATTGAGGATCTGGGAGAAAATCAACGGATAGCCATGGGGATCAATGATGGTGACCTCGTAGGTGTTATAGGTGGTGGGAATAGGACCGGTAACCGTAACGCCAGTGGCGATCGCTCGCTCTGCTAAAGCCTGTAAATTACCGCTATAGGAGAAATTAATCACCAGTCCGTGATCATGGAGCATCAGGGAATCAGAGGGCTGAGACATCAATATCAAATCCTGATACCGTTCTAGGCGAATATGATTCATGAGTTGAGTGCCGTCGGCAGCGGGCAGAGTATAGACCGAGCGAAACCCTAATGCCTCTGCATACCACTGAGCCGCCACTGCTACATCGCCTACTAACACCCGCACAAATAAGGGCATGGGGTAGAATTCCTCTTGAATCATTACTTTTTCTTCCCCGCAGGATTGGAATCAGCCTGTCGCCAGAGCTGGAGACTGTTCTGAAAATCGATGGGTAGCGTCTTATTGGGGAGACTTGAGCCTGTACCTTGTACCTTGGCTCTACACGCAGGCAAGGGCAAGTTGATGGAGTTGGGGAAAATGGCTCCTCCACCTGAAAAGCCAGTGCTATTAGGTAGAAGAGCGACTTGCCTGGAGCTGAAATCATTGAGAATGACACTCACTTGGTCTATTAGGGCAAGGGCGGCGAAGCTGAGGGTGGCGATCGCAACAATCTCCAGCCAGGGAACCCCGATTATCAACTGCCTAAACCCCTGCAAAAACCGAAATGGACGGACATCTGTTTGCTGTGGCCTGAGGGTAGATGGCAAGAGCTGGGTTGAACAGGATGCAAGGGCTATTCTGTCTTCTAGGGTAGGAGGCAGCACTGGCATCTGTGCCCTTTGGTTCTGGCTATTCATCGGGGGAGCAGGAGGAATCCTCCCCAGGGGAAATAGCACTGCCGGTGATTTCACTAAGAAGATGTGAACTTCCCTCGTAGTCCAGTGGAGGATATAGCCCGGTGTGCAAGAAGATGTATCACTCCCTGCTAAGGCGGGCAGTGTATCAAACTTGTAATTTTGGTTATGGCTCTTAAAAGTACTAGTAAGGAGGATGCCCGAAAAAGAAGAAGGTTTATCTTCCTTGGTTTGCAGGAGCGTTGTAGAGGGCGATGGGGTGAAATTCATCATCTGAACCTATCAGGGAGAGATTATCTGGAAACAGCTTCAAAATCACTCAAACATGTCTTCACCAGGGTCTTTGAGAATGCCTAGATCGGCGCTGATAGAATTGCTCAATCCACAGGCGGACTTCATCCTCAGAAGCTAACTGGGCAGATTGATTTGTGATTGGATCGTAAACAATCCACCACAGGTTGCCTTGGCGATCGCGGCGTTGTCGAATCCTGAATTCAGATTGGCAAGAGAAGCTATCTAAAAGCGCTTGCCAATAACGACCCAACCAGGACAACAGCGTGAACCGCTGAGGCCGGGTTTCCGGTTCGCTTTTGGGGTTTGGATCCCTCTCCTCAAGACTGACCTCATTAGGGATGAGAGCTTTGTAGGTTTTCTCCTGTAGTTTAATTTGGCTCTTGGCATCGACATCCTCTGCTGCAAAGCCCTTGCGATCGGTTTGTCCAGAATTGAGCGCAGATGCAGAGGTACAATCCGCTTCAAGCAGCAAACCTATGCCATGGTGTTTATATTGTCCAGACATGATGTTTTCCTCCTTATCCTTAATAAAGTAAGCGGACTGCGCCGTTGTGTCGTTACAGGAAAGTTCAGGATTTTAGAGCTGCACAGTTAAGGGAATAGGTCGTCTTACCTCAACTTTTAGGCTGGATTGGGTCAGCTCCAGTGGGCTTAATTCACTGTCATTATTGGTTTGTAGGCAATATTATGGGGCTTGCCAAAAGTTAAGGTGGGTTGCGGTAAAATCGGGTCACCGCTCAAAGTAATGGATGCCGATGGACATCGAACAGGTATTGCAGATTGCCAACTCAGCCCTGTTTAACCATAGTGGTAAACGCCTGAGCGAAGTCGAAGCATCGATTCTGCTAGGGTCTATACAGCGCCACACCTATGAGCAAATCGCCGAAACCTCTGGCTATGCCATCAGCTACCTCAAGTATGATGTTGGTCCTAAACTCTGGAAGCGCATGGGACAAGCCTTAGGGGAAACCGTCAGTAAAACGAATTTTCAAGCGGCTTTAGAGCATTATTGGCACCAGTCCTTGATTGATCAGGTGGTAACGGATAGAGCAGCGGATGGGGTAACGGATGTAACGGATGGGGGATCTCAGAGAGATGGAGAGAGATCTCTTGGTCTTCAGGCTGCTGCGCCTTATACAGATTGGGGTGAGGGGGTGGATGTTGCCAATTTCTATGGGCGGGTGACGGAATTGGCACTGTTGAGTGAGTGGATTGTTAGGGATTGCTGCCATCTTGTGGTCTTGCTGGGGATGGGGGGAATTGGCAAAACGGCTCTGTCGGTGAAGTTGACCCATCAGATTTTGATTGCTTGTGGCATTCAAGGATCGAATGAGTTTGAGTTTGTGATTTGGCGATCGCTACGGAATGCCCCACCCCTAGAAATGCTGTTGGCGGATCTGGTGCCGTTTCTCTCGCACCAGCAAGCGGCTGAGGCGGATTTGCGGCACTTGATACAGTTCCTGCAATCCTCTCGCTGTCTGGTGATTTTGGATAATTTGGAAACGATTTTACAGAGTGGAGAACGGGCTGGGCGTTTTCGCACGGGGTATGAAAATTATGGCGAATTGCTGCGCCTAGTGAGTGAATCGAGGCATCAAAGTTGCCTGCTGCTCACGAGTCGAGAGAACCGGCGGTGGTGGCTACGTTTGAGGGGGTGGATTTGTCGGTGCGATCGCTACAACTGAGTGGTTCTGAACAGGCCGCCCAAGCGATTTTGAAGGCGAAGGGTTTAGTGGGATCAGAAGAGGAGAAAAAACTGTTGGGCGATCGCTATGGCAATAGTCCATTGGCGCTGAAAATTGTGGCGACGTCTATTCAAGATTTGTTTGAGGGGAATATTGGCGAATTTCTCCAGCAAGATACGATCATGTTCGATGGGATTCGGCGGTTGTTAGATCAACAGTTTGGTCGCTTGAATCCTTTAGAAGCCAGCATTATGTATTGGTTGGCGATCAATCGAGACTGGACGAGTGTGGCGGGGTTGCATGAAGATATTGTGCCGACGGTCTCTAGGGGAAATTTGCTAGAAGCGCTGGAATCGCTGAGTTGGCGATCTCTGATTGAAAAACGCTCTGGCAGTTACACTCAGCAACCTGTGGTCATGGAATATGTCACAGAACGCTTGATCGAACAAGTGAGTACCGAATTGCAGAGCGGCCAATTATCCTTATTTCTTGACTATGCCCTCATTAAAACCACCGTCAAGGACTATGTGCGAGAAACCCAGGTGCGGTTGATCCTCGCAGAGATTGCCGAACACCTGGTAACCACCTTGGGTGCGGTTTTAGTATCCCATCTCCAAACCCTTCTGGTCACCTTGCAAGAATCCAACCTCAGCCCCTCTGGCTATAGTGCAGGTAATCTGATTAATTTCTGTATTTACTTGCAGATTGACCTGACGGGTTATGACTTTTCCCAGTTGGCGATTTGGCATGCCTATCTCCAGGAGATCAATTTACATCGGGTTAATTTTGCCCAAGCGACTTTTGCTAAAACCATTTTCTTGCAAGCCTTTGGTAATATTTTGTCTGTTGCTTTTAGCCCAGATGGTCGTTGGATTGCCACCGGAGATGCCAACAACCAGGTGCGTCTGTGGCGAATGAAAGATGATCAACTGCTGTTAACCTTTGCGGGACATCCAGACTGGGTGCGATCGGTGCTTTTTAGCGCTGATAGTCAAACCCTGATCAGTGGTAGTGATGACCAAACGATCCGGTTCTGGGATGTCAATACGGGGAACTGCCTGAAAACCTTGTCTGACCCGGTTAGTCGCGTCGCTTCCATTGCCCTCAGTCCGGACGGTTGTACCCTGGTCAGCAGTGGCGAAGATGGCGCGGTACATCTATGGGATGTCTGCACGGGTCAATACACTCAAGCCCTTCAGGGGCATACCCAGCAAGTGTGGTCAGTCGCCTTCAGTCCTGATGGCCAGAGGATTGCCAGTGGGGGGGAAGACCAAACTGTACGGCTATGGGATGCCCACACAGGTGAATGCCTTAACGTTCTAGAAGGACATCGCAATTGGATTCAGACCGTGGCCTTTAGCCCGGATGGTCTTACCCTGGCCAGCGGTAGTCATGATCAGACTGCCAAACTTTGGGATGTGCAAACAGGCGAATGCTTACGAACCTTAATTGGCCATACCAACTGGGTCTGGTCTGTGACCTATGCCCCTCACCCAGACCGCACCAATCATCCCAATCGCTATCTGCTGGCTACAGCCAGCGAAGATCAAACCATCCGCTTCTGGGAGGTCGCTACGGGTCAGTGTCTCAAGACCCTTAAGGGTCATAGCAATCGCATCTGGTCAATTGCTGTCAGTCCCGATGGTCAAACCCTAGCCAGTGGCGGCGATGATCTAACCCTGAGACTCTGGGATATCCGCACGGGGCAATGCCTGAAAACGCTGCAAGGCCATACTCGCAAAGTCTTTCCCGTGGCCTTCAGTCCCAATGGTCGCACCTTAGCCAGTAGCGGCGATGATGGCATCATCCGCTTTTGGGATCTTGACATGGGCAAATGTCTGCAAGCGCCAGAAAGCTGTGGTAGTCGTGTTGAGTCCGTGGCTTTTAGTCCCGATGGTCGCACCCTAATCAGTGGCGGTGAAGACAAACTGATCCGGCTCTGGGATGTTCAGACCCGTCGGTGCCTTAAGGTCTTGGCAGGGCATCCTAAGCAGATTTGGACGGTGGCCTTTCATCCTGATGGCCAGACCATCGCTAGTAGTGGCGAAGATGGTCAGATCTGGTTATGGGATATTAAGACTGGACAATGCCGACAAGTCTTAGAAGGACACAGTAATTGGGTGATGACCATCTCTTTTAGTCCTGACGGTCAGTATCTTGCCAGTGCTAGCCATGATCAAACCTTAAACCTCTGGGATGCCAATACAGGTCAACTGTTCAAGACCTTAACAGGACATGACAATGCCGTTTTAGGTGTTGCCTTTAGCTCCGATAGTCATTTGTTCGCCAGTGGGAGTATGGATCAAACCGTTAAACTTTGGGATATCAAGACCGGGGAATGCTTGCAAACCTTGGTAGGCCATACCGATGCCATTATTCCTGTGGCCTTTTGCCCGCACAAGCTAGTGGTTGCTAGCGGTTCTCTAGACCACACCATCAAACTTTGGGATATGCACACAGGCCAATGCTTGCGAACTTTAACGGGTCATACCGAACCGATCTACTCCCTCAGTTTTGATCCCCAGGGTAAAATCCTAGCTAGCGGCAGTTGGGATGAAACGATTAAGCTGTGGGATATTCACACAGGCAAATGTGTGCAAACTTTGAGGAGCGATCGCCCCTACGAAGGCATGAATATTACGGGTGTAATGGGTCTAACTGCTGCTCAGACAGCAACCTTGAAAGCCTTGGGTGCCTTAGAGAAATAGCGCCATGAGATCATCCAATCTATAATGCTCACCCAAATGTGATGTTGCTTCAGGGTTGGATCGCTTGCTGGACAGCAAATCCAACTTCCTGACCATAAGAAACTTCCAGAGTATGGCCATCGGGATCCTTGAGGAAAGCCCAGTAACCGACCGTAGAGTCTCCCTCATTCGGGCCATTGATTAAAACCCCTTCTAAACGGGCTTCTTGGCAAAGCTGATTGACTTCTTCACGGCTGGCAACACCAATTCCCAGATGAGCAATAGGCAACAGTGGGGCATCCACCTCAGACCTTTCAATTAAAACAATAATGAACGGTCGGGTCAGATCACTCAGCCAGACCACATCTGATTGAATCGTTGGATCTGTGCGCCGATGAATAACTTTCATGTGGGCATACTTGGCATAAAAAGCAATACTTTTATCTACCTGAGTGGCGGGCAGTGCAATATGCGTAAATCCCAGATCAGACATAATGGTCACCTATAGCAATCCTCGTTTTTTTAACTTGGCGAGAGCATCTTCAGCCGCCTGTTTTTGTGCTTCTTTCTTGCTAGAACCTTTACCTTCGCCGTAAAATTTACCCTCTACATAAACCCTGGAGAAAAACTCTGGGGCATGTTCTGCTCCACCGAATAGTTCTGTAACATATTTTGGAGGCTCTGTTGCTCCATTGGCCTGTGCAAATTCTTGAAATTTATTTTTTGTATCTTTATTTGATCGAGTCACCATGACTTCTTGAGGCACAGCGTCAAAAAGTTCTTCCACTAGAGAGCGCAGGGCTTCAATATCCCGATTTTTGTCTAAATAGTAAGCCCCGATGACTGCTTCAAAGGTACTGCTCAGCAGATTCGGATTTTGAGAGCCGCCCCCACGGCTTGCACCTTTCCCCAGTCGCATTCTCAAATCCAATCCAACTTCAGTAGCAAACCGAGCAAGCTGTTTTTCATCTACAAGTGCTGATCGTCGTCGTGTCATTTGATCTTCTCCCATTTCTGGGTGACGCCGATAAAGGTACTCGCCACTGATGAAATTGAGAATTGCATCACCCAGAAACTCCAAACGCTCGTTGTCTCCCTCTTCTCCAGGATTTTCATTCATATATGAGCGATGGGTCAGAGCGCGACATAGCAGCTTTTCATCATTAAACATCAAAAGTTTGTGCATTATTCAGGTAGCCGGCCATTGAGGTGGATAGAGGCTATTTCCACGGGAGTTGTTGCATGGGAAACAAGCCAGTCGTAGATTTTCTAGAGAGTTGGAGCCGCCTAAGCTCTTGGGCTTGAGATGATCGAGAGTCAGTCTGTTTGCAGGTAAGTGATACCCACACCACCAGCAGTATGAACCATAGTCTCTAATGAGTTGAGCTTTTCTAGCTTTTTTTTGCTTCACCGTCATATTGATATCGATTTTCCTTTAACTACAGATTGAGTAGTATCGGAATATCAAGCATAATCAGCAAAAATCCTCCCTATAAGGGGAATGACTGGACTTGCCACCTACTGGATAAACGTCTCAAACGCACTATCTCAAAGCCTCACACCAGCGCATACCGGAGTATACTGAACCAGCGTTTACCTGAGATAAACTTTCTTGTCTTAGACCCACACTAGACCAGGGTATTGGGTATACCTTAGATCTAAGGGTTTAGAGATAGTGCCTATGAGACGAACATCTAGAAATTGATATTCCTATGATGACACCAACGTAACTCAGCAATTCTCATTGTGCAATAGAGTCAAAAATCCTCCAAATTTGAGGTGAAGTGTTGAGTTGTGGATAAACTGATCCTGAACAATGGTAGCAGTGCTATTATCTGGAATTAACAAAACCCTGTTGACGTTACCCCGATGAAGGGAAAAGCCAAGTAACATAGTAGGGAGAGATCACATCAGACCAAACAATCGTTAATCGTGGAAGGGACCTCGCTGAGAACTAAAAGCTTCGCTACCCTAGAAGCAAGGATTGTCATAGAACTCTATTGTTTTAAGGAAAAACTGAGTCATGGGATTATTTGACCGCGTTAGTCGGGTTGTTCGCTCAAACCTCAATGCAGTTGTCAGTTCTGCCGAGGATCCAGAAAAAATTCTGGAACAAACCGTCGAGGACATGCGAGAAGATTTGGTGCAATTGCGCCAAGCCGTTGCCCAATCCATTGCCGCCCAAAAACGATTGGAACAGCAATATAACCAAGCCCAAACTCAATCCTCTGAATGGTATCGTCGGGCACAGCTTGCCCTGCAAAAAGGAGATGAGAATCTCGCGCGTGAGGCCCTCTCTCGCAAGCAGACCTTTACGGAAACCGCCAATAGCCTCAAAGGTCAGTTGGATCAATCTACCAACAAGTGGCTACCCTCAAGCGGAATATGACCGCTTTAGAAAGTAAGATTGCCGAGGCCAAAACCAAGAAAGAAATGCTTAAAGCTCGTGCCCGTGCCGCTAAAGCCAGTGAGCAAATCAATCGGGCGATGGGTCGGGTAGACACCTCTGGAGCCATTGGAGCCTTTGAGCGCATGGAAGAAAAGGTGATGCAAATGGAAGCCCAGTCTGAGGCTGTGGCTGAACTGGCCGGGGATACCCTCGAAAGCCAATTTGCTGGGTTGGAAGCGGGGAGCGATGTCGATGCAGAACTGGCCATGCTCAAAGCCCAATTGGAGCCTCCTGGGGGTGCGATCTCAGGCACACCGATTCAAGAAGCCTTACCTCCTGCTCAGACCACCCCTACGGACACCCCTCAACCATCTACGCCTGTCGATGCTGAACTAGAAGAACTCCGATCTAAATTGGATCAAATTTAGCAAGGGCTTACCAGTAGACTAAGTTGAAGATTCTATAGACCTTCTATCCACAGGGTCTACCTCTTGTTGCGGATGAAATTTGCCGATCGCATCCAGAAATTCCAAACCAATGTCTTTGCTGACATGGATCAGGCTAAGCGCCAAGCCCTTGATGCGGGTCAATCTTTGATTGATTTATCCCTGGGGTCTTCGGACTTGCCTGTGGCTGCTCCGATCTTGGAGACGATTGGCCAAGCCCTCCAAGATCCCACTACCCACGGCTATTTGCTCTTTCATGGAACCCGCTCGTTTCGGCAAGCCGCTTCCGCCTGGTACGAGCGCCGCTTTGGGTTGAGGGTCGATCCAGAAACGGAGGTATTGCCCTTGATTGGGTCGCAAGAAGGCACCGCCCATTTACCCCTCGCTATCCTCAATCCAGGGGATATTGCCCTACTCCAAGATCCGGGTTACCCTTCCCACGTGGGCGGGGTCTATTTGGCCGGAGGGGAAATGTATGGGATGCCTCTGGTTGCCGAACAGCAGTTTCTCCCTATTTTCAGTGATATTCCTGCCGCTATCCTCCAGAAAGCGCGGATGATGGTGTTGAGTTATCCCCATAATCCGACGACGGCGATCGCACCCTTGTCCTTCTTCCAAGAGGCCGTGCAGTTCTGTCGCAACCATGATTTAGTCCTTATTCACGATTTTCCTTATGTGGACTTTGTCTTTGGCGATCAAAAAATGCCCTCTGTTCTGCAAGCGGATTGCGATCGCCACTGCTCAATTGAATTTTTTACCTTCTCCAAGTCTTACAGCATGGGCGGATTTCGGATTGGTTATGCGATCGGCAATGCCGAATTGATCGCCAGCCTGCGCAAAATTAAGGCCATTGTGGATTTTAACCAGTATCAAGGGATTTTACAGGGAGCCATCACCGCCCTCAACACGGGTGAATCGGAGATTCAAGCCACGATTGCCACATTCCGCCAACGACGGGATAGCTTTGTCACCGCCATGAACAAAATTGGCTGGCCTGTCCCCTCCCCAGAAGCCACCCTGTATATCTGGGCTGCCTTACCGGAACCTTGGCAACAACAATCAGTCGAATTCTGTAAGCAATTGGTGGCTCAAACTGGGGTTGCCGCCTCACCCGGAGCTGGGTTTGGCAAGGCTGGAGAAGGCTATGTCCGCTTTGCCTTGGTTCACGAACCCACCACCCTCGTCCAAGCTGTTGACCGCATTGCCGCCTTCCTGCATACTTGACCATGCCAGTAGGCACAGCTTATCCTCGACCCCGTTTTTACATCTATTTATTCCACCTGCATCCAAGGACAATTATCCACCATGAATCATCCTCGTCGCTTACTTTGCAGCCTCTCTAGCGCCTTGGTGCTGGTGGGTCTAAGCTGTACCAATCTACCCAGTAATGCCGCTGAGAAAATTACAATCACCTATGGTCCCTTTGGCCGCTCCATTGCCATCTCTGATTTACGTCAATACCTGGAAACCGGGAGTGCCCCTCCAGAGTTAGCCTCTCTTTTGAGCGTAGTCGGCCAACAAGAACGAGCTTCTTTACTCAGTGGCCTTAAATTTACCATTCCCCTTAATGTGGTGGTGATGGATCAGCTATTGCGCTCTCCCCAAGGCGAACAGTTGCTGACCCAGATTGCAGGGGTGACTTCCTTACCCGGTGGCGCAGAAAAACTAGCCCTCAGGAGCGCCCTGATTGTGTCCGCTGCTTCTAAAGAGGGTGTAGGTCTGCTCAGTTTCTTAGAAGCCTACCCTGCTCGAACGATGCGAGTTGATATACCGGCTGTCCAAAAGTTGTTAAAATCCACCTCAATCCTGGATGGCTTCATGAGTGGGTCATTCCCTGGTGGTGACACCCCTGATGCCTCGTCAACCAACAACTCTACCGAAAAGTCCACTGATACAACCGTTTCACCCTCCACAAACAAAACCAATCCCACACCGGCTCAATCACAGCCGTCGTCAGATACCCCACCGTTACCCACTGATCAACAAAAGGTAAATCCCACACAACCGTCCCCTTAGCCCGCACTTGGCTCAACGATGAAGCCTTGAGCTACTTTCAGGGGCTTTATTCTATCGAAAATGAGATGTTTCTCATTTGTTTATTCACAAAAACGACACCCAAAATACAGAAACAGCCATTAATGGTTAAGGCCCAGGGTGCGCCAATTCTCGTTGCTATTTCACCCACGAATAAATTGCCGAACGGTACCATGCCGATATAAGCCAAGGCAAATAAACTCATAATTCGTCCGCGCTTATCATCAGACACTAGGGTTTGCAGGAGGATATTACTGGTCGCCACTTGAATGACCAGACAACAGCCAACAATAAACATCATTCCAAAAGAAAGCCAGAGAATTCGAGACTGAGAAAAAATCACCAAAGCAATGCCCAAAAATAGAGTAAAACTGATCCAAATTTCTTTTAACTGAGAGAGACTTTTGTGGAAACTTAAATATAGGCTGCCCACCAATGAACCCACACCTGCAAAGGCTAATAGGAAACCATGGGTTTCAGAATTACCCTTCATAATATCTTTGGCAAATATGGGTATCAAGGATGTATAGGGAACGCCCATAAAACTCACCAACGCCAAGAGTAAAAGAATGGCACGGATCGACGGATACCTAAAGGAATAAGTCCAGCCTTCTGCCAATCTCTGCCAAGGGCCACTGGTGGGACAAGGGGGGGGCTTAAATGAGATGTTCATTGCTAGTAGAGCAATAATGACTGCGATATAACTGATGCCATTGATCAAAAAACATAGACCTGAATCAAAAGCAGCAATCAAGAGCCCTGCGATCGCAGGGCCAAGCAATCGCGCTCCACTAATAATGGTCGCATTCACAGCAAGAGCTGAACTGAGATCTGCCTTGGGAACCATTTCCGCAATAAAGACTTGACGGGCGGGAATATCAAAAGCATTGACAATGCCCTTCAATAGGCTCAACAACAGGATGTACTTGATATTAATTTCCCCACTCAAGGCTAAGAAGGCCAAGGCCAACGCCTGGAACATCACCAAGGTTTGAGTAATCAATAATGTCCGATATCGGCTCCATTGTTCAACCCATAAGCCTGTGAGGGGAGCTAGCAGAAAGCTGGGAATTTGATCCGTAAAGCCGACTAGACCCAAAATCAAGGGAGATTCGGTTAGCTCGTAGACCAGCCAAAAAACAGTGGCTTGCGCCATCCAAGTGCCCACTAAAGAGATCCCTTGTCCTCCAAAAAATAACCGACAATTCCTAGAATTTAAAACGTGCATAGTAGAGATTGACTAGGAACCCGGTTCATAAGTTCTCAAGCGTGGGTAGATTTAGGGCTTGGGGTTAACGGGCTTGAAGGGAACAAAATCGTATCCTGTTCCAGAAGAATAAGCGTAGTCAGGGGGAGTTTTTTGCACTTCTACAACCGAAAATTTGGGGGTAGATTCCCCATCAAAAAATTGAATCTTACCCGATGCACCGACAAACTCACCCTTCGTTAGGGCTTCTTGGAGGCTTTCACGAGTGGGATTGTCCGCGCGTTGTAAGGCCGCTGCGATCGCTTGAATTGCATTATAGGATGTTGCCGTGGCCCAATTGACCGAGGCTCCTCCCCAGATCCGATTCGCAATCGTGGAAAATTCAGGATTATTTTTAGCACTATCAGAAATGTGCCATGCAACCACTAGAACCATTCCTGCTGCGGCATCCCCGGCTTCTTGCAACGTATCAAAACTATAGAGCGTGGCAATATCTCCAAGAACATTCAGTTTTGGGTACTGACGTTGTCTGGTTCTCAGCACGTTCCAGGCTTGCTTGCGATAACTGTGAGTTGGGAATAAAACCAATACCTCGGCTCCTTGATCAACCGCTTTTTGCACACTGGTATTGGGGTTAAAACCCTCAGTTTTTAAGTCAAAAGTTGCGACAACTTCTCCCCCATTGGACAATATTTCTTTGGTAAATTGCGATTTTAGATCTTCGCTATAACGAATCTCAGAGACAAAGAAAATCGCAGCTTTCTGGTTGCGGAACTTGGTTAGCATGTGTTCAACTAATTTCTGAGCCGCAAACTCGCCCTCAATATTGGTTCGAAAAATATAAGGTTTGTCTAAACCTGTTAGTTGATTGGTAATGCTGATCGGGGTAATGAATACAAGCTTATTGGGGTTGTAAATTGCTGAAGCAGCTAAACTAACCGGGCTTGAGTTATGGCCAATCACCGCTAGGACTTGAGAATCTTTAACCAGTTTTTTAGCAATTTGCTTGGCAGTATCGGGCTTCTCATCGTCATCAATAAGTTGCAATTTGATTTTGACCCCATTTATACCGCCATTTTCATTAATTTCTTCTTGGGCTTGGGCAAAGCCACGCAACATTTCTAGTGCTCTGTAGGTGAAATCATCGGTGATCGGGACTGTGACGGCGATCGTGTAGCTGTGTTCTTCGCCAATGCGGGCATTATTGAGGTAAATACGCGTTTCAGGGGCATTCGGATTTTCCCGCAGCGCTTCCTCGAATTTTTGAGCAGCCTCGGTATAATTTTTTGCTGCAAAGGCTTTAATTCCTTCTGCTTTTAGGGTTTTGAAAGTTTGGGTATTATTACCGCGCTCATTGGGAATCAAGTTTTGTCCCCCAAAACTGATCTGGGTGGTCAACTGACCTGGAGCCGTGGATGGGTCAGAGGATCGCCACAATAAAGTCCCAGCTAGAAGGCTGAGGGCTACAAATCCAGCTCCTAAAACGCCCATGAGTACCTTTTTGCGTGGCAGGGGAAAAGGCTGCTGCCCCGTTTGTCCCATTTGGGTGGTGTAGGGTTGAGGTTGAGAATAACTACTAGTTGTGGATGGTTGGGTATAGGGTACAGACGCATTCAGGGCTTCTACCACATCTCTAGTGCCCGGAAATCGTTCTTCTGGGACTTCCCGCAGCATTCGATCTAGGGTATTGGCTAAGCGATCGCTAACACTAACCGTCTGTCGCCAGTTCCAACTGTTGGTATTAAAGTCAAACAGAAATTGAGGCGGTTTCCCCGTGAGTAAATGCAGACAACTGACTGCTAAAGAATGCAAATCTGAACAGGGATAAATTGCCCGACACTGCCGCTGCTCTGGAGGTGAATATTCGGGCGTAAAAATACCTGTTAGACTCTGAGGCGCTGAATTGGGTGAATTGCCAGCATTCGAGATCACCTGCTTGACCGCGCCAAAATCAATTAAGTACAGGGTGCCCGATTGAGCACGCATGATATTAGAAGGCTTGATATCTCGATGAATTGACCCTTGAACATGGACAAAATCTAAGACCTTGAGCATCTCCCTCAAGACCTGCATCACTTCAGCCTCAGAAAACGGTCCGCGCGCATCCAATTCCTGCTGCAAATTTTGCCCTTGAATATATTCTTGGACTAGATAAAAGAACTTTTGCGAAGGGGCATTGTTCCACTCTGGGGCAAGGAATTCTAGGAAAGCAAAAAATTGAGGAATTTGAGGATGATCCCCTAATTTCTCTAGTACCTCGGCTTCTCGATGGAATAACCGCGTCGCCGTCTCCAGTTGATTGGTACTCAAATGAGGATGGGGTTGGAGTTGTTTTACCACACAGTTCCTAAAGGTGGGCGTGCGGCGATCGCACGCCAGAAATGCAGCGCCAAACCCGCCCCGACGTAACAATTGCAACGGTAAATAGCGACCATCTAAAATCAGGGGCATCCCACATTGGTAGCAATATTTCTGGGGGACTGTCTTGAGAATGGCGCTATCATCTAGATCGGGGAATGAGTTAAGCGGCTGTGGGCAACCAGGACGGGTGCAACAAATTTCCATAGTTGGCGGTAGGCTTAAGAACGCTGACTTGTAACTGAATCGTCATCCAGGTGTAGATCTGGGTGAAGTGTAAGTAGGTGATGAGGGTGACTCAGGTAACATGCCGAGTCCTACAGCCATCCTAATGGGTTTTGGCATCCGACAACCTCTGCAATGTTATAAACCCCACTGAGCTTCAATGTGTGGTAAGAGATAAGGATCAGCATCCAACGTAACTATTACAAGTCAAGCTGTTTCGAACCCGATTAGATCCTAGATCCGCGCTACGGCGAAGGGTTCTCGCTGGCAGGGTGCCAATCGGCTCGGTTGAGACGATAAACGCAGCAGTCATCTTCACCAAACCGTCTAAATTCGATCCATTGAAAGCCAAAACGCTCATAGAAACGGTGGGCGCGAGTATTATTGGCTAAAGGATCAACGAGTACAGCCGTCACAGCCCGGTTGACAAAACATCGATCCAGAGCCAACTGCATCATTTGCGTACCATAGCCTTGACCCAAATCGGCAGCTTCCCCAATCCAGATATCAATCGCCCGCAAATTCGCTTCAATATCGCCCCAATAGTGACTCTCTTCACGGTCTGGATCGATAATCTGGATAAATCCCAAGGGACGACCCTCAATTTCGGCAATGAATTGCTCTCGCCAATCAGGAGTACGGCCCAGTTCCACCTCCCAACCCCAATCATCGTTAGGATCTGAGGCAATCACATGCGGTTGCTGATCCCAGTGTCGCAACAGCTCCAAATCAGCAAGGGTGGCGTGGCGAAATTTAATCACAATTTCACTGAATTTAGAACTGAGGGTCATGAATAAACCATTGTTCTCGATTGACCATGCTAGGCTGGTACCGTATATGGTACCAGTTGAGGTGAGCTAATGGATTTAATTACCGTTCGAGAGGCTAGAGACAATTTATATCGTCTGGTGGATGAAGTGGCAGAACACCACAAACCCGTCGTTATTTCAGGCAAACGCAATGACGCGATCTTGATTGCTAAAGAAGATTGGGATGCAATCCAAGAAACAATTTATCTTAACAGTATTCCTGGGATGTCTGAATCCATCCGCACAGCAGCAGCAGAGCCAGTAGAGGAATGTCTAGCCTTTGAGGATTTAGATTGGTGACGTGGGAAGTTGTTCTTTACTAAGCAAGCGGTTAAAGATGCTAAGAAAATTGCGGCTGCTGGCCTCAAACAAAAAGTAGAAAGGCTAGTAGAAGTATTACAAGACAATCCCTATACTCCACCTTACGAAAAGTTAGTGGGTGATATGCAAGGGTTTTATTCCCGAAGAATCAACATTCAGCACCGACTGGTATATCAAATCCTTGAGGAACAACAAACCATCAAGATTTTACGACTGTGGAGCCACTATGAGTGATTCTTTTAGATTCTCTGACAAAGTAGGTCGCTGATGACTTTGCCGATCTCTTGACAGTGACGCGCTTTACAGCCTCGGTTCAGACAGTTCTATCCCCAATGCATCCGTTTTTGTATCACCTTTAATGCGTTTCCCGGATTATCCCTATTGCGTTGTACCTGCTTGAGGGCGTAAAACTAATATTAGGTATTTGCTTTAAAGTCGTCTGAAGTTTCGGGAGAGGCTCTACGATGCCAGATTCTCATGGATTTAGACACCCTAATGATTTGTATTACCAATGTTTTGAACAATTGCTACCCATTGCCCGTGAGCAAATTCAGAGCGTTGATTTAGACTGGTGGGATCTAGATAGTTTTTGGGGTTGGCTTTTCACCTACTCTTGACGAAGGCGGATCCTCAACTGCGGGCACAGGTGGCACAATTATTGCCTAAATTTGGAGCCAAAGCAGTTTCTCCTTTAGTGGTCATTGGTCAACATCAGCAAGTCGATCCTGAGCTGAGAGTCCTAGCCACTCACACCCTGAATCAGATAGAGATAGGCGAATTAGTCACAGGACTAATGAAAATGCTAAAAGCCTCTGAAGATGACGGCTTTGATCAACAGGTAATCCAGTTGCTCGCTGGTATTGGCTCTGCTGCTCAGATAGCCCTAGAGTCTCTAGAGGCTGACCGAGAATGGCAGGTGCTAGCGTCCAGAATTCTGCTGAGCCTCCGGCGATCGCACCCCTCTAGAATAACCCGAAGGGAAACGGCGTTGGCACACAGTTACAACCTCAGTCCATCGTTACAGGAGCCTAACGCTACGGCTCAAGCTGAAACCTTAAACGCTTTACTCCAAGCCGCAGCAGCCAAAGCCGAGACCCAAGCCTATAGACAAGCAATTGATATTTATACTCAGGTCATTTACCTTTGCCCTGAAAATGCTTGTGCCTATGGCGATCGCGGCCTACTGCGTTCTAACCTAGGGGATCAACAAGGCGCTATTACCGACATTAGCTGTGCAGCTCACCTCTTCTATCAGCAAGGTAGAACTGCAAATTTTGAGATCGCTCTAGGTTATTTGAACGCAATGACCGACCCCTCTAGCCTGATTTAAACGGCTGGCTTGTCCAGAACAAGTTATCGCCAACAAGAGTTTAAGTCTTCAGAATTAGCGATATTCTTGGTTCTGAATTGCCCGCAATCGGGCTTCAGGTCGCTTAAAGCGGTCGAGCTGGCTTTCAAAAAAGGCGCGATTGGCCTGCAAATGTTCAGGATTAGGATCATCCAAAGGATAAAGCAAAGCTTGGCGCAGGGCTTGAATCACGGCAGAGGTCACACAGTACATGGATCGCTGAAAGCTAATCCCCAATTGAACGAGCATGTCATCTTCTCCTCGACAGTACTGCTGGTAGTACTCCACTAAATAGGGGGGCAGAAAATGCAGCATGTCTTGCATCAGCAAGGTGGGCGGAATCCCGGCAGAACCGACGGGAAAGACATCGGCATAGAGAATGCCATAGTGAAAATCTTCTTGGCGATCGGGCACTTGCTTGGCTTGGGCGTTGTAAGATTTAGTGCCGCGAAACGGAGAGGTGCGATAAAAGACAGCCTCAACATAGGGCAGTGCCGCTTCGTATAGCCACATAAAACCTTTAGATTTGGGAATAATTTCGTAGCATTCACCGCGAATATAGACATGGTGGTAAATGGGCCGACCGGCAATGGCAAAAATTCCATTTACCAGAAAATTCATCGCTTCTGGAACCGTGGTCAATTTGCCCTCATCATACAGATCCGACATCTCAAAAAAGACGGGAGCCATCACTTCCCAAAACAGGCCCAAATTGGAGTAATAGGATAATTGCCGCACCTGTTCAATAAACATCTCTGGAAAGAGCTTATACAACCCCAGCATCACAGGATTGCCACGAAAATAGGCTTTAATGGCGCGATCGGCATTGGCAATATACTCATCCGTGTCTAGATAGGGATCGAACTGACCCCCCATATTCCGGTGCCAGAGCATGGCCCGCATACATTCTTCGGCAAACTCCATATTGATGCGGTCATGCCACAAGTGATGTAAAAGCTTCGGTAATTTTCGTTTGATCTCCCCTTTTTCCATAAAGGCTAGAAGTTCTGGGTGAGCAGTGGCTTCGCCTCGCCAAACCCTTAGATCAGCATCATCGCCCGCATAGTGATTATGGAGATCCAGGTACGCCTGGGGCAAAAAATATTTGAACAGCGGCAAAGGATCGAGAAACACTTGCTCCGCAATATAGAGCAGATCCCGCCAATAGAAATCCATCGGTACCGCATAGGCTTTATACAGCCCAATAATTTGTTTGAGATTATCGGGGGTATTCGGCAGCATTGCCCCCCCTGCCTCTAAGCGATGGATTACTTCTGCAAACTCATGCTGGGAGGGCGGAAGTTGGGTAGGAGTAGGATGTAAAGTTGTAGTCATAAGAGTGGATATTAAAGGAGGGGGTGAAGGTCAAAAGTGGAGGGTATTAAATCCATGATCCTGAGAACCTTGTTAATACTCAAGTAGAAGGCGAATCTTCTAAAACACTGAGCAACGGGGGCGATTGATGGGATAGAACCTTAGCGGTGAAGAGTCTGGGCATCGGCGTCAACTCTTGGGCTGCGGCCATCAATGCACTGGTAGTTGGCTCACTCCAGCGCACTAACCAGGCAGGTTGAAGACCCAAGACAACAATTAGGGTCACCAGAATTAAGGCCGGAATCCGCTCACTCCAGTTAACTTTAGGAAAATAAGCCAGGTCGTTGTCGAGCTTGCCAAAGCAGGTGCGATTGAGCAAAATCACAAAATACACAGCCGTTAGCCCTGTCCCGACCACACTGATTAGGGTCTGGATGGGGAAGGTGGCATAACTGCCCTGGAAAACCAGAAACTCTGCAATAAAGCCCACTAGACCGGGAATACCCGCACTGGCCATTCCTCCTAATACCAACAGAGCGCTGACGAGGGGCAGGCCTCGGATCGGGTTCATCAGACCATTTAAGACCTCTAAATCGCGCGTCCCAGCTTTGGCTTCGATTAAACCGACCAAGTGAAACAGCAGAGCCAAGATCAGACCGTGGGCAAACATTTGGGAAATGGCTCCGACAAAACTCAACTCCGTGCGGGCGGCGGCGGCCAAGAGTACATACCCCATGTGCCCTACTGAACTGTAAGCCACCATGCGTTTGATATCTTTTTGGGCGATCGCAGCCAAGGCGCCATATAACACACTGACTACAGCCCAAGTTGCTAAACCGGGCGAGACCTGCGCCCAAGCCTCTGGAAACAGCACCATACAAAACCGGAAAATTCCGTAGGTTCCCAGCTTGGCCAACACCCCACCTAATAAGATGGCGACGGGTGTAGAGGCGGCCACATAGGTTTCTGGAAGCCAAGTATGCAACGGCACTAGCGGTGTTTTAATGCCAAATCCCAGGAGCAAGAGAATGAGTAGCACATACTGGATATTCAGGGGTAAGGTCTGGCCTAGGAGGGCCTCATAAGTAAAGCTGGTGGTGTCACTAAACCAGATGATGCCTAAGAAGCCCGCTAAAATGAGACCACCAGAGGTGGCGGTATAGAGCAAAAACTTGGTCGCAGCACTGCCTTGTTGAGTTCCACCCCACACCGAGATCAAGAGGTAGAAAGGAATCAGCTCTACTTCATAGAATAGAAAGAACAACAACAAATTCTGGGCTAAAAAGGCACCCGCGACCCCACCACTAATCAGTAAAATCAGGCTATAGAAGAGGCGCGATCGCTCCGTGTCAACGCGGCTACTGTAAATGGCAATCCAGGTCAGTAAACTATTCAAACCTAATAGGGGTAAAGATAGACCATCCACCCCTAATTCATAGTTCAAACCCAAATAGGGCAACCAAGGTAAAGACTCCCGAAACTGAAATGTGGGATTGCTCAGATCAAATTGGCTGACTAGCCATAGGGTCCACAGCAGTGTCACTGCCGATAAACAGAGGGAAATAAAGCGGACTCGATGGGCTGCGATCGCCTGGGGGAGTAAGGCAACAATCACAGCAGCAATACAGGGAAACCAGATCAGGACATTGAGCATGGCAGAATAATGGCTCTAAACAATCAGCACAGAAGCAAAAACAAGAGAAACGCGGGTCTAAAATAGTGAACCCAGTAGCGGAGAAATCAGTGGCCAAACTAAAAACGCGGTAATCACGAATACCCCGGAAACAATCGTAAACAGGTAGAACTGGGTCTGACCAACGTTGCCATACTTGAGGGATTCACCACTCAAGATGGAGAATTGGCCAATCAGATTGACAAGGCCATCGACGATGTTGCGATCAAACCAATCCGTCAGGCGAGAAATCCAATCCACACCTAAAACTACACTGGAGCGGTAGAGAGTAGGTGTATACATATCCAAGGCAAAAAAGTTTTGCAAGGGTGCCCAAGGAATACGAACCGGTTTGGGAATGCGATCGCCCATATAAATCCAAGCACTCGCCCCACAACCGATCAGGCTTGATCCGCTCAGCAAAAGGGCCAGGGTGTGGTTGAGATCGGACCAATGGGGTAGCAGCGCCAGCCGCTGGAGCAGGAGGGGTAAATGTAAGGTTGCCCCCGCTAAGATCGTGCTGGGTAAGGTGACGAGCCAGAGATTTTCGGGCGATCTCACCGTCATCTGTTGGGGTTTGCCAGCAAAAATCAAGCTAAACTCCCGCGTGACGCTAAACCCCGTTAGGGTATTGACGAGCAAAACAACACCGACCAAAGCGGGTTGGGTTGACCAGAGGCCATCTGCTAATTTCAACAAGGCCCAAAAGCCACCGAGGGCAGGAAAGGCAATTAAACCTGCTGCCCCCACCAGATAACTTAACCCCGTAATCGGACGCCGACTCCATAATCCACCCAACTGGGTCAGATCCTGAGTAATCGCATTGAGTACTACAGACCCGGTACTCATAATCAACAGAGCCATTGCTAGGGCATAGGTCAGCATTAACAATAGAGCGGCTTCCTGCTGTTGAGTGCCAACAGCAATAAAGATCAAGCCCATATAAACACTAGCTGAGTAAGATAAAGCCCGTTTAACATCAATTTGAGCAATGGCAATCAACGTACCGCCAATTGCAGTCACACCCCCAATGCCAATCATCACCGTTAACGTTAGCGGAGACAGGGCCAGCACAGGAGCCAGTTTAATTAATATCCATGCCCCAGTAGAGACAACGACAGAGTTCCGCAACACCGTCCCTGGCATTGGCCCTTCCATGGCTTCATCTAGCCACAGATGCAAAGGGAATTGGGCACATTTACCCATGGGCCCAGCAATTAAACTCAGACCTAGTAAGGTGATCACCGTCGGATCAACTTGAGCCGTCTGTGCCCAGATCCCTAGCTCTCGATAGTCCCAGGTTCCAGCTAGGGGGAAAATTGCCAACACCCCCATCAACAGAAACAGATCGCCAATCCGTTTAGTGAGAAAAGCATCACGGGCACCGGTGACCACCAAAGACTGATTAAACCAGGTGCCGACAATCAGATAGGTGGCTAAGGTCAAAATTTCCAGAATGATATAGCTGAAAAACAGAGAGTTGCACAGGGCTAGGGCACACATGCCTGTTTCAAATAAGGCTAGCAGAGAGAAAAACCTTGCCCAGCCCCAATCCATTTCCAAATAGCCAATGGCATAGAGTTGAGCCAGAAAATTCAGCCCGGTAACCACCAAGCCAACCCCAATCGTAGTCGCAGAGATTTCTAGGGGAATGGTCAGATCTAGCCCTGCAACTTCTAACCACGGGATAGAAAGATATTGAGGGGGATGGTTCCAAACGCTGGGAAAGCTCCCCAGCCCATGTAAAAAAGCGGTTAATGTCATCACCAAGTTGACATAACCTGCGGGTCGAGGTCCTGTACGACGAATAATCGAGGGTGTCCACAAAAGGGACACCACCATGCCCACCAAGGGGTAGCAGGGAATAAGCCAAGCAGAATGAGCTAAAAACTCGAACACGGGTATTTCCAAAGCTAAAAGTAAAACTTATAAAGACTTATGTATAGACTTATATCTAAAATTTTATGGATATAAGTTTATTAAAGTCAATATACCAGCTCTGCAACAAAACTTCAAAAAAAATTAGCAACCTAGACATTGAGTCTGCTGATTTTACGTTGAAGTTCAAGCTGAATGGTACTCAGGTCAATCCTGAAAGTTATCTGGAATTGCTCTACAAGAACTGACAGTATTTGATTTAGTTCATATATTTGCGAACATAGAGAGGTAAATCTAAGAGAAAATCAATATTGCCGCAAACCATTGTTGTTTTCTTCCAAGAGACGGACGGATCTATCCCAACGCTGGACTGGCTGAGGATTCTACCTCAGAAGGCTCAAGATAAATGCACTGTCAAAATAGAGCGGTTGGCTGCACTAGGGCACGAACTGCGCCGACCAGAGGCGGATTACCTGCGAGACAAAATCTATGAGCTGCGGATTGGGCTTTGGGGTGTCAACTATCGCATCCTCTATTTCTTCTATGGCGATTGTACAGCAATACTTTCCCACGGCATTGTGAAAGAAGGCCAGGTACCGCCCAAGGAGATTGACAAAGCGATTGACCGCCGCATCCGCTTTGAGAGTGATCCAGAAATGTACACCTATCAGAGGAAAAGCTGATGACTGACAAGAAAACGTCTAATGCTCTAGAGATTCTTCATCAGGAGTTCTATGAAGGACAACCTGAGCGTCTTGTGGCTCTAGAGGAGGCGCGGGTAAATGATGATGTGGCACGAAAAATCCGGGAGTTACGTGAAGCGGCTAATCTTTCTCAGCGCCAGTTGGCAGCTTTGGTGGGAACGCAGGCTTCAGTCATTTGTCGGCTTGAGGATGCAGATTATGAGGGGCATTCTCTGGCGATGCTGAATCGGATTGCGACGGCTCTCAATCAACGCCTTTCTATTAACTTTGTGCCTCTGCCTTCTGGACTGGGATGAGACCAGAATTATAATGCTCATGGAAGTCTTGATGGTGAGCGTAGCAGGATACCGCTAAACTTCAGAGCGTGTTTGCGCGATCGCCTGTAATCCTTTTTTCTGAATAATGGTCTCTCAGAAGCTGAGCCTTAGTAACTCTAACAACATCTTCAAGGGAAATATTGTTGATATAAGGCTCTGACATCCTGTGTAAACCGTTCGCGCACCTCTTTTGGCCCTACGAGAACACAATCAGCCCCATACCGGCGTATCTCTCGGAAGAACCAAAAGGTACTGGTAACGTTTCTGATCACTCGCCGCACCTGGGGCTGGTCTGGATGCCATTCGTTGTGGGTATCAGCAGCGGTTTTTGTGTGGTAGGCAAAGGCTAATCCGCGCAAAAGATGGAATTCAACTGGGATTTGATCCAGTTGCGATCTCCACATGCCTGCAACAGGCTGAATAGCAGTTCCTGCGGGAATGCGATCGAGTCGTAGGCTCCAATTGTGGGTTAATGGCTCTAGATCCTGGTTCTCGATGGTTTCTGCACACCAACAATCTAAATATTGCCGATCTTCGTGAATCACAATGGTGGCATGATGCACGGTAAACTGCCACAGGCGTTCTGCGGCATCTTGGTAGGTTAGTTGAAAGGGTTGTCGCTGCTGAATATAGTGATCGAGCCGTATGCGCCAGGGATGGGTGGGGTGTTCGATAAATTGCTGGATTTCATGGCGGAGGGGAACAGGTAATTCACTACGCTCTAGCAAGAGTTGGGAAAGTGCGATCGCGTGGTGTAGTTGGCCGCGATCAATAAAGTTTAGTCGGGCATGATTGAGAACATCAATGAGATCGTCGTTCCAGTCAGGGTTGGTACCAATACGAAGATCGCCATTTGCCAGTGCTTTGAGCAACTTAGAAATATTTGGCTTATCTCCCCAAGTCTGTCCAAACTCCAGGGCAAGCCGCTCTAGCTGTTTTTTTTCGGGTTCTGCAATAGATAGGGTAATGGAGGAACGTTTACGAGCCATGACAGATTAAATAAGAGTGTACGTACATTTAATTTTTCGGGGTTGCATATTTCTATTTTGCTTGTCAATATGAGAACAAGCAAGTAAACACGTACACTTTGTAGTTGCCTTTTATGGGTAGCTTCAAAGACTAGATGACGATTTTGGACAACGATGTACAGGAGGACCAAACCGTGCAACAATCCCATTCTGATCTCGACTTACTACGGCAGTTTATCGACTTAATTGAGGCTGAAAGGACCCGTAACAGCTTTCAAGACAAACGAATTAGAGAAATTGAGCAACAACATGAGCAGCTAGAGGAGCGTGTCTCATTGATAGAACCTATCGTTCATCAAGCCTTGAGATACAGCACAGAGCGCAACCGTGAACTGGAATATATGGAAAACCCCTACTCCCTAGATGGCAGTCCACGCTGCAATTACTGAAACCCCCATTGCATGAGTGAGCAATTCCGATGACAGTTCAAATTCTGCGAAAGAAATTTACGGTAGGGCAGTACCAACAGATGATTGAGTCCGGTATTTTGACTGATCGCGATCGCGTTGAGTTACTGCAAGGAGAAATTATCCAAATGTCGCCCATTGGCAGGCAACATGCTGTCTGTGTTGATCGTTTGACTGAGCTGTTTATAAGGGAGCTAGGTTTCAAGGCAATTGTGCGGGTTCAAAACCCGATTCAGTTGAGTAACAGCTCGGAACCGCAACCTGATTTGGCGATTCTCCAACGGTGATCGGACTTTTATGCCGAGAGCTATCCTCAGCCCGAAGATATCTTTGCGCTGGTTGAGGTCTCTGATACCACGGTTGATTTTGATCACACTGTAAAAGTGCCGCTTTACGCTCAAAACAACATTGCCGAGGTTTGGATTGTAGACTTGAATGCTGAAGCGGTGCAGATCCATCGAGAGCCAAGTGCTACGGTTTACCAAAAGGTACAGACTTTTCGTCGAGGGCAATCGCTTACATTTCAAGTGTTTCCTGATGCTCAATTCAGGGTTGATCACCTTTTGGTCTGATTGTCAGGTCGATGAAGCTCTTATAGGTAAACATATGTATTCAATTAACTTAAAACCTGTCTACACCTGCCCCGCTAGGGATGTATCTCCAGAGATTCACTTGCCGGATGGCTGGAAACTGTCATGGCACCAACTAGAAACTCTAAAGGCTTTACGAGATCCAAATATTGATGTGGTATTTAATACTGCAATGACAGGGGATGGCAAAAGTTTGGCAGCTTATCTGGATGTAATGCAGGGAGATTGTTATGCCATTGCCCTCTATCCCACCAATGCTCTAGCAAGGGATCAAGCAGCTCAAGTTCAGGAGTATATCAAGTACTTCCAGCCTTCCAATCAAGCCCGCGTCAATCGCTTCAGCGGGCCGGAGTTAGAAATTTATGCCGAGCAGGAAGGCTTGCGAAAGGGTAGCGCGATCGCCTCCCGTGCCGGTCAATCTGAAGTTTTGATTACCAACCCTGATATTTTTCATTATTTGCATCGGGGGGCATACCTAACCCGCAAGGACAACCCTGATAAGCTTTGGAACCAAATTGATACAGACTTTGAATTATTTATCTTTGACGAATTTCATGTTTTCGCAGCCCCTCAAGTTGTCAGCGTTATCAACACCATGTTGTTGATGCAAGCGACGAATCAGGGCAAGAAGTTTCTATTCCTTTCTGCAACACCCAGCAGTTCTCTACTACAACGTTTACATCAGGCAGGCTTTCGCTGCCGCACCGTCAATCCCCTGGATGAGAGAAAGTACCAGTTTCCGGCAACTCCAGCGGAAGCAGATGCTCTGATGGCCCAGGATTGGCGACAGATCGCCCACTCTATTGATCTGACATTTGTACCCATAGACCCCACATCTCAGGCTTCCGAAGCTTGGCTTGCAGATCATCGAGAGCATATTCTCAGCCAGTTTTTAGACCATCCCGGCAGTAAGGGGGCAATCATCCTCAACTCCATTGCCGCAGTGAAACGACTGACCCCAATATTCAAAGCGTTGTTTGCAGAGCATGGCCTAACAGTGCGAGAAAACACAGGATTATCTGGCCATCAGGAAAAGGCTGAATCCCTAGCTGCTGACCTCGTGATTGGCACTAGCACCATTGATGTCGGGGTTGATTTAAAATCAACCTCCTCCTTTTGAGTCGTCAGATGCTGGTAATTTTATCCAGCGCCTAGGCCGATTGGGTCGCCATGCTGGCTATCAAAAAATGGACAGGATATTCAGTTTGATGGCTTTAGAGCCTATGCCCTCGTGCCAAATTTCTTTGTGGAGCGGCTGTTTGTGGGAGACAAGGCGGTTTTGGCCGATGGGGAGAGGTGCGATCGCATCCACTTCCAGACCCTGATCCGCGACAAATACCGTCAGATCAATGACTTTGAGGGCTACTACAAACGCTGGGGAGCTGTTCAGTCCTTCGATCTGCTGCTTGATTTGAAGCGTCAACGGGAATACGCTGGGGCTTTACCACACTTCCAAGCCAGTTGTGAGCAGGTATTTGCAACTAGCCTTAAGCAAGTGGCTGAGCGTGTCAACGGCTGGGCTAGAGAATGGCAAGCGTTTTCGGGTAAGAAAGGTAATCCCATCGCTGAAGATGCCAAAAGTTTTCGTGGGTCAAGCCCTCTACAATGCGGTCTGTATGATCTCACAGAACCGATGGCGCTAGATCGGTTCAAAACCTATGACTTACCGGGTGTGCTGAGCAACCTAGAGATCGAGATGTGTACCCAGCGGGAATTTCTTGATTTGTTGCAAGCAACATCAGAGCGCACTGGACAAGCGATCGCCAAAGGCCAATTTAAGGATTGCCTGGGCTTTATGAAGTTGCGGGGCTATCGGGAAGAGCGCTTGAACTGGAAGTTTACCTACCCCGGCGATCTCCAACCGATTGCCAATGCCTGGAAGGTGCAGGTACTGAAAGGGTTACAAATCTGGCAACCCGATAATCCTTGGGCTGCCTCGATCAATCGTCGCCTAAGTATGCAGGCCATGGTCTGCTATGTGTTATGTAAGCCTGTGCGAGAGGTACAACTACGGTTGCAGCTACCGATGCATTTTCAGATTTACCCCATCAGCGATGAGAACAGCATCCACGACGCCACCGCACCCTACTCAGTGGCCTTTGGCCAGTCAGCCTTGCTGATTGACACCCTTGCCTACCGATTCAAGCGTGATGGAGGTGAGATATGGGTTGCGTAGTTGTCATCCCTGAGAGGGGTTTTGGAATGCGATCAACCAAAGGAGGTGCCAGTCTTCTAGATCAGCGACGGAAATTTCAATCCCTCAGAGGGTTTGAATTAGAGCTGAGAATCTGGGCACTTGTTAATAGAATATCATAGTTGAGGATAAATTTTGAAATCGTCTTCCGACCCTGATCTAAAAAAATTCTGAACTCTATGTTATAACTTCATGTGAGTGGTGCCAGTCTTCTAGTACAGCAACAGAGATTCGCAGTGACCGACTCTCATGGCTAATCCTGTCCGTCACATACGTTTTTTAAGCTCACTAAGGCCAAGCACTGCCATCTAGAAAAATATATTGAGCCTTAATTAATGATGACTTACTGTCAACTTACCCTCTTTGACCTGGAGCCTTATTCGTCAAAGTGCAATATCTCAGATACCGATAAGACTTTTCAGGTCGAAGAGTCCCCAAAGGAGATTAAGTACGATCAACTCGAACTTAATCTTTTTCCCAAGCCACCTCTGCGGTTCTCGATCGAGAGCTTAAAACGAGCGGCTTAATCCAGTAGGGAGCTGGCAATCCTTATTAAAGGCTCCCTTCAAGGATATGTTCACTCAAGAAAAGATGTCATGTTCTCTATCAAAGCAATATGTACGATGACAGTCCAAATCTTGCGAGAAAAATTCACGGTGGGGTAGTACCAGCAGATGATCGAGTCCGACATCGTGACCGAGTGCAACCAAACACCCCGTAGGGGCAGGGTCTCCCTGCCCAGGGCAATACATTGTGCCCCCCAACCCATAATTTTGGTTGATCACAAAAATTCTGCATTGGGCGAGGAGACCTCGCCCCTACGGATATGAAATACACTCGTGCAATTCACCATGTGAACCAAAATCCCGCAGGGGCAGGGAAACCTTACCTAGGGTAATACTCCCAGATTTTTAGCGGCAAGCCCATCATCCAAGGGCGTTGTCTGGTAAACCTCAATTAGGAGCTCCGTTATGAAACGTTCTTCCCAAACTGGTGACTTGCAGCAATTGTCATTATGGGATACCCAAAACACAGATTCAGAATTGACAGAAGATGATTACTCCTGGCTTGAAGGTGACTTTGGGTTAGAGGAAGACAGCGATCGCACCTTAGAACCCTCCGTACGAGAACTGCTCACCCTCAAGCTCTTGCGAGAGGCCATTCAGTCCCAAAACCCTGGCGATGGCGTTATGCAGGACTTTGCAGAGATCGTTTTACCCAATCTTCTGAAGTTCACAGTTGGCGTTACGGCCAAAGGTGGTAAGTTCTTCGCAGAATACTTGGATCGCATCGTGAACCCTAGACGCATCACTGCGGGTCAAAAACCTATTCGCCGTGATAATGCTGCTGATCAGTCTCTCAGTACTCACTTATTAAATGGTTTATTTCCTGCAAATCTAATCGAACGTAGGCTTCAACGCCTCAACACAACTGTCAGCCGTCAAGTCAAGGAACTAGAGCGACGACTAGCCATTGCAGGTTTCGTACTGCATGACTTTGAAAAATTCGATTATCGACTCATTCCCAACAGCCCTGACTATCTGATTCGTCATGGACACGACCTTAGCTTCAACCTTCGCCAATTACCCACTGATGATGACTCTGAACTTAGCCAGCTCTTTACATCAACCCTTGAGTACAATCGGCAGCTCTTGAATCTGCTGGTTCCAGCTCTTGGGCTTGATCGTTTTCTGTTTGCAGATAACCCTGAACAGTGGCAGGTCTATTGTGACGATTTGCTGTACATCGCTTGTAACGCTCAACGAAAAAAAGATACGAACCGCAATCTAGGCATTGGAGGGCTGCAACCACAACTACAGGGTAGACCTCTGAACTGTCTTGCAAATTTAGCTTGTCTTGCCGATCGCCTATCTTCTATCATCAAACATCCTCAAGACGCTGAAGCTTACGGGTTAAAAGAAATCATTCATGCTCTTAGCGATGGCGAACTCCATTTTAAGTATCATGCCATCTCCGAAAACCGAGGAGTGCTAACCAACGTTGTCAATAATGCCTTGATGGATGCCCACACTAGCCTGAACACGCCAGAAAACGAGTATTACACGCCGCTGCTATATCTGCCTACAGGGGTCATTTACTTAACTCAGCGAGACGCTCCCCCGGTCAGTCGCGATACCTTACCCAATCGCGTTGTTGCCAGCATTAAAGACCTGTGTGCGGGTCAGTTGCGTCTGCGCCAAACGGGGTTTAGCCGTGATGGTAAAGGCATGAAATATGCCGAGTACTACAACCTATTCTTCGATGATTCGGGACTCATGCAGGTAGCTTTAGATGCAACCCTCCGTATTCTGAACCCCAATAAAGGATCCGTTGCCAGTAAGCGTAGCGAAAACCTAATTGCCTTTCAGCAGCGAGGAATACTTTCGGCTGACTATAACTTCTCTTTTGGTGATGACATTCGGATCGACCAACTGGCTGAATTTGGAGACCTGATGAGCCGAAAGATCTGGGGCGAACGAGTCAATCAACTTGAAGAAGCCATTAAGGAACGTGCCAAAGAACGCAAGACGGAAAAGAGCCTACCAAAGCTGCCCGCTATCGATGCAGTGGTGTTACCTGAAAACATCATTCACAAAGTCGCTGAGCTTTGGCAGCTAGCTGACTATTTACCTCAAATTCGAGAAATTCAGTGCATCAACGAAAAGCTGAAAGAGATGAAGCTCAAGGGAAATACAGGGGGTGTGCCCTACGAGTGGTATTTCCTAGCGGCGAAGTTTCTGGAAAAGAATCCCGGCATTGAAGATCTACAAGAGACCTGTGGCAATCTTATTGGTTACATCACGCAATTGACTCAACCGATTGTGGCTGAATATGAGGTTGCTGATGGTTGGGATGATCTGCGGGATTGGGTCGGTAAAGTGGTAATCTTGCCGGGACAAGGCCAGGAATACTTAACCACAGAGCAGGTGGATGTTTTCCTCAAAGAATTGACTTACTACAACGCCGCCAAGAAAGCAGGGCGGGGACGGCAGATGATCTGCTCGATTTCTCACTCGCCCTATTCCGTTAGCGAACAAATGGAATCGGCAGTGCTGTTTACACCCCAGGTCTACACTAACAAACAGCATCTGGGCGGCTCTAACGCCAAGCGTAATATCTCCAGCATCGCAGGGATTGAAATGATGCTGCGACAGATTCTGATGAACCAGACCCAGGCGGTGGGCAAGCGGTTCGAGGATGGCAAATACCGCTACCTCTACTTTTATCCGACCTACTACTTCACCCCAGAGACCAACTCATTCCTGCATCGGGCCTACAGCAACATTGCTCAAACTCGATTTGATACCAGTATTCGCAACCATTTCATCAGCAA
Source organism: Acaryochloris sp. CRU_2_0 (assembly GCA_012034865.1). GTDB lineage: Bacteria > Cyanobacteriota > Cyanobacteriia > Thermosynechococcales > Thermosynechococcaceae > Acaryochloris. The sequence goes on along the minus strand of JAAUOM010000029.1, from coordinate 6,932 downwards.
GCAGCTAGAGGCGAACTTCAGTCGAGAAAAGTATCAAACCGTTGATGCTTTCTTGATGGAGGAAAACCTAGCCCAACGAAAACAGTTGCCTGATGATGACCCTAATTTCCAGCGAGACCGAACTTTCAAGCTGTCCTATCCAGAAGATAAGCCTCTGACCTTCTATTTCATAGCTCTGCCGCCAGGTCGTGACAGCACGGATACCGAATCCTGGGTGATGCCGAGTTGGCTGGCTTTTGCCTTTCCCATGATTTTAGATGTCAAAACTGTGGTATCCGAATCTCCGATTCCCCCATTTACCGATGGAGCTGAATTTGAAGAAAGTGTTTTCCTCGACAGTGCCCCCCATGCATTCCGCACCTTAGTCGGACAAGACCGATTTCGGCTGGACTGCATTCTGGAAGGTTGGACAGACGAGAGCGGTATCCACCGTCCGGCTCCCCTGAATATTCTGACTGCTGCCTATGCTATCCACATGGATGTCAATGCCAAACAAGGCAAAGGTGGCTACGATGCCAACTGGGGACGCTTCACAGAACTCGCTAAAGATATTGAAACCAGTCCACTGCATGTTTTTTTCTATCTTGCCAAGTGGAGCCGAGGACAAAAGGCTGATGCTCCTAGTCCTCAAAAAATCAAGCTCTACGCTCATCACTTCTATCCCTGCTTTGACCCCTATGCCATCTATAACTTTAACCAGGAGGAATGGATTTTGACCCCCGACTCATCCCTTAACCATCCCCAGAGACTGACCGATCTCTATCGGCAGTTCTACCGAGCCAATAAGCGCTACAACGCCAAGGCCAACGCAGTTTTGAAGCCGATTGATATTGCCGCCGATACCATCCTCAAAGCTGAATCCAGTATGTTCCATGATGACGCTCTCGTGAGCGTTGTAGCGGCTGAGGTCTTTAAGTTGATGGATCGAGTTCATGCGTCAACCGCCGAAGGGCGCTGGGTGGTCAGCGATCGCGAAAAGGAACGCCAACTCGTCCTCGACTTTGCTCGCTATTTTGTGATTGATGTCTTTGAGAAGGCGTTTGCAGGCGATCGCGCTCGCTTGGCAGGTCGCCAACTCAATCTAATTCGTGATACCTGTGAATTTCTCTACCGCCTAGATCAAGACAAAGAGAATCAGGAAATTAAAGCTAAAGGCGAACCTATCCAAGATGAGGCTGAGTAGCACTCAATGAGTTTATTTGTAAATCAATTGACCACATTAAAACTATAAAAGGACATTCAATATGGCTCTGCTAAAATCCGTTGACTCTAATTTTTTCCACACTGAGATTCCTTACAAGCCCATGGGTAAGTACGCCCACTTCCTAACAGTGCGCGTTACAGAGTCCTATCCCTTGTTTCAGACCGATGGTGAACTCAATAAGGCCAGGGTTCGTGCTGGAGTAACGGACAAGAACACCATCAGTCGTCTCTCCATGTTCAAACGCAAACAATCCACTCCAGAGCGATTAGTGGGTCGAGAACTCCTCCGCACCTACGGCTTTGTCAAACCAGAGGAATGTGAGTATAACGTTGAGTTTGGGATGGATAACCCTGACTGCATTATTTATGGATTTGCCATTGGGGATTCAGGATCGGAAAAATCTAAAGTGGTGGTTGATACAGCCTTCTCGATCACTGCCTTTGATGAGTCCCACGAGACCTTTACCTTGAATGCTCCCTTTGAAAACGGCACAATGGCCTCCAAAGGAGAAAAAGGCTCAAAGCCCGGAGAAGTGACCAGTCGGATTAATCAGCAAGACCATATTCGACCCCAGGTTTTCTTCCCCAGCATTGTCACTCTCAAAGATCCCACAGAAGCCAGTTTCCTCTATGTCTTCAACAATATATTGAGGACTCGTCACTATGGGGCACAAACCACCCGGACAGGCCGGGTTCGCAATGAGTTAGTGGGGGTTGTGTTTGCGGATGGTGAAATTATCAGTAATCTGCGTTGGACTCAGGCAATCTACGACCAAATGCAAGCCAGCGGTATGCTGAAAGCGCCCGATCCCCTAGACGAAGATGATGTCGTCGCAGCCGCCAAGGCAGCTATTCAAGAACTCATGAATCAGGAATTTATTGTGCATACCGATTTCATTGGTGCAGACTTTCAAGCACTCCTAACAGAGGTGAAGTCTTTAACAGCTAGCGAAGCGGGTATTCAAGCCATTCTGCAACAGGCTGATAAGGAGGCCAAAGCCTACGCGGAGAAACACATCAGCAAGAAAAAGACCGCTAATGCGAGATCATAGCTATGCCCCACATTTATCGCTGCACGTTAGAACTGCATGACAACCTTTACTACGCTACGCGGGAAATTGGCCGACTCTATGAAACCGAACCCGTTTTGCATAACTATGCTCTCTGCTATGCCTTAGGGTTAGTAGACAGTGAAAACTATGCCACAACTGTCTCGGAGGAAAATTCCTACCGCTACTTCTGTCCTGAACAGGTGCCGATGTACGAGGCGCATCTTATGCCTCTTAATCGACAGGGCATCTACGTTACTCCTGCCAGGGCAGTTCATCATGCATCTGTACTCAATACTTGGAAGTATGCGGATAACCGCTACCATGTGGAAATGCAGAAGACCCAAAAAAACATCCCTAGCTTTGGTCGTGCCAAGGAAATAGCCCCCGAAAGCCAGTTTGAGTTTTTTGTAATCGCTAACCAGCCCTTGACCTTTCCCCGGTGGATTCGGCTGGGAAAATGGATGAGCAAGGCTGAAGTTGATGTGGTGGAGCTGCCTAAACCCAAATATCATGCTGCCAGAGAGTTCACGTTTCCTTATCCCCTCAATCCGCTGGATATCATGTTTACTAATCAGGTGTTGAGCTATGACACGATCAATATGCCGCCCGTTAGTCTCATCCGCAATGTGCGAATGTTTGGTGAGTACTATACCTTTGCAGGCTTAAGTGAGGTCTTCAAGTTGCCCATAAATATGAAGTATCGATTTGGTAATGAATGATGACTACTTAAGAACCCTTCGCAGTATAGTCCCAACTCAATCTAAACACCTCCGTTGTCATGTGTGGATAGAAATATGAAAGTTCTAGACCCTAGCATATCCTATACCTTTAGCAAGATTTTTGAACTCAATATCATTGCTGAAGACTTGGCGATAGAATTTGGTTATACGCTAACTCGAAAGCGTCTGAACTGGACTCAATATCAAGGTGAATTAGATCGCATTGATGAACTGCGCGATCGCATTGATGAAATCCTGCCTTACGTTAGCCTTTCTACTGAGATTGCTCGACGAGAAATCTTAATTTCTCCTGTCATTGTTGATCTAATTCACTATACAAAAGCACGAATAAGAATTGAGTATCCAATTAAGGTTACAGAGCAACTTCAAGGCAACTTGGATTACCTGATTGAAAGCAAAAATCAACTCTTAGTGATTGAAGCTAAAAGAGAAGACCTAGACTTTGGCTTTACTCAGCTTGTGGCTCAAATGATTGCCCTTGATCAAAGGGAGACTGAGAACAAGAGTGACTATATTTTAGGGGCAGTGACTACAGGAAAATTGTGGGAGTTTGGCCTGGTCAATTGCGCAACAAAACAGGTTTATCAGGGGTTAGATAGCTATCGAGTGCCTGAAGATATTGAGCCGCTCATGCGAATTCTGGTTCAGATACTGACGGCTCAAATTACGCTTGACCTTGATTAGCGTTTTAGTCTAGGGCGATGGCCGTTGCTTGCTGTCCGAAGGACTTAGGCCGACCGGAGGTCATCGCATGCCCATCACCATCCATCCACTTCTGATCTGCACTTTGTTCGCCATGCCCCATAGCCTTGTCCTCAACCTCTTACCCGAATCGCCCATCCCGCCTGGGTTCACCTCTGGCAAACATCTCCATGCCCTGTTCCTCAACCTTGTGAGTGCTGTCGATCCCCAGATGGGCAACCAACTGCACGCCAACCAGGGCAACAAAGCCTTTACCCTCAGCCCTCTACAGCTTTTAAAACGAACGCCGTCCCTTGCCAAGCTGCCCCTCCAGTGGGCCTATCGTCAGCCGATCGCCCCCGGTACCCCCTGCTGGTGGCGGATTTCTCTGCTAGACGATCGCCTCTTTGGCCGCCTGAATCAGCTTTGGCTCAACCTCAATCCTCAGCGTCCCTGGCATTTGGGGCCTGCCGATCTCCAGATCACCAGTATCCTGGGTACGCCCCAGAGCACCCAACCCTGGGCTAATTTCTGCCATTACCAACAGCTCTATGAGCAAGCCTCAGAGCGCGATCGCAAACTGACGCTCCAGTTTTATACCCCCACTGCTTTCCGCCAGGGCAAGTATGATGCAGCCATGCCCACGCCAGAACGGGTCTTCGGTAGCCTCCTGCGCCGCTGGAATCACTACAGCAGTCAAGAATTCTCGCTGGATATTCTGGGGGGTATTCAACCCAGTTATTTTGATATCCATACTGAAGTTGTCACCGATCCTCGGCAAGAGTTTCAGCACACGGGAGCCAAGACAGACCCTGGTAGCCCGTTTATGGGGTGTGTGGGCAAGGTGACGTATCAAATTCTAGGGCAGGTAGAGGCAGAGACGATCAAACAACTGAATACACTGGCTGACTATGTGCTCTATGCAGGTGTGGGTCGCAAGACCCCGATGGGGATGGGCATGGCTCGGCGGCACCTCAGATGACTCAAACTGACTATATCCCTATTGCGGCTCTCAACCAGTACGCCTACTGTCCGCACCGCTGCTGGCGGATGTTTTGTGCGGGTGAATTTGTCGATAATCAATACACCCTAGAAGGCACGGGCCTGCACGATCGCGTCCATACCCTCGGCAGTAACTATCGAGACGAAACCTGGCAGGTGCGGGCAGTCTGGCTTAAAAGCGATCGCTATGGCTTAATCGGCAAATCTGATCTCATCGAAGAGACGAACGGCCAACTGTACCCAGTGGAATACAAGCGGGGACACCGGGGCGAATTTGACAATGATGCACTCCAAGTCTGTGCCCAAGCCCTTTGCCTAGAAGAAATGACCGGACGCCCAGTGACGCAAGGGTTTGTTTACTATGCCCAGTCCCATCAGCGACAGCTAGTGGAGATCACAGCGGTGCTGCGGGAATCTGCGATCGCCACCATCGCCGCAGTTCGCACTCTCCTTCACACCGGCACGATGCCTTTACCGGTGTACAAAAAACGATGTCAGGGCTGCAGCCTCTATACCCAGTGTTTGCCTCGGGCTGCCCAAAAAATCAGCCGCTATCAAGAAACCGACTAAGGAGTCACACAAAACTACGATGGGAACCGTTTATATCTCTACTGATGACGCCTTTATCGGCAAAACTGATGAACGGCTGCGGGTACGTGCTCAAAAAGAAACGCTCTTAGATGTGCCGCTAATTAAGGTAGATGGCGTCGTTATCCTGGGGCGGGCTACCGTCTCCCCAGCGGCGCTGATTGAACTGCTGGAGCGCAAGATTCCCCTGAGTTTTATGACGGGCACGGGACGTTTTTTGGGCAGGCTGGAGCCTGAATTGAACAAAAACATTTTTGTGCGATCGGCTCAGTGGCAAGCAGCAGGAGAAACGCCCCAATCTGTTCATGCTGTTCAGGGATTTATTCGTGGCAAACTGAAGAACTACCGATCCATGTTGCTGCGATCGCAACGTGAGGGGATTACTGGGTTGGAAGCAGGCATTACCCGCCTAGAGCAAGCCATTCACCCTATCAACCAAACCTCTATTATCGATAGTCTGCGGGGATTAGAGGGTGCGGGTAGTGCGGCATACTTTACCCACTTTGGTCAGCTAATCCGCAATGGAGATTTTACGTTCAAGACTCGGAACCGTCGGCCTCCAACGGATCCGGTCAATGCTTTATTGAGCTTTGGCTATGCGCTTTTACTTCATGATGTTCAAGGAGCCATCAATATCGTTGGTTTCGACCCTTACCTTGGCTATCTGCACACCCAACGCTATGGTCGCCCTTCTTTAGCACTGGATCTGTTAGAGGAATTTCGGCCATTGGTTGTCGATGCGATGGTACTATCAGCCTTGAATCGCAAGGCGCTAAGCCCAGAAGATTTTTCCACAGAATCGCTGAGCCACGCCGTCTCTCTCACTGATGAAGGTCGTCGTAAGTTTCTGCGGCTCTATGAGCAGAAAAAGCAATCCAAGTTCAAGCATCCGGTGATGGGGAAGCAATGCACTTACCAGGAGGCGTTTGAAATTCAAACTCGCCTGCTGGCCAAGTATCTGATGGGCGAGACGGAACAATATCCACCCTTAATTTTGAAATAAGCAATGCATGTTGTTGTCACCTATGACATTTCTGAGGACAAACGCCGCACTAAAATCCATAAAATTCTGTCTTCCTATGGGCAGTGGATGCAGTTTAGTGTGTTTGAGTGCAACCTTACCAAAACTGAATATGCAAAGTTACGCAATCGCTTGCATAAGCTGATCAAGCCACAAGAAGATAGCATTCGTTTCTACTTTCTCTGTGAGTGCTGTCAGGAAAGGGTAGAACGTATCGGCGGGGAAACAGTAAGGGATGATACAATATTTTTTGCTTGAATTACATCTGCGCGAAGGGGTGGGTGTTAAAAAGTATGGGCATGGTTTTATAGTCTAAATGCTTTCTGATTAAGACTTTCAGCCATTGGCTAAGCTCTGTCGATCCGCGCAAAGGCTGGCACCCTATTCATTGCTGGTTTTGATATATTTCTTTGCCACTAAAAACAAGTTTTATTTGATTGGAGATGCTATAATCTGAACAGTTCGCGCATTAGAACCTTGAAAACTGCATATTACAGGCATTTCCAAGGCTCGGCGTCGCAATAAAGCTCAAACCCTCTTAGGGATTGAAACGAATCTGCACCCCACAGACGAATTGGTCGATTTATGTCGCAATAAAGCTCAAACCCTCTTAGGGATTGAAACTTTTTACTGCTTGGGACTGTG
>JAAUOM010000141.1 GCA_012034865.1 Acaryochloris sp. CRU_2_0 | reverse complement strand
GCAGGATGATCTCAGATTGGTAATGACGCCATTTGAATAGGTCAGCAGTTTTCATTGACGTGAAAGGAGAGAAACACAGCCTCCTAGATTACCATCAGTTCTCAACCCAGACCCTATTTTTGCGACAACCACAAAGAAAGAGGGGATTGTCCCTTACGAGCTGCATGAACGGCTTGAGTCATGTACTCCAGCACATTGTGGTTTTGGGCACGCAAAGTAGCCATCACCGTCAACTCAATTCATCAGATTGGCTCTCAGGACTAGCATCAGCCCCAGACTCCATCGTTGCATCAGCGGCTATCCCTTGTTCTGGCTCTGTCCCTACATCTTCAGGGACTTCTACCCTTTCCTCCGTAGACTCAATCGGTTCAGGGGCTGCAATTTTGGCCGAGGGTTTAGGACCACGCATTAAGGCGAGGGGTGTGGCGGGTTTCTTTTTGTCGTTATGATCTTGACCTTTCTCTCGTCTCCCTTTACGGGCTTGCTTTTTTTGGCCTTGGAGGTCATCTTTTTGGCCTTCTGAATTGACCCGCTTTGGGAGTTCAGACTTTTTGATCGGTCGCTCAGCCATGACTTAACTTCTAGATATCGGGGGACTTGCAGATCCTACCGCGAAAGTTGACGGGCTAAACTAATGGTTGGTTAATTAAAAAATGACGAGTTGGAAGTTTGATAGGGGTTATTTCTGGATGGGTTGGAAATCCTCAAAAATTTCTTAGCAGAACCCTAGAGCGTTTCTCCAGGTTCAACAATGCGCTGGAAGAGATACCCTGTGCCGCGCGCCGTTAAGATCAATTCAGGATTACTGGGATCCTCTTCTAGTTTGGCTCTCAGGCGAGAGATATGGACATCGACAACGCGTGTATCTACATGGCGCTCGGGGGTGTAGCCCCAAACTTCCTGCAAAATGTCCGATCGCGAGAAGGCTTCCCCGGAACGGCTGACCAGCAACTCCAATAAGCTGAACTCCATGCCCGTCAACCGAATGCGCTCGTCGCCTTTATAGACTTGGCGCTTATTGGTATCAATCCGCAAGGTATGCACATGAATGACCCCAGAGCTGGGAATGCCGGAATTACCATTCTTGCTGACCCGACGGAGGACGGAGCGAATCCGAGCTTCTAATTCTTTGGGTGAAAAAGGCTTGACGACGTAATCATCTGCACCCAGTTCTAAACCCGTGATCCGATCCGCCACATCCCCCAGTGCCGTCAGCATAATGATCGGGACATCAGATTCTTTGCGAAGTTCTTGACAAACCCCATAGCCATCTAGTTTAGGCATCATCACATCTAGGACCACCAAATCAGGCACAGCGTGATGGAAGGTGTCAATGGCTTCTTCGCCATCGGCGGCTGTGACCACATCGTAGCCAATCATGGAGAGACGGGTCTCAGGATGCGACGGATACTCGCTTCATCGTCAACAACCAGAATTTTTTCTTTATGGTTTTCCAATTTCTGTAATGCTCCTTAGTTGCGAGTTATTTCTAAACGTTAAATTTTAGTTCTCTGTTATTAAGTTAGCATGAAGTTAGTAAGAGGAAAAAAGGCTGAAATGCTTTCACACTAAAGACTATAAGAATATTAACAATTCAATTTTATTTAAGAATTATATGGCAAAAATACGAACTCATTACATTTGTCAAGAATGTGGTGCCTCCTCTCCCCAATTTTTGGCAAATGTCCTGCCTGTCACACTTGGAATTCTTTAGTGGAACAAGTCGTGCCCAATACCCCTACAGCAACGGATGGAACTCACTTAGCGCAACGCCATCGCCAGCGGCAGCGGGCTTCTGCTCAACCCTTGTCTGCCTTGACCCTGACCCAAATTTCTGAACGACCCATTCAACGGTTTAGTTCAGGCTATACGGAACTGGATCGCGTCTTAGGCGGCGGCATTGTCCCCGGTTCCTTAATCTTGGTCGGCGGTGATCCAGGCATTGGTAAATCTACCTTGTTGTTGCAAATTGTCAATTTCCTGAGTGAGCGCCACAGTGTTCTCTATGTCTGTGCGGAGGAATCGGGTCAACAGGTGAAACTGCGGGCGCAGCGTCTGGGAATTGACGGCCCTGATCAACCTCACGATTCAGCAAAATCACCCACAGACCCTAAAGCTGACAATGCTGATTTATACCTGTTGCCAGAGACAGATCTGGAAGTGGTCTTGCAAGAATTGGAATCCCTGCAACCGCAAGTGGCCATTATTGATAGCATTCAGGCTCTCTATTATTCTGTGTTGACCTCAGCCCCTGGATCCGTAGCCCAAGTGCGTGAATGTACGTCGGCACTGATGCGCTTGGCCAAACGGGATCAGATTACGCTGTTTATTGTTGGCCATGTCACCAAAGAAGGGGCGATCGCAGGTCCAAAAGTCCTAGAACATCTCGTCGATACGGTCCTCTATTTTGAAGGGGATCGCTTTGCCAACCATCGCTTATTGCGGTCGGTGAAAAATCGATTTGGAGCTACCCATGAGGTGGGCGTATTTGAAATGATCGATCGCGGCTTGCGGGAAGTCCTCAACCCATCGGAACTATTTTTGGGCGATCGCGAAATGGTTGCCCCTGGGACTGCAACCATTGTGGCTTGTGAAGGCACCCGTCCGATTGTGGTGGAACTACAAGCCTTAGTTAGTCCGACGAGTTACAGTTCTCCCCGCCGCTCCACCACAGGAATTGAATATAATCGGTTGTTGCAAATTCTAGCGGTCTTAGAAAAACGCTTGGGTATTCCCCTGTCCAAATTAGATGCCTATGTGGCCTCATCGGCAGGTCTGAATGTGTCGGAACCAGCGGCGGATTTGGGCGTGGCGATCGCAGTTGCGGCCAGTTTTCGCGATCGCTTCGTAGACCCGACAACGGTTGTCATTGGTGAGGTCGGTCTAGGTGGACAAGTTCGCTCCGTCTCCCAAACAGAGTTGCGACTCAAGGAAGCCCTTAAACTGGGATTTAAACGCGCCATTATCCCCAAAGGCCAGTCCTTTCCTAACCTAGAACTTGAGGTAATTCCCGTGGCCAGAGTTGCCGATGCCATTGTGGCTGCGCTGCCCAATAGTAAGGGTGAGTCTTAATCCCTGCCTTTGTTCTGAGACTCAGAGAGCGTTTGAAAACTTGCATAGACCTTAGACTCGCCCCCCTAGCCCCCCAATTCTGGGGGGAAATCGCTAAAATCTTGACTTTCTCCCCCCTTTCTGGAATGCCCGTCAGGGCTATGAATTGGGGGTCGGGGGGGCTAATGCAGAGTTGCATGAGACTTTTCAAACAGCCTCTCAGGGGTATGATCCCATATTCAGGAGGTTAATTCCCCAAAAATCATGTTTGCAAATTTCCGAAAGATCACTGAGGTCAACCACCTGAATTTTTTATAGAGTAATTGCAGAGATTAAAAAAACTCCATAGCAATAGCCAAGAACTGGTGTTTAGTCCATCGCTGCTTGGGAGCAAGCTGAGACTAACATCAAAGAGCAAATCAAGAAACCCCATTCGGGATCCTTGGTTAGCTTTGCTGATGGCTAATTCTGTGAGACACGATCTCTGGCTTCAAGCTTACCGGTTCGTGATCAATTCTGCTGAATCTGTGTCCATCCTAAGAATTAAGAATAGGGCTTATCCCATGCGTCAGAACAACTTGTCTTTAGTCCTTTATAAATACCTCACTCAATATCAGCAAAAGACAAATTCAAAGGCTGGATTTTCCCTGATTGAGGTTTTAGTTGTGATTGCCCTAACCGCGATGCTAGCAGCTTTTGCGGCTCCAGCAATTACCTTTGGCAATAACCCCCTCAAGGATTCGTCTAACCGAATTGCGGCAAGTTTCAAGCTGGCAAGGGCGAAAGCGATGGCTCAGACTTCTGCTGTGCGGATTCGACCTGTTTCAGCGACGGAGTTTGTGATGGAGCGGGCGGCTCGGTGTTCCGATACAACCTGGACAAATATTAGCGATCGCGTCGAAAAGAACGGCCAACTCGTCTACGAAGATCTAAGTTTCGATAGCCCTGCCCAACTGACGGCTGCCCAAGTAGACGGTACCGCAGTGACACCTGCTACCAACTGGAATCTTTGCTTCAATACTCGAGGAGTAGCCAATAGAACAGTAGTTCTGACTATGAGAGACACGAATACCAGTCAGCAAAGAACAATGACCGTTTTTCGGGGAGGCACCGTTGATCTCAGTGCCATCAATTAATGTTCTGACGCGAATCACTGAGGAATTTATCGTAGGTCAAGAAGGCCATGAAAACTAAAACATCCAGCTCTCTCAATAAAATTCTTTTCAAAATGCTATGGATCTCACGTTCTAGTGAACAAGGGCTAACCCTTGTGGAATCGGTCGTGTCTTTGTTAATTTTTTTCGTAGCATTAGCCGGTATAGTTCCTGTCTTTTTGAATTACACCATTTCTACGATTAATAACGAAAAGCGCACCGCAGCCATAGCAGTCTCTCAACAGGTTTTAGATGGGCTACGTCGGGTTGATGTTGCAACCTTGCCTGATACTAGTACTCCAATCACCTTGTCCAACGTCAATTACATGGGCAAGACATACACCCCTACGGTTACGTACTGTCAGAACGAACAATACTGTGATACGAATTCTCGGCACATCTTACTTCAGGTATCTCACAATGGCAATCAAGTTTACCAAGCTGAAACCGTCTTCACCAAATTCGAATAAAGGCTTTACGCTCGTTGAACTGCTTGTAACAACTCTCATAGCTTCAGTTGTTTTAGGTTTATCTCTAGGGTTAATTACGGATCAGCGTAAGCAGTTTGTCTCTGATCAAGTCCGCTCACAATCTAACCAAACCCTTCGCGTAGGGATGGACATGGTGGGTACTGATATCAAAAACACTGGGGATTTTTTGCAATCAGATATTAATTTGCCTGTGGTTACTGTTATCAATGGTACTTCAGGTGGGTCAGATCAGCTTATCCTTCAGCGCAAACTCATTGCTGACTCGTTGACGGTTTGTGAGAACGTCAATGCTGGAAGCAAAACAACAATTAAGGTAGCGATAAAACCAGGTAATACTGACTGCCCTGTTTACTCTGATGGAGATGGTGATAATTTAACAGATGCCCTAACCCTGGCTCAAAGAGAACGCTGTGAACAAGACAATACAGAAGGATGTAGCCGTACTTCCGGCCCACCCGCAACAGGCACCTGTGACAATGAATGTGTATGGGCTTACATCTACGACCCAGTACACCAAGAAGGTGAATTTTTTCAATACTCCTTTGAAGAACCCGATAGTACCACAAACCCTACGTTTAATCAGATTCATGTGGGTGGGGCTGCTACATTTACCAATACCTACGAAGTGGCCAACAAGCCTGTAATTTATCTCATAGAGAAGCGGCACTATAGCTTAAATAACAATGTGCTGCAACTGAGTGTGAATGACCAACCTGCTTTGCTATTAGTCAACCAAGTTGAAGATTTCCAGGTGCAAGCAAAGCTGACTAACAATACTAGTCTTCAAACATCCTTCAACGATACTGCCTCAGCCAATGAAGCATCAACTTATGTGCAGACTACTGATTGGCAATCTCTTGAATATCTGCAAGTAGATGTAGAGTCTGTTGATCCATCTGAATCGGAACTGACTGCGGTGAAAAATGCTGATCAGCTCAAATTATCTTCCCGATTTTTCCCACGTAACGCTCTTTCCCAAGACTAATTGCCATTTCAACTTGCCTTTTGCTCAGAGACTAAATTACAGCCATGAAGTACCATCCCAGCCGCTTTCAGCATTCATTATTTCAGTTGTTGGTTCGTTTACAATGCTCTCGACAACAAGAGGGAGGTTATAGCTTAGTTGTTACAGTGGCAATGCTGCTGATTTTATCCACTTTGCTAATTAGTGCTGCTGTAGTTAGCAAGATAGACTCAGCCAGCACGGGTGCTTCAGCTAGAAGTAGCAATGGTTTTTTTGCGGCAGAAGCTGGACTGAACTTGCGTGCTAAACAAATCCGAAATCAGTTTGAAGGATTTGAGCGTCCAGAAGGGGATTCTCCGCAAGATACTAACAACGATGGCGAAATTTGGGACAACTGTGCAGCGGGTGACGCCAACGGTGATGGTGATTTTGATTGCATTGACTATAATTTTCAAGGCCAAGATGTCTTTACCTATGTTGAAGAGGTAGGTCAAGATAGTAATCTTGATGGCGTCCCAGATGATTTGGATGGTGATGGATCGCCTGATCCCATCTCGGTTACAGTGCCTACTGGAGAGCGATTCGCAGGCTTAAGTGCTCAAGAATTTAGGTACGATTTATGGTCTGTTTCTGAACAAAGTGATCTCCCTTCGGCAGTTTTGGGGATGAGCTTCAAAAGTCGGGTAATTCCGCTATTTCAGTTCGCAGTCTTTTACGAAAATGATGCTGACTTCACGATTCCACCCAATATGACCATTAATGGGCGGGTGCATACCAACGGAGATCTATACCTCAATTCAGCTAACTCAGGTGTTAGATTGACGATTAATGGTGATGTCACAATGGCAGGTACCCTGTATAGAGGCAATAAAGATAGCAGACCTGCACAGCAATGTGCGGGGAATGTGACGATTCGCAGGCAAATGGTAGTTCCCAAGACTTGCTTTGCAATGGTAATGCCATCACAAGCTATATCGATAGCACCACGAGTCCGTCTAATATCAGCACCTGGGGCACTTCGATTGATACACAAATTCCGCGCTTGGATGTACCACAACCAGATGTATTCAATCCAACTCCAGGAAGTGATTATTGGGATAAAGCAGATCTTAGGATTGTCTTAGAAGTCGATGCCAATGGTAATCCTAACGATAGAAATGGCAATGGTTATGTAATTGAAGTCCGCGATCAAGATGGCAGTGTTAATCCTACAGCGTCTGATGACCTTGTGAACAACTGTCCAGTTGCTAGTACAACATTGAGAAACGAAGGGGGCGCTAGCAACCCAAGTTACGAAGTTGATGATACCCAAATAAGAACGAATGACTCTACATCACTCAATGGTTTTGTAATAGGAGATTTCATTACAATTGGTGATGATATCGATAGCAACGTAATTACCACTATTACTAATAACAGTGGTGATAGACGCCTTAATATAAGAAGGCGATTGGGTCATAGTTATCACTCTAATCCTGTTGCTTCTTCAGGTGAATCGGTTCGTAAAGCTGTAGTATCTACATCTGATACCTTCTACAACTACCGAGAAAAGCATGGCACCAATGATGGAGATGCGGGTCGCTTTATCCGTATGCTGAATGTTGATGTGCAGGCTCTACTTAACTGCGTTCATGATGAACAACTAATGGGTAGTAAACAGCTCGATGATCGTACTGAAGGGGGTTTGGTTTGGTTCTTCACCGTTGATGGTAGTGATCCCTCAACTGATGAAATTGAAAAAACAATTAATTTGATCGGAAGTACTTCTCAAGTCGGAAGCACCTACGGTGTGCGTTTATATAATGGCAGTTCTCTCAATACTACTAGCGCAGTTACGGGTGCCCCTACTATTGAAGGTTTAACGATTATCTCCGATGAAGCTGTGTACGTCCGTGGTAATTATAATCTTCACACCAGCTCTAATCCGACCACCGACACTTGGAGACCAGCCGCTATTATGGCTGACTCCATCAATGTCTTATCAAATGATGCACAGTTGAATGATTCCGATCAGCGAGCATTCAATTCAAATAATATCCCTGATAGTACGTCTAGCGGCAAGGTTGACTATAATGCTAGTTCCCGCACAGCCTCTGAAACAACCATCAATGCAGCATTTCTATCTGGATCTGAAATTACTGGGGGTGCTAATGGCTCAGGAACTCAGTTAAACAACATTCAAAGTGGAGGGGTTAACAACTTTCCTCGGTTCCACGAAGGTTGGTCTGGTATTAACTTTAACTATCTGGGTTCCTTGGTCAGCCTTAGTGAACCTCGACGAGTTAATTCTAGCTTCTGTGGAAGTGCCGATGCTACTAATTGCAATATCTACAGTGCACCCAATAGAAACTGGGACTATGATTCGCGGTTTAATGATGCGGGTGATTTGCCTCCTCTTACACCACGGACGGTGTATCTACGGCAAGAGTTATTCCAACGCGATTTCGATCGCACCTCTCAAAACATGAACAAGCTGTTTGCATCAGCATTACCCAGCATTCAGCCCCGATTCTCCTTATAAAACCCTGGCAATGGATTTTTTAGCGGATGGTAAATCTAGGGGAGACCCAGACCCACCATCCGTTGCCCCCGTTATCCACCTTTCGAGATCTGCCATCTCCATAAAATCCAATAAAGCTTCACCAAGCGCCTCTAGTTGCTCAACAGACAGCATTTCAATCTGCGATCTGACTTCTTGAGGAATATCACCCAAGCGGCGAGTCAGAAGGCGTAAAACTAACAATCTCTCACCTGCTCGTAGCCCTTCTTGGCGACCCTCCAATCGTCCTTTTTGTAGCCCTTCTTCCAGAATCTCCTGATAAATCACTGATTCGCGCATCACATCCTCCCGAAATAATTCTCGAATCACCTCTTTGTTAAATTTTAACCCAGCTAAAATCTGGGTATAGCCAGACACCTCAGAGAGCGTTTGAAAAGTTGCATAGACCTTACACTCGCCCCCCTATCCCCCCAATCCTGGGGGGAAATGGCCAAAATCTTGACTTTCTCCCCCCAGAATTGGGGGGTCGGGGGGGCTAATACAGAGTTGCATGAGACTTTTCAAACAGCCTCTAAGCCCGTTGTCCTAACTCTAATTGATTTAGACGATTCACAACTTGCTGTAATAATCCCTCTGCATTGGGCGCAGCCGCTAAAGGGGCAAGCGGTAATAAGGCGGGATCATTCAAAAATACATCCGGGGACTCTTGCCACAGACAGATCACCTGATATTGATGCTGGGTCTGCTCAACGGCAAAAACTGACTCAATCACAGTCCCTGGTGGGGGAGGCAGCAATAAGATCACCACCTGGGTAATGGGCAGTCGATACAGTCGATACAACCTCACCCAATAATCCAGCATCCGCAAAGGCAGGGGGGCTGAGAGTCAAGCTTAGTTTGGATTCTAGGTGAAGGATACGCCCTTTCACCTGCAATAGGGTTACAGCATCTCCACGAATCGGTTCAATGCTCAACTCTGTTTTGAGAACTTCGACTTCCTCTAGAGATTCACCCAAAACCCAGCTTGCAAAGCGATCAGGATGTTTTTCACATAGGAGTTTGCACAGGTTATCAAAGGACATGCCAAGGACTGATCCAGATGCGCTGATATCTGCCTATTTTAGCTTGAAACACGCTGCAATCTGAGGCTTCAAAACGCTCTTCTAGGGTCTCACCTTGGGCTACCGTGTACACACAAGTCTACAGGGACTCGTTCATCCCTGCATTAGCCCCCCCGACCCCCCAATTCTGGGGGGAGATCCATTCTATTGGAGTGACACTGACGATAAATCGTTGCTAAGACAGCCTCTAGATTAGTTTCGACAGCTTCATTGCTGAAGCGGATGACGGTATAACCATAGTTCTGTAAGTGCTCGGTTCTCGCACCGTCATACTCCTGCTGCTGGTGATGAATCTCCCCATCGACTTCTACAATTAACCGACAAGACGGACAGTAAAAATCGACGATGAACCGACCCATGGGATGCTGACAGCGCCAGCGGAGACCGCCCAATTGCCGATTTTTCAAAGCCTGCCATAATGTTGCCTCCGCAGGAGTCAGACGATGACGCAGGTGACGGGCTGCACGTTCAATCTCAGGCGTGGTGCCACGAATTCGGTTGTAGGTTTTATCCATGGGGGATTGAGTTCTCCAACTATCCAGCATCTCATTATTCTCCCCCCTTTCTTGAATGCCCGTCAGGGCTATGAATTGGGGGGTTGGGGGGGCGAGTGCAATGG
>JAAUOM010000140.1 GCA_012034865.1 Acaryochloris sp. CRU_2_0 | reverse complement strand
CGACGATGCCAAGGTGATCTACATTTTGAACGACCAGTTCTGAATGGATAACAACCTCCTCGTTGAATCGCTTTCGGCTCACTTCATCCTAATTCCTGAATCCTCTCTCCAAACAGCGGAATGTGGGCTCTACTGGAGTTAGAGAAATCTTGCATCAGCAAGTGACTTCGCTGAGCCAAGAATCCCCTAGCTTGAAAAAACCCAGCGAAGCGAGGTTTGTGTAGCTAGGGGGAGTGTCAAACAAGTAACCCTTGGCAGAGCTGACGGAAATGATCGCCGCGTTTTTCAAAATTTTGGTATTGGTCGAAACTAGCACAGGCTGGAGAGAGTAAGACACTTTTGGCCTGCAAGGAACTGGCGAGTTGGGTCGCCCTTGTTACGGCTGTGTCCATTGTTTCTACAATTTCATAATCGTCATAACCCAAGTGAGCGAAGCGTTGGCTAAAGATATCAGCCGCAGTTCCAATCAGTAATACCTTAGCGACTTTGGCTTGGATCGTTTGCAACCATGCTGCATCCTCCCCCACCTTGGCTTCCCCGCCTGCAATCAGAATCACAGGACCGTTCACCGCTGCTAGTCCAGTTTGGGCAGCATCATAATTGGTGGCTTTGCTGTCATTGATAAAATCCACTCCCTCCCAGGTACAAATATGCTCTAGACGATGGGCAACCCCAGGAAAGGTAGAGACAGCCGTTGAGATCGCCTCCTTGTCAATCCCAGCCAAATGGGCAGCGGCAATCGCCAGCAACAAATTTTGCTGATTATGCAGCCCCGGCATACGCAGGGATGAAACCAGGACAATTGCTTCACCCTGGACTTTCACCCATCCCTCCTCAATATAGATTTGAGGAACCGGACAGTGTTGACTATTACACCCCATGGGTAAGCTTTGACCTTGAGTACTGGTCCAATAGGCATCTGGCCATCGCCACGGCAGACCTTTAAGCAAGGCTGGATCATCGCCATTCAGGATTTTGTGATGGGATTGATTGAGTAAGACCGCCTTAATTTCCCAATAGCGTTCAACGGTACCATGACGTTCTAGATGGTCAGGTGTAAACGTGGTCCAGACGCCAATCTGGGGGGCTAAGGTCGATGAGGCTTCGATCTGATAGCTACTAGCCTCAGCAATCACCCAATCCAGCGGTTTTCCAGCCAAAGCCAGCTCACAGGCGCTATAGCCGATATTGCCACAAGCGGGCGCATTTAATCCTGCTGCTGCAAAAATAGCAGCAACAATGGCTGTGGTGGTGGTTTTACCATTGGTGCCCGTAATCCCCACCCACGGGTATTGCCGCAAATGCCGCCAGGCGAGTTCCAGTTCACCCAAGGTTTCAATGCCTTGCGATCGCGCCTCTACCAAGGCGGGCAACTGCCAAGGTACACCCGGACTCACCACAATTCGATCCAGACGCTCAATGCCTTGATAACTCAGACCTGCCAAGGAAAATTTTTGACCTAACTGAACCGAAATTCCCTCTGCTGCTAATGCCTGCTGATGAGCCAATAATTCTTGAGACTGTCCAGTATCGCTAACAGAAACCTGCCAGCCTTGACGATGCAGAAGACGAGCCGCCGCCAGACCGGAGCGGCCAAGGCCAATAATATGAGCAGTGGGCATAGCAGGGAAGGGGGAACAGGATGATTCAGCATTCCTGATCCTATCGCTTGCTGGTCCCTTTGCCCCAAAAAATACTCTTCAAGGATAAATTAAGATCTTGTAGGTGTCTGGTTCCGGCGATACTGCTTGCTCCACGGCTTTAGCGAGTTCTTTTAAGGGGTAGCGATCGCTAACCAAAGCATCCACATCAATGCGTTGATTGAAAATAATATCGGTAGATTGTTTTTGCAACCGAAACGAGGAGCTATAACTCCCGATCAAATCAATCTCGCGGCGATACAAGATATTGGGATTAATCGGGATCTCCACTTCATCGGGAAATTCCGCAAAAAATAGGATTTTGCCCCCCTTGCGGGTGCAGTCTAAGGCTTGGAAGAACGCTTTATCGCTGGGAACGGCGAGTAAACTGACATCTACGCCCATGCCATTGGTCATTTCCCCAATCTTAGTTGCTAACTCTGGATCACGGGCATCCAAAGCCGCAGTTGCCCCGACCTGCAAAGCTTTCTCAATACGAGTGGGGAGGAGGTCTGTTGCGATCGCCCGTCCGCCCACATAGTTGACCAACATCACGAACATGAGTCCAATCGGGCCTGCACCTGTAATCAAAACAGTTTGTCCAGGTTTAATTCCCGCCTTGGTCACTGCCTTAAGACAGCAATTGGTCGGTTCCACAAAGCTGGCCTGCTCATAGGTAATGCCATGGGGAATGGCAATCAGCCCCCCGCGATTGACAATGTGGCCTGGTACCTGCACGTATTCAGCAAAACCACCCCCACTAGGGTTAAATCCCGCTGTGGTCGTGATGTTTTTATACACCTCACACATGGAAAAATTGTCATTGAGACAATAGTCACAGTGCATACAGGGAATATGATGCAAAACGACGACACGCTGCCCCACTTGCCAGCCTTGGACATCTGTACCGACCGCCGCAATCTCCCCAGCGGTTTCATGGCCAAAAATGCGAGGAGGTTCATAGAGGGGATAGCGAATCTTTTTAATATCAGATTGGCACAGTCCAACCACCTTGACTTGAACTAAGACTTCATCTGCGGCAATCTCAGGCCGAGGAACTTCTTCATAACTAAGCTGATTCACACCCCGAAAGACTTGAGCCTTCATATTAATTCTCTCGATCCCAAACCCTAATACATGTCTGCCATCAGCTTATCGTGTTGTGAGGCTGCGCAGTCATTCTTGATCCTGTAGGTTGGGCAGCACTCGCTGGAGGAATTTTGTTTTCGCTCAATCAGCCTAATTGGAACCGTCTAGGTTTATCTATTCTATATATTTCAACACTTCGGCATTCCCCAACGTGACTTCTCCCGACGATGATGCTACGCATACAGCGCGGGCATCCCAAGATTGCTCTTGGAATCTTTGAGCTTCATCGCCAGTTGTCTAGATAAAGTTTCCAACGCCCCCGACCCCTCGGCTCCACTCGCAATTTCAACACCCGATAGACCACGGGCGCAAATAACCTGAGCACTTACAACATCTCTCGGCTTGAACGACCCACACTCATGACACTCATAAATTCTGACACTCAAATCCTTCTGCACTCTAGCTCCACTTTTTCGGGGGAAGGTCACATTGATCAATTAAGGCTTGAAATTTAGTCATAATTTTGATGCAGGGATTAAGACTATCATTTTGGATTGTGGCCATATTGAATTGATGAATAGTTCCTTACTAGGAGTTTTAGTTGCTATTTTAAGGCAGGTTCATCAATGCGGAGCTGAGAGGATGTCTGAGAAGTCGAACTCATAAGCTGAAACCCTGATTCTGTGTTTGCATCATAAATGCTGAAACCCTTATTGTTTCATTCCGAATTACCCTTTCAGACATCCTCTGAGATGTTTCTGTGTTCTTTAAATTCACAAGCGCAGAAAATCAATGCGTAGTGATTGGCAGGGCATTGAACAACTGTTGACACCTATTGCTTAAATGCTAGAAAGTATGAGCAAGTGGGGGGACTACCCAGTTAAGGGCTGGCAAGGTCTCGATATTTTAAATTGTAAAGGCTTTCTAGTCTGTTCATCTCAAACCTATGATGCGCATCAAAACCATTGGATTGTCAGGAGTACTGGCTATTACATTCCTTGGGAGCTGTGGGACGTTTCCAGCCTCTACAGCCTCCAAAAAATCGAACTCTTGTCAGCAGGATCATCACACTCCGGTCAGAACTGAAGTTAAAAATATTTCAGGTGACCCGGCTAATTTACCTCCTGCGCAAAAACAAGATCCAACCATACCAATACCTGGGTATTTCCCCAAATATCCCCAGGCATGGCTAAACTTTCACAAGAAACATCTGCAACAAACGCGCAAAAACAAGATCAACATCGCCTTTCTAGGGGATTCTATTACCCAGGGTTGGGGGAAACATAAAAAACTTTGGCAAAAAGAGTATGGTAGCCGAGGTGCTGTGAATTTTGGCATTGGTGGCGATCGCACCCAACAAATCCTCTGGCGGATCGATCATGGCCTATTTGACCACATGCGGCCTCAACTCGTGGTTCTCAATATTGGTGTGAATAACCTTTGGAGAGGGTCATCCAGCCCAGTACGGATTACTGCGGGAATAGAGAAAATTGTGGATGCCATTCACACCAGGAGTCCACAGACTAAAATTTTACTCCTAGGTATTTTCCCGACGGGGAAACGACCCAATACCCCTATCCGTAAGAGAATCCATGCGATCAATTCGCTGGTCGCAAAACTTGACAATGGTAAAACTATTCGTTTCCTGGATATTGGCTCTCAATTCCTAGAGGCCGATGGCAAGATCTCCAAATCAGTGATGCCAGATTACCTGCATTTATCTAGAAAAGGTTATCAAATTTGGGTAACCTCAATGCACAACTCCTTCACACAAATGTTGATAGAAAACTAGTACCTCTACGCGGAAGTAAAAAGGCCAAAACATTGAACCATAAACTTTTTGGGAATTTTAAAGGGTTATTTCATTGATGCCACAATGTATATAGTTCAGCCAGAAGATCCCTACTAGATAGAGTTAGCAGCTACGATCTCTGGTTGTAGGATGGGTAGCGGTTCCAAAACATTGCGAAATAAAACGGTTTCTAAATTGCCATTCGTAACCTTGAGTGCCTCCAGTTCTAGTTCGCCCCAGAGCAGTCGCTCTCCGGCCACAGGTAGATGTCCCAGGTGATGAATCATAAAACCTGCTAAAGTGCGATAAGCCGGACTAATTGGCAAATGAAGTGCGAGTTCTTGGTTCACCACCGTTAACTCTGAAATCCCTGGTATAGCCACTGAATGATGATCGATTTGCGCTAACGAGGGTAGGGACGCTGGTAAGTCTGACAAAATTGGGCTGAATGGTTTGTGGTTAATCCAGCCCGTCAGTAGACGCACATTACTATTCAACACCACCAAAAACGGCCAAAAATGGAGGAACAAATCATCAGCGGTTGCACCAAGGCTAGGGCGGTTTGTTCAGGGGCTTGGGAAGCAAGAACCTTGGGGATTAGCTCTCCTAATAAAATTTCGATGTAGGTCACCAGGGAAAAGGCAATTACGATCGCAATCAAATGAGCTGTGACGATCTCTGGCAAGTGCTGGATCGGCAACCAACTCACCCAAGGTTCAATCCAATGAACGGTGGCATCTTCACCTAACCAGCCCAAGAGCAAACTTCCCCCAGTCGTTCCCGTTTGGGTCACCGACAGATAATGCTGCAAATCCTTTTGGGCTGCCTGAACCAACAGAGCCTTCTTGGCTTGACCAGGATGCTCTTTCTGTTGAGCCAGTTGGCTAATCTGAACCCGCGAGGCAGCCACTAAAGACAGTTCCGCCGCTACGAAAAAGGCGATTATTAAAATCAGACCAATTAGCACTCCCATCCGCAACAGCATTTCAACGGCTTCAACTTCCAGTGTTTGGATTGTACTCAAAACCATCAGGCACCCAACTTTACTCAATATCATTTTCTTTATATCAGTCTAAAGATTACTAAGTTTACCCAGGGAGGAAGATAACCGTACTCGTTTAAGAACGATCTAAACCAGAATAACCTCGTGGGGAACAATCCATTCTTCAGATCATCGATTTTGTAGGCTCAGTATAGCTTGAACAGGATCTCAGCAAGCAGTCAAGGGAAAAAACTTGAGTTACTCCTGCATCCTTCGCGCTGCAATTCAGAAAAACAACATCGGCTTGGTTGCCATAATGACCATTATGGCAATAAAACTCACCTAAAGTATTTTTCCCTTCTTGATGAGTACGCATTGCAAATATCCTTTCATTATAAGCATTCTAGGTATTTAATTTAGTGCATTCTATCTGAGAATTGGTATGAGTGAATTATAGGATCAATAAAGATTCGAAATCACTACTAATTACACTTGATATACCGAAAAACAGTGACGCTACTTACTAAAAAGAAAGGGAGGGCTTAGTCAGAAAAATATCCAAAGCCAGTGGTACTGCCCAGTATGCGATCGCGGCTAAGCTGTCAGACGAATTACTCCTAGAATTAGCAAATCCTGAAGCTATCGCTATGAAGTGACCCCCTGATCTTGGACAGTAAAATCAGGAAATAGAGAGAACCACGGGCGTATCTAACGGATCGGGGATGCCATAGTTTTCGGAATGGTGACATCAGGGAATAGGGAGTCAAACCGTTCATTGACCCAGGCCACCCGCAGGATGAGTAGATGATTGAATCCGTCCTCACTCCATCGCATACCAACGCCCTTAAACCGCTGCTGAACCAGGCACTTGCAGGCACTTTCGACCATTCCCGAACCCAAGGGAATCTGTTGTTGTTCAAAGTGCCGATAGCGGATATGTCGGTGATGGCGTTGGAAATAAGCCTGAACCTGAAGCAAAGTAGTGAAAGACTTACTCGTGAATAATTGGGAGTGAATCAACACTGTCAAAGCACACAACACTTGTAGATGTTGGCCATGTCGCAATGGGTGTCGCCACCGACGAAACCAGCCTTGGGCTTGAGCAGAACGAGAATCGCCAAACATCGCCTGGGTGGCCCGTGCGAGTTGACCTGCTGCATGGAAGAAATCCAGGGGTGCCACCGCACAATGGGAGAACAAAGTGCGATAGACTCGCCAAAAGCCCCGCCCCCCGTCACTGAGCCAGATGAGTGTTGGGGCAGATTCAAAGTCTTGCTTGTGGGCTTCAAGTTGGAGCAAGGGTATGAATTGGTCGATATCCCCCAACCTCGCAACCAGTCTTCGACGCAGCAATTGGGGGACGACTTTTTTAGCTTGAGTGACCCGTGTGCCCAGACGCGCTAGGATGGCAACTTTGACTTCGCGCCACTGAATTTTCCCCTTTGTTGTTTTCGGAGTAGGGCGAAAAGGCACCATCACGCCATCGGCGGCAATTGCCAAAGGCAGAGCAGCCCAAACCGATGATATTGATTCATAAGGAATCTGTACTCCTGATGCCTGAGCTTCAAGTTGCGTCTCTAAATCCTGCTGAGCTTTGTTACCCATCAGTTGCACCCAGGTCCATAAACTTGATGAGCTGACTGATAGCCCACTCCACTGACCCAGCATCCAACTGGCCAGTTCATAGGGCATGAATAGACTCAACAAGCAGCCCAAACCTACCAGTTCTTCACTGCTGTGCTGATAGGGGGCAATACCAATGGATTGATCCAGCGGAGCCGTTAGACTGCCTGGACAACCTTTCGGGCAACGCCCAATCCGTCGCTTTCAGTCAATCTCTCCCACCAGCGTCTGCATCTGACGAGATTCCCATCCCTTCGAGTGCAAGCGTGTTCCGCAAGTGGCACACCTTGACCATACAACTGGCTTGTGCGCTCGCTTTGATAGTTCATCTTTGAGCAGCCATCGGGCTAAAAATAACCCCATTTGCACAGCAATATAGACCATCTGACTCAGACTGGTTGCTACTTTGAGGGCTTCGGCCTGCTCTTGAAATTCGTTATGGGCTAGCACGGCTGGCAATGGCGATGGTAAGGTCATGATAGATTTTTGATTCGGGTACAGGATCTATTGTCCTTGACCCGTTTTTCCTTGGCCTATGCATCCCCGACTCTTTGCTTACGCCCGAGTTAGTGCCTTTACGTTTAGCCAGTGCATAAATGCAGGAGCTTCGTACGCACAGAATGCGTATGCGAAACAGCAGTATAATCAAACAAACGTAGGTGGGTATTTTCAATCTGTCAATGGTCAAGCGGATTTGTCTCCGCCTTCAACTGATCCAAATAAGATTATTTTCGTTACGAAAGAAATGTGGTTATTAGATGCGTCTGGCAACTGGGTGGAAACTGGAAGTGTTAAAGGGTATACGGGAGCATGTCACCTTTGCGACAAGTAATTGTACTTAACACATGGGTAGTGGTGAACCAATTAATCTATTGAGATAGGCACAGCGATGGGTCAACACTTGAGGAACATTCTCGGCATTCCATTGCGCGCCTGAGAGTTGAACTCGACGCCCAATTTGTTTGATGGCTGACTCAACGGCACCTGAACCAATAGAACACAGCCCTTCAGCCTGAAAGTAGTCGTAATTAACAATGCGATGTCGATGTTGGCGCAGGTACTGACAAAAGTTTTTCGCTTGCTTCTTGTGGCAGTTGTCAAATACCGTAATTGTTGCGTCAACTTGACCTTTCCACAACAGTGCCTCTGCTTGATTGAGCCGTTTGATGGAACCGCCTACTTTATGGAGATTCTCCACCAGATGATACCAGTCTAAAATTTCTCGTCGTTGCGGAGCGCTCGCAATTTGGCCGATGATGTTCCAGATCCCATCATGGCCATCCCCTAAACAGGTGACAGGTTGTGCAAGGGTTTGTTCATTGACCCAATCGATTAACTGAGCATTGTTTCGGAAGTTAGCCAGCATTCCTTGGTCTGTCGCAATCGCTTTATAATCTTTCCATTGACACTGCTCTCCTAAAGGCGTTCTCAGCTTAACTTTGCCCCCATCGACGCTCAATTCCTCAATCGGTTGTTCAACATTAGGCAAATCAAAGCTCTGACGATGAACTAAGCGCTGTTGAGTTTTTCCAGGCACACGGATTCCTGTCAGGTAAGCAATATCTTGTTCGGCTTGCTCGTAGGAGACTGTGGCACTCAGACGCAAACAACAGTTCTCTAAGTGAGGACTCAACTGACGGTGGGGCAACACGTTCAGTTTCGCTGCTTGTCGGGTCGTAATTTCTAGCTCCCCTAATGTACTTCTTAGGGTTCTGAATTTGCCTGCTTGCGTGCCTGTGATTGTTTGGATAAAAAACTCCCAAGTTCTGGACTGACATGGGTTTGAATCTGCTGCCTAACGGTCATTTCAATCCCTTCCAACGTTTTCATGGTAGTTGGGTCGCTCTCGTCATATAGAATCTGCGCAATAGCTTGGAGATGAGTTTTGAGGGCTTGGTCTTGCTCTGGAGTCATGACGGTATCCAAGACGTAGATTGCTCTGATTCTCGCTGATACCGTCTGATTTTTCCAGCAATCCATTCCTTGAGTATTTTTACTCATCGCAAAGGTGACATGCTCCCGGGTATACTGCACCAGATGGAATCTCAGCAACCACATATTGGGCCGGAGAATTTTATGCTCGCCAAAAGATTGTCAATGGCAATCCAGTCTATCAAAGAAAATTTATCAGCACCAGCGGGTCAACGGGTTCCAAGATCTTCCAAATTAACGTTGGGCAAGCAAACGGAAGCTCCTATACGTGGGATTTCTATTTGAATAATACTTATGCAGGTAGCTTTGATTCTCCTAAAAGTAGTTTTCCTTACGCACAAGTTGGCATCGAAACTAATAATGGTTGCTCAAACTATCGCAGTGGAACATATGCAGATAGTTTATACATTCTTACTCCAAGCAAGACTTGGGGAAAATGGGGAAACACCGTCATTGATGGTAACAACAAGAAAATTTCAGCTTGGGATTCAGCGTATAGTTCAGCAAATCAACGCATTACTTTCTCTTCTGGAACAAAACCTTCAGGCTGTCCCTAGTTTCGCTCTTGTATCTTTTTGGGAACTAACCTGTATCTCGATCAGGAAACCTCAATTAATGCTTTGGGAAAATATATATGAATAGTGCACACAAAATATCAGCTAGTCTACTAGTTTCTTTACTCATTTATGAGCTAGCATTCCAACCTTCTGTTTATGCCGATATAGAAAAATTAAATACAACTATTTCACAACTTGGCAAGCCTCAAGATAAGCCTAATAAGGGTAAGAGGCTGTTTATAAAGTAAAGATAAAAATGCACTCGATCCTTGTCCCTGCAGCTTTAGCGTGACATTATAAGTTGCGTGGGACTGGGACTATGTCTAATCGAACATACGCCACCGATCTGACG
>JAAUOM010000139.1 GCA_012034865.1 Acaryochloris sp. CRU_2_0 | reverse complement strand
CCCGTCAACGAGGCTTCATACGCTGTGTCCAAAAAAAAGCAACACAATCCCAGCCCAATTTCGGATAC
The DNA here is from genome assembly GCA_012034865.1 of Acaryochloris sp. CRU_2_0. Taxonomy (GTDB): domain Bacteria; phylum Cyanobacteriota; class Cyanobacteriia; order Thermosynechococcales; family Thermosynechococcaceae; genus Acaryochloris. Next base: position 9,953 of record JAAUOM010000139.1, on the reverse strand, counting down.
GAGTGCATCTAGAATCTGCGTCTTCAGCTCACTCGGCGTGGTACTGGTGATACCCCAACCAATGTAAACTAGCTCAGCCAAGGGTTTAAGCTGTTTTTCAAGCGCTTCGAGTTCTTCACGAAAATCCAGTCCAGTATCGTCGCCGAGAATGGCGAGAATCCGGGGACGGCCTTGGCGCGGTTGCATCGGTTCATGGCGAATATTGGCAGGCGCACGCACAACCCGCACGACGGAACCTATCCCTAGTTCTATGCCAATTTCCCAGGTTTCCCAGGGAAGATAGTCTAGCTCTGGTGGATCGCAGTTAAGAAAGACATCCACCCACTGACAGCCAAGGGCGGAACCCTCTAAAGGACCGAACTGTTTAGCAGCCCGTGCGATCGCCCCTCGAATTTCATACAATTCAGCACTACGGAGCCATTGGTGGAACTCGGACAGTAAAGCGGCCTCTGCTTGCACCAGCTTGATCCGCCAATCCACTTCGGTCAGGACTGAGGTGCCACTAATTTCCACCTTGCCCCGCATGGCCACACTATAAAAGCTTAAATAGGCCCGCTGCCAGTCCTGGTACAGACGAATTAGCCTGTGTGGATAACTCAATGTGGCTTTGAGTTGCAACCCACTACCCCAGGACAGCTTAACCAGGCAATTGTCCTGAACCCCCTGGATTTCTAAGTGAAAGGTACAAGCAGAACTCATCATATCGCAGGGTTAAAGGCAAATTCAGGTAAAGTCAAGGAAGCTCCATCCGCCAGGGTAATGGTAACACCAAAGGTTTCGCTCCAGGTGCCACTGACGCCGCCGTAGATGTATTGGTGAATAGAACGAGTGTGTAACTCCCGCTCGATTAAAATCCCAGTGGCATCCCGAATCCGCAGTTTGGTGCCGGGAGTCAGACGATGGTTGGGCTGACCCAATAAAATGAGCAGTAAGAACCATTCAGGGATAGCTTCGGTAGAGATCCTTGGCCAAGTCACGGCATAAAGCCTGAGTTGGTTTGCGCCCACTTGTAAATTATGATACGCACTCCTGGCGGTGCGGGGAATAGCCACACTCTTGTGTTGGAGCTGAGCAAGAATCGCGTCTAATTCTGGGGTTTGCGATCGCAGACCCACAGGTTCTGGGGCAAAGGCAGGCAGCAGCACCCAGGAGAGATTCTGGGCAACTTGATCTAGTTGATCTTGGAGCCACACAGCAGTATTGATCACCGTATCTCTGAGCGTTGGCAAAGGTGCATGAGCCATGGGTGGGATTGCTACATCCCCAGATGTGACCCCCGCCCTGTGTTGTAACCGGGCTTGATAGAGTTGCTGTCGCCAGTCATCGTTAGCTAAGAGTGCCGCCCAATGGGTAAAGGCAAGGTCTAATCGGGGTGAATAGGGGGATGGCTGACTGAGTTGAGTGAGAAAATGGTCTGCTTCAATGGAAGTGAGCTGCGGCAGCGGCGGTAGGGGTGCTTTTTCTTTCAAATCCAGATCCTGAGCCACCCATAAAAGATCCAGATCGGGGATCATCGCTTTGTGTTCCAGGGCATACGTGTGGTAAATCGGATCATAGTGACTCTGGGTTTTGAGGGTGCGATGGGAGGTATAGCCCCAACAGTGCAGTTCACCTTGTTCGACATCTACTTGAATCCCCAAGTAATAATCAGCCGCCCATTGGGGAATATCAACCCACTCTTGGGGTACGCAGAACTCTTCGGTATCCAGGGCATCGCTAGGAATCAAGACCAAGCGCTGATTGCCCAAGGTAATTGCAGTCCCCGTCACCATTTCCCACAGGCTGGGCAATGCTGCTGCACCTGGCCAGATCCTGGGTGGCTGAGCCAGATCCAGATGGGCATTGAGCCACTGGATCAATGCCTGCAAACATCCATGATTCAAACGGGCGACGCGATGGGCGGCTGCATTGGAATAGGCATTGGGCTGCGTCGTCACCCCTGGAATGTCTTCCTCGCTCAAAGGAATCCAAAGCTGGTTGGGAAAAACGGTGTTTAGATCTTGCCAAGCTAAGTTCATGGTTAGGTTCCGTTGTCTCACAGAGAAATGATGTCAGGGACTGTCGTTAGCCAGGTCTCAGTTAAAGTTGCTAGCTGAGTTTGGGCGGGACCTTGCGGTTTTAGGGGCTGTTGAATCCGCTGTTCAATTAACACCCCCACGCCCTGCTGGAGCGATCGCGTGGTTCTCGATAGCGTCTCTTCAAACTGTGCGCTAGGAAATGCCAGGGTTTGGGCAATATGCTGGAGATTCAACTTGCACAGGTAATGTAGCCGTAGCAGCTCTTGACTGGTACTAGGAAGCGCCTTGAGGCGAAGTCTAAAATAGGCGTCGATGACAGCGAAATAATAGGCATCCAGTTGTTCGATCAAGTCAGCTTTCATCGCGCTTAAGATTTCTGAATCCAGGGGTATTCCTTCCTGCTGAATCGCCCATTGTCCAAGTTGCGCTAGCAGGTGTGATAATAGTTTTTTATAATTGCGACCCACCGTCGATTGATTTTTCTCAAGCTCAATGCCAACCTGAGTCTGAACCAGCTCTATTCCATGAAGCAAAATTAGCATTCGATCTGCTTCAGTGTCCAGACCATTGAACAGATCCTCCAGAAATTGCTTGACGGCTTTAGCTTCCTGTTGAATTTCATAAGAGGTGAGCAATTCTCCTTCCTGAAGCGTCGTTGTATCCACAAGCTGATCGAGTCTGGAAGCTGAATTATCTTCCGGTCGAAAGAAGGCAGAGACATCTAGGGATTCTTTGGGTCTATCCACATAGCGGCGAATGGCATTGCCGATTTGTTTCAACTGCTGCTCAACGACGGTGCCAGTGAGCGCCGGATTCAGTTCAGAGGCCAGGGGCAATTGCAGCCGGAGTTGATTATAGCGATCAGTAATGGGTTGGAAGGGATCGGCTGCAAGAGCAAGCTGCTGGGATGGGTGGCCTGGAAGGCTTGATGAGTCTTCCCTATCGGGTTGACCGCTGCGAAGCTCTTGAAAACATTGCCAAAGCAGTTGATACTGGGACAACAAGGGTTCTCTAAAACCGACAAACTGTAAAGCTTCAACCATCCGTTTCCGAGTGGATCGAGCCGCTAGTCCTAGATCAGTCCGTTTGTAGGTTTTCATCCCTTCCTGAGTTCTAATTTTGTCGCAAAGTAAGCCTTCCATACGCCGACAAATATAACTTTTTAAGCTAGGAAACCAGTAAGCATTCTCAGATCGCTCCAGATCAAAGTTTTTATAAAACTCGACGGGTTGCAGTGCTTCCTCAATCGAGAGCTGAAAGAGATCTTGGGAAAAAGTATTTGCATCATCGCAGCAGCGATTAAGGGCTTGCAGCTCGGCTTTCACCCGCAAGACCACTTGCTGGGTGAATCTTGCTGTGAAAGCAGTCAGGTGTTTTGGGCTGTAGATATCACCAGGTTCCTGTTTGAGTGTCGTCAGAAACAGTCGAACCAGCTCTGCTTCAGTCGTCTGGGGAGTTTGTTTCAGGAGCATCTGGATATTCCGATACAGTTTGGCATCAGGCACCCAACGAATGGTAAGGTGTCCCTGTTGCTTCTCATCCAACAACGGTAAGGTGTATAAGCTCTCGAAGGGGGTAGTCATGGTTGGCGATGGGTAGATAGAGCGCTATAGGTTTGGGCATTCATCATCACATATCCATCAAAAATAAACCCTGAACCCGTCCCCTCCTAGAAACCACAACTAGAGCGTTCCTGATGCACTTCAATCTTCACCACTGCCCCGCTCATGGCATTCACCACTGATACCACAAAATTGGGAGTCAGGGGCGATCGCGGAGCTGTTGAAGTTGCCGCGATCGCTGGGGGCAGGTGGAAGAGCCGATGGATTGGCCGAATCTGCTCTTTGGAGCCAACCATAACCATAGCTCAAGGCACTTCCAATCAGCAGCATGGATAGAGTTGAGCCTGTTTTTTCAGAATGCGTTTACCTTGATTCATTAAAGTCTCCTGGAAAATATAAATGGATGTGCGAACCAGCCCAATCAACCCTTCGCCTCTTCTGCACTGTCGATTTTTTCCTTCAGAAACCCAATGGGGAGTGCTTCAAAAGCATAGCGAGAAAAGAAAATAGCATCTTTGTCCACAAATTTCAGCGAAGAAGAAAGCACCCGCAACAGCTCAGCACCGCCTGTCAGCTCCTCAGTGGTAAAGACTTCATTCCGAATCTTAGCGATATCTTTTTTGACACGCACTCTTTGTTCTTCAGTACATTGAGAGAGATCCGGTTCAAATAAGGTTTTTTGATCCCGCGTGACATTGTTATAAAAAGTAGTCAAATCTTCAGGATAGAGTCTCACAAACTCGGACGATAATTCTGCTTCTTTGGCAATAACCTGCTCTGGTTGACAGGGACGCACCAGGGTAGCCAGAGACCACACAATCCCCCCCGTCAGATAAACCCTTGGTTTGCTCGCCAAGATGGGCAGCAGTCGTGTTCTCTGGCGGAAATCCGGTAATATCTGTTCTCTAAGGCGAGTTAACGCTGTTACAAAATCTTGAGATCCCCGTATTCGATCTACCTCCTCTGTGAAGGTTTTAGTTCCCCACGGGAAGGAAAACGTACCCGGTGACTGGGCACTACCATTCGCATTTTGGAATGCGCCTTTTGTATTCCCCGAACCAATATCCAGCATCAAGACTTGATCTAAACGATGCGGGGGCACAATGGCACTAAATACATAAGTCGCTTCCTGCTCAGGGGAAATGACTTCTACTGCTCGACCTATTGTCGTTTGAATGTCCCCAATGAGGCTATCTCGATAGGCCAGATCTGTTTTTGTGGCAAAACCACTGCTGCCATAAATGACGATGTGTTCACAAGGAATGCCAAAACGCTGCTGAATGTCCAGAAACATATCCTTAACAGCTTGAACGGTCTGTTGTTTGGCATTTGGATTAATCGGATTTACATCTTTAGCTTCAATATCTTCTTCACGGGGTTCTAACGTATGTCCTGCTGAGTTGGGTGCGTTCAGCTCCTGGACGACTTCCCCCTTGACCCCTGAACTGCCAATCTCAATCACCCCAAATAGGTTTTTACCCGATTGCTTAACCAATTGAGTTGAGCTGCATTGCTGTGCAACAGGTGGTGGTGACGGTTGCTGTGATCCTCCGGTAGGACTAGGTTTGAGTGTTAGGCTATTGATTCCATAGACCAGTAGCCCACCTATTGATAAAACCGCTGCTAACAGTCCCAACTTGATAGGCAGCCTAGAACGAGGCTGAATAGGTTCAGTAGGATTGATTTGGTATCGGGGGTCCGAGAATGGAATGATAATCTCAGTTGGGGGGGTAGAGACTACTGGTAAGTCAGTATCGCTCCTACTGTGCCTTTCAGAGAGTGGAGTCACAATCTCTGTGGGAGCTATTTGATCATGGATTTCGTTACGGGATGATTCCTCAATTGCGGCAAGGCGACGCAAGATTTCTGTTGGATGAGCAGGGCGGTGCTCAACTCTCTCAGCCATTAAATTGTCAAGCAACGCAATCAACGCAGGAGAAAGATGAGAGGCATATTGATGCCATTGCAAGGGTTGAGAAGTCTCACCAGTGACTATCAGGTTGGATGAACCTGTCTTGAGCGTAGAGATCGCATGACCCGTTAACAGATGTACAAACGTGCGACCCAGAGAGAAGAAATCAGACTGTGGAACTGCACTGCCTTGAAGTTGTTCGGGTGCTGCGTAATTTTGGGTATAGATGACGGTTCCCCTAGGATGTGAGCTGACATTCGAGATTAGTCCCACTGCGCCAAAATCAATCAAGACGAGACGACCATCGTTCTGTAACATAATGTTGGGGGGTTTAATATCTCGATGAAATAGATTGTGGCTATGAATCTCTTGGATGATCAAGGTGAGCTGTTGCATCCATTTGATGGCAACGTTTTGGCTAATGGGAGATCCCTTTTGTTCGATTACATCCTCTAGATTCATCCCTTCTATTTTTTGCATCACCAGACATAAGGCTGGTGTGCTGCCATCTTTCATCGGAAACTCAAACCGAACTTCAGAGCGAGGGATGCCAGGATGGTTTGATGTGTGAAGCGCCTCAAACTCCCGATTAAAGAGTTCAATAAGTTTAGGATCGTTCTCTTTCAGCAGTTTCAGGACTTTATGAATGCCCTGTTCTAAATCAATAATTTCGTAGGTGTCGCAATACAAACCTTTGCCACCTAATAATTTAATCGCACGATATTGTCCTTCAATTAATAATTCTGACTGACACTTGCTACAAAACAGATCGTGGTCAGAGTTCATGTGTTGACAGGTTGGATTGATACACAAAGAGGGTGCCATAGGACTCAGTAGTATATATATGGGTTAAATCAGCAGAAAATAGGTCAATTTTCAATTCAACATTGGTCGATATCTTTGAGTTGGGTTTAGTCCGAAAAATTATGCATCTGTCTTGACATCTTTTTTCTCAAAGTGAAACGACCAGCGATAGCATCTCAATCTTGGAGTCAGAGCAGCACTGATATTGAACGGCTCTCAATCTGGTTACAGAAATTGAACCCTCTCTTTCTGGAGCGTGAAAGAAGGGTTGAGCCACTATAAAGCTTGCTGGAGTTCGATTTAGACGAACCCTGCATAACTTTCAAATGTCAGCCCGATTGACAAGCAGAAGGGGAAAGAAACCTTCAACCACCAATCTCAATGCTGAACATTAGGAGAATGAAGATGAACAATATTTTTAAGCTTGCTGCCGCCACTGTACTCTCTCTGCCCTTAGTATCCAGTGCTGCCTTGTCTGCTAAAGCTGAAGATGTCAGGTTTCTACTTCGGAATGAAACAGGTGTTGCCATGACCAAATTTCAGGCTTCTCCAAGCGGTTTAGACGACTGGGAGAATGATATCTTGGGTTCGGATGTGTTGTATTCAGGTTATAGCTCTCGGATTAACATCAATGATGGTCGCACCACTTGTATTTATGACCTGCGAGGAGTCTTTGCTGATGGCGAACGAGTAGAAAAGTACAAGGTCAATATTTGTAAGTTAACTAGCTTCACCTTCTATTAAGGTGCCTAGGAAATGGAAAGAGTGATCGCACTTTTGTGAGGATCGAGGTGAGATCGCTCTTTCCCTATTTTGGTTCGTGCAAGGATTTTTCTTGGTCTTGCATCGGGTTGAGCAACATCATATTATTCTTGTATATAAAATTTTTCGATGGGCTTCTCTGCTTTCAAGTAATGTATAACTTCCCTGAACATTCTTCCCATCAAGCGATAACCCTTACGCCTGGATTGCTGATTGCCAATCGCTACAAAGTTCTTCAGTTAATGGGTAGAGGTGGTTTTGGCCGCACCTATCTGGCCGAAGACCAAAATCGATTTAATGAATGTTGTGTGCTCAAGGAATTTGCACCGCAGCTCCAGAATGAAGCAGAAGTTCAAAAAGCCCAAGCGCTATTTGAACAGGAAGCAGGGGTTTTGTATCGGTTGGAACACCCTCAGATTCCAAAGTTTCGTGAGTTTCTGCGAACCCATGTGAACGGACATTATTATCTACTGCTGGTACAGGATTATGTGAAAGGCATCAGCTATCGTGATTTACTGCAAGGGCGAACCCAAGCGGGTCAGCTTTTTTCTGAAGTGGAGGCGCTGCAATTGCTGTGGGGGGTTTTGCCTGTTTTGACCTATTTGCATTCTTGTAATGTCATTCACCGCGATATTTCCCCCGATAACCTCATCTTACGGGAGCAAGATGGCTTACCTGTACTAATTGATTTTGGCGGGGTTAAGTTGGTGATGCTCACAATTTTGTCCCAGGTCACTAGGGATTCGGGTTTGGCCACTACAGTGCTGGGGAAGGTGGGCTATGCTCCTAGTGAGCAAATGCAACAGGGGGTTGTGTCGCCCAGTAGTGACCTATATGGGTTAGCGATGACGACGCTAGTACTACTGACCGGGCAGGAGCCTCAATTGCTCCGCGATCCAAGTACGTTGTCATTGCAATGGCAGCGGTATACTCATCTAAGTCCGGGGTTAGCTCAGGTGCTAGAACGGATGCTAGAGATTAAGCCGAGGGATCGCTTTCAGTCTGCGGAGGCGGTTTTAGCGGCTCTTAGCTTGATCGGCAGTAGCGGTTCACCTGCTATGCCTGGGCAACCTGGGGTTTCATCCATGATAGCGACTCAGGTCGTTGTGCCCGTGGCAAAGAGTTCTACACCGCCTTATGGTGTCGTGCAGCAGGCTTCAAAATCTGGGTGGCCGTGGGGTTGTCTGTTGGGTAGCTTAATTGGAACGGGTGTTGCCTTTGGGGTGATCGCCTTGGGTCTTTGGGGGATACCGCAGCTATCTCAAATTTCTGGTCCTAGGATTGATGATCCACTACCTCCGCCACCGACACAAGAACCTTTTCAGCAGTTTTCTGCGGAGGAAATTCAGCGCAAGGCAAAGCTCGATTCAGCCAGGAGCAGTTTGGGCATAAATCAAGCGTTTTTAATCAATTGATTGATGAGTTGTTTTATGAAGGGCGATCAGATTTACAAGGTAAAAGTCTGACTAGGGCACCTGGAGATGCAGCTCTAAGGGAAGAATGGGATCGGGTGGCGGCAATCTGGCTAGACCGTTTGGAGGTGCTGAGTCCAAATGCCAGAAGGTTGATGGGACAAGATTGGGAACCAACGCGACAAGACTGGAAAGCTGAATTGCTGAAGCTTGATATGAGCTACCCTACGTTACGGGTACTGACGGATGCAAGGTTTTATAATTTATTCTCTGATATTGAACTGAGTTCGGTCAACGGTACTCGGCTAGAGCAGGTTTGGTTTGCATTTGCCTCCGAGATAATGGAGAAGATTCGTCAGGGAAATGTACATGATTTTTTGAGAATTGATGATGATTTAGAAACCAGTTTCGCTACTGATTCTCGTTCTAATCTCTATGACAAGAAAAGGTTTATAGAATTTCAATCTAAGGTAGATTCTGACGTTGGCAGAGTATTAATTATTCCCCTTAACTCTAACCGAAATGCTGATTTTTATTTTGAAGCGCCTACTTCTGTCCAATGGTCACTGATCTCACCTAAGGGGGAGGTTTTGCTTGAGGGGTCTACTTCTGAGTCTTGGTCTGGAAGGTTGACGGAGGAGGGATATTATGGATTGGTAGTGGCTTCTAGTTCAAATGGGGCGGAAGATTTTGCGTTGACGGTTGATTTGTCTCTAGTTTCGCCAACTTCAACTCCCTGAACTATGCGTGTAAATCCGTTACATTTTCTGATATCTTTTTCGTTCACTGGATTTTATCAAGATATAATACCCCTCAACAGATCTATCTTGGGCTTCTCCTCACTATGCACCCATCTCTACGTTTGCTGAGTCTGACAACTACGATTGTGTTGTTGTCCCTCGCAGGATTGCCTAGTCTTGAGCTACAACCTTTTGTGTCTTCTAGTGCGCTGGGTCAAACAACAAAGGGAGATTCTCGTCAAGCAGAAGCAGAACGTCTGTTGGAGGAAGGAGTGCAGTTATATAGACAATCTCAGCCTACAGAAGCTTTGAGCAGATTCCAGAAGGCTCTTGAACTTTATCGAGTTGTAAAAGATCGCCGTGGAGAAGCCGCTACCCTCAACAATATTGGTAATGTTTATGATGACTTAGGGGAGAAACAGAAAGCTCTGGACTACTACAATCAAGCGCTGCTTATCCGTCAAGCCGTGGGAGATCGTGAAGGTGAAGCCACTACCCTCAGCAATATTGGTAAGGTTTACTCTAAATTAGGACAGAATCAGAAAGCCCTGGCGTATTTGAATCAATCTCTGCCTATCAGTCGGGCAGTGGGGAATCGTGAGGGTGAAGCCTTTACCCTCAATGGTATTGGTAATGTTTACTCTGGTTTAGGGGAGAAACAGAAAGCTCTGGAGTACTACGACAAAGCGCTGTCTATCTATCGTGCAGTGGGCGATCGGACAAATGAAGCCTTTGCCCTCAAC
>JAAUOM010000138.1 GCA_012034865.1 Acaryochloris sp. CRU_2_0 | reverse complement strand
CGACGATGCCAAGGTGATCTACATTTTGAACGACCAGTTCTGAATGGATAACAACCTCCTCGTTGAATCGCTTTCGGCTCACTTCATCCTAATTCCTGAATCCTCTCTCCAAACAGCGGAATGTGGGTGGAAATCTCTCAAATTCTTGGTTTATCCACCAGAACTAGATGTGAGTATCCAAGACAATTACTTCAGACATTCCCAGTCTTCTTCTGAGACGATAGGGCTGACAATATCACCTAATGTCTTACCCTTACCAGCAATAGATTCAGGGGGAGAGCGCCGTTTTTCAGATGCGATGCAGGTGCTATCTTCGTTCAAAATGGACAATTTTCGATCCTCAATGTGGCTCTTCAATATTGCTAACGACTGTCTGAGAAGCAAATGTCTTTCTTGTAAAGCTGAAGCAAGGATATCTCTTGAAAGAGCTACTCCTATCGGGAATAGAAAAAGCAAAGAAAAATTTTCCTTATTAAGTTTTTTTATGATTTCATAATCGGCTATTGTCAATACATTTGCAGCATTTTTAATAAAAATAATTAACATATCTCCCAAAAATATTGTAATAACAATACAACAAAAAAAAGAAAACAACATATGAAAAAGATTAACTTTCTTCTGACGATAATCTAAACTTGCAATTTCATCCTCTATAAGGCTTTCAGAAATCATGGAAGCTTTGTCAAAAACATTTTTTTGATTGATGTTATCAACATAATTGGTATATTCATAAATATTTCGCAAGATCCCATTAATTATTGAAAAAGTTAGATCAATATTTTGTTTGTGCCAAAAGAAAAATCGAAATGAGAGGATTAAAAAGGAAAAGTAAGAAACAAATAAAGAAAGGCCACCAAGTAGTTGCAACCAGGGATTATCTACTTTGATTAGAAATGCACAACCAAAAAATATAAGGGTAATCCAACCTGTGTTCTTGTCGTGATCAGGTAATGATTCAATAGAAAATATCCATCTTTCTAGTGAATTGGGTTGTTTATACAACTCTGAAATAGGTAAAAACGGAGTAATATCATTGCCATTTCGTTCAGTAGTTTTTTTAATGGAATGTGACAAAGTTCTTTTATGAAGCTCTAAGTAACAATACTTTTCAAATGTATCCTTGTATTTGCCTTTAAGTCTATAGGCTGGCAAGTCCATAAGGGCATCAAGAACCATTTCTAGTAATTGGTCTTTAATAGATTCTTGATGAGGAATATTGTGATCTTTTGTCAGTTTTCTTACTGTCATTACGCCAGAAAATCATGAATATGGGTATATTCACATGATAATCAATCAGAAAATTTCTTAAAAGAGGGATAAGTTCTGATTTACGCTGAGAAAGTCTTTCGGTATCATCTGCACCAGAACCCATTCAATGGAATTAACTTGAGCTATCTCGACACCCCTATCTTCGGTGTAGCCACATCTCAAATCTGAACAGATGTATACCCGGTCATTGAAGGGCTTGGGCGTCCGATTCTGTTCAAGATAGCACCTTCTGCAAAACCTGTTGGTGGATCAAGGCTTGACGGGTGAGATCGCCAATCTCATCCTCTGACAAGCCCTGCCCCTGGTGATAATGGTCTAACCACTGTTGGCAAATGACCTGTGGATCATCGGGAATCTGGTCTAAATCCCAACCGGGACAGTGGTGGGCAGTCATAAATTCGCGGACCTTGGGGTCGTAACTGAGCGCAAAACAACGGTTGCCCGCTGCCGCCGCCATAATCAACCCATGTAAGCGCATGGCAATGGTCATATCTACCGCTGCAAAGACTCCTTTGAGTTGCCTAGGGTTGGTGAGGGAAACCAAGGAACTCTGCTTAGGCAGGCGAGTACGGATCCTCTTGGCAATCTCCGCATCCTGGGTGGCTTGGAAGGGAATTAGCAACAGGTGGGTTTGGGTCTGCGCCTGAAAAGCAGTGATGGCCGTGGTCAGATTCTCCAGACGCGGGGGAGTGAGTTGCGGATGCGATCGCAATACCAAGGCCACTTTGGGCGAGGGGAGTTCCTGAACCCAAGGCACAGGGGTGGCCGTTAAACTCCAGACGGGATCCGGGGCCATGTGGTGGGGGACTTGCCAACGGCTGACCCACTCGGCGGAAGCTGGATCGCGAACGCTAATGGCCGTACAGCCGCGAAAGGCTCGCCGCGCTAGCCATTGATTCCTGCGGTGCTGCAATGGGCCGATGCCCTGCGCCCAAGCAATGGTCTTTAATCCTAGCCCTTGGGCCAATCCCATCAGGCCAATATAATAAACCGGACTGAAGGCACTGGTGGCATCTTGAATCAGACTGCCCCCACCCCAAATAAAAGCTTGGGATTGGCGGATGGCTTGGAAAACGCGGATTGAATCGTTGCGATCGCAGGTTTTCACCTGATACTGACGGGTGGTTGCCTGGGGATTGGCAGACAATACCAAGGGCGACACATGGGCTGGCAGCATTTGCAGCAGGGTTGCCAATAGGGCTTCATCGCCGCCATTGCCAAAGCCGTAGTAACCACTTAAAATCACCTGCATGGGTTTCAAATCGACGCCTCTAATCAATCTTCCATAAAATAGGGGTGCAAGGCATCTCAGGCGATTGTCATCCAAATGGGCGTGTAGATAACCCAGTATGGCACTCCTTAGAGAAATATTTTCAACCATCTTTAATCAATAAAAATGGAGAATATAGAGGAGAAGGGGGAGAATGGTTAGCCTGATCGTTGAGGAGGGATAGTGAAATCTGCCTGCTCGTCGTCATTTCTGGCTGACGGTCTTGAAGAAATCGTTGCTGTAGGGCCACAAAAACACGTTAAATTTGCGATCGCCCAATCGCTGGCGATGATGATAGGTGTCTTGAGCAGACAAGCTCGTTACCGCCTTGAGCCGATCCGCTAACTGCATGCAATTGCTCAGACTACTGGTGGTGTAGCATTGTACATCCAGTTGATTGCAACCACTAGCAGGCACCTGCTTTGCCTGAAACGGCTGAATGCTACAGTAAATGCGTTTGGTATAGGCTGCTCGCAGTTGAGAAAACTCTGCTTGAGAATAGTGGGAAAAGAAATGATCATCGACTTGTAGACCATCCCCGTGGCGGGCTTCATGTAATAGCTGGGGTATGGTTAGGGATCGCAATTGCGGCGATTGAATCCAAACGATGGGTTGGAGCTGCTGCTGGCGAGCCGCTTGCGTGACTTTTTGTTGAACATCGTCCGGTACATTGCGAAAGTCGAGAAAAACCACAGTGTACTGCTGCTGCTTAATTTTGGCCATTACCTCAGGCAGGGTGTGATTGGAGACATGAAACCGGATTTGAGGTTGAGACAACCAAGTTCCTGATGGAGAAGCCGCTGCGATTTGGGGAGCCAGCATCAGTGCAGCGGTTGCAGCCAGACTTTTTAAGAAGAATTTAGGGCTAAACATCTGTGAGTGAGTGATTTCCAAAATTAAGCAGTGTTTTTTCAAGATAACCAGTTTGATTGACCTTGCCTGTGATATCGATCAATATCTTACGTGTAGAGAGAATCTAAAGTAAATCTAAACAATTTTTAGGCTCTATATGGGATAGGAGAGGGACATGATCAAGGCGGAAATTGAATGGATCCTACTAGCGACCCACTCCTTATTCCACCCGAGGGAGAACGGTCATAGAACGGAGATATAAGGAAAAAGGGATGCGAGAACTCTCGTATCCCTAAAAAACTTGAGTTTGGACTAAAGAGTTAGAGAAAAGCCCTCTATATGGCTTGACAAATTGCATAATCACTCTTAGGAGAGGATCTGGAGCCACGTCAGAGCAATGGGTACTACTTGAGTGCTTCTGCGCCTCCTACCACCTCTAGCAACTCTTGGGTAATGGCGGCTTGACGAGCCTTATTGTAAGACAACGTCAGCGTGCCAATGAGTTCAGACGCATTATCACTGGCGTTGTTCATTGCCGTCATTCGAGCGGCCAATTCACTGGCTGCCGACTCTTGCAGTGCCCGCAACAACTGATTATTCAGATACAGGGGCAGCAGGGCATCCAAAATTTGGATGGGGTTTTGCTCAAAGATCATGTCAGAAGGCATCTCTGGGGGAGTGTCTCGCTGCCTGCGATCTCGCTCCACCTGAAATTGTCCCCCCCGCGTCGTCAACCGGAAGACTTCATCATCTTCTGTGACTGCTAACCCCATAGGGTCAAGGGGTAATAGGGTTTGTACCACGGGTTGGGAACTGACCAGAGAGACAAATCGGGTATAAATCAGCTCCACATGATCCACGGTTTCCGACAAGTACAGAGATAACAGCTCATCGGCAATATTAGAGGCTTCCTCGGCAGTCGGAATTTGCTCCAAGCCGCCATAGGTGGCTGCAATGGGCTGATTTCGACGCTGAAAATACTGAATGGCTTTGCGACCCACCAGCACAAAGGTATAGTCAATGCCCTTAGCTTTTAACTCCTTGGAGCGTTCCTCGGCTCGCTTGATCACGCTGCTGTTATAAGCCCCACATAGACCCCGATCCCCCGTGACCACCAACAGACAGACTTTGCTGAGTTGGCGTTCGCGCAAGAGAGGTAAATCCACTTCTTCAAAGCGCAACCGGGCTTGCAGACCGTAGAGGACTTGAGCCAAGCGATCGGCAAAGGGACGAGTAGCAATCACCTGCTCTTGGGCACGGCGAACTTTGGCCGCTGCCACTAGGCGCATGGCTTCGGTGATTTTCTTAGTATTCTTGACCGTGGAAATGCGATCGCGAATCGATTTCAGATTTGGCATGACGTCCTCCTAGGCTATAGCCATAAAGGATTTCTTATAATCACCAATGGCTGACTTTAAGATCCCTTCCGCTTCGTCGCCCAGCTTTTTCTCGCTGCGGACTAACTCACCATACTTGCTGTGATTGGATTTGAGATAATCCCGCATTCCTTTGACAAACTCAGTGACTTTATCTGTGGGGATATCGTCTAGATAACCGTTTGTACCCGCATAAATCACGGCCACTTGTTCCTCCACGGGCAACGGAGAATATTGGGGTTGTTTGAGAATTTCCCTTAAGCGCGCCCCCCTCGCCAATTGGTTCTGAGTCGCCTGATCTAGATCAGAGGCAAACTGGGCAAAGGCTTCCAATTCAGCAAACTGGGCTAGTTCCAGCTTTAATTTCCCTGCCACTTGCTTCATGGCTTTAATCTGAGCGGCTGATCCGACACGGGATACGGAAATCCCGGCATTAATGGCAGGACGCAAACCAGCATTAAACAAGTCAGAAGACAAGAAGATCTGACCATCAGTAATGGAAATCACATTGGTAGGAATATAAGCGGAGACATCCCCCGCTTGGGTTTCCACAATAGGCAAGGCGGTCATACTGCCTTCACCCAATTCCGGGCTGAGTTTGGCAGCTCGCTCTAACAAGCGCGAGTGCAAATAGAAGACATCCCCTGGATAGGCTTCGCGTCCAGGCGGACGACGCAGAAGTAAAGACATCTGGCGATAGGCTTGGGCTTGCTTGGACAAATCATCGTAGATCACCAAAGTATGCTTGCCTGTGTACATAAAAAACTCAGCGATGGCTGCCCCTGTGTAAGGAGCCAAATACTGTAGGGTCGCCGGATCATTGGCATTGGCTGCCACCACAACGGTATAGTCTAGGGCACCACGCTCTCGGAGGACTTCCACAACTTGAGCTACCGTAGAAGCCTTCTGACCGATGGCCACATAGACACAAATCACTTCTTCCGACTTTTGGTTGAGGATAGTGTCTACAGCCACCGCCGTTTTACCGGTTTGGCGATCACCAATAATCAGCTCTCGCTGACCACGGCCAATGGGAACCATGGAATCAATCGCGGTAATTCCCGTTTGCAGTGGCTCATACACGGACTTGCGTTGAATAATGCCCGGCGCTGGGGATTCAATCAGCCGGTTTTCCGTCGTGTTGATCTCGCCTTTACCATCAATAGGACGAGCCAAAGCATCCAGAACCCGACCCACTAGGGCATCGCCGACGGGAATCTGGGCAATTTTACCCGTAGAGCGGACGGTACTGCCTTCTTGCAGATCGCGGCCATCCCCCATCAGTACGACCCCGACATTATCCTCTTCTAGGTTGAGGGCGATGCCCACGGTGCCGTCTTCAAATTCTAGAAGTTCTCCGGCCATGGCTTTTTCTAAGCCGTAGACACGGGCGATACCATCCCCTACTTGGAGGACGGTGCCAACGTTATCCACTTTGACCTGTTGATCGTATTGCTCGATTTGTTGGCGAATAATATTGCTAATTTCGTCGGGTCTGATGCTTACCATGGGACTTTGCTCTGATTTGTGATGTGGGTAGGGTAAAGGTCAAACAACCTCAAGGGGCATGAAGATTCAGCCAATGGGAATCCTCACCCCTTAAGAGATACTTGTTATGGAGGTATTCATCCGCCGCAGTTGGCCGCGAATACTAGCATCCAAAACTTGAGAGCCAATCTTGATGATCACACCACCAATGAGGTCAGGGTCAATCCTAGTGTCTAGTTCAACCTGAGCTGCGTTACTCATTTGCTTGACTTTATTCGTAATCGCTTGGCGTTGTTCATCTGTCAGGTCTACGGTGGCGGTCACTTCCGCTAAAACCGTGTTATTTAATTTACGGAGTAAAGCCTGATAGTGCTGGCAAATGCCTTCAAGAAAGAGGATGCGGCGGCGATCAATCAATAGCAGCAAAAAATTGAAGAACTGCTTTTGCACCCGTGACTCCGCTAATTGGCGCATCACCGCTTTCTGGGCATCCACAGGGGTGAGGGGATTGACCAGAAAATCTTTGAGATCTGAGGACGTTTGCAGCAAACTGAGGACAAAGCTGACATCTTCACCGATTTGATTGGTCAGATTGTGGCTTTGAGCCACGGACATTAATGCCTCGGCATAAGGTTCCACAATGGCAGAACTGACCGTACTTTGTGTCATGAGTTGCCTCCTAACAAGGCAATACTTTGATCGATTAATTTCCGCTGGGCGGATTCGTTATCCGTGAGCTGATGTCTTAAATCCGCTTCTACTTTTCTAGAGCCATCGCCGTTACCCGTTGTCGAAGTTCTGCGATCGCCCGTTCTTGACTAGCGGTGGCATCCTGGGAACCCGACTCTCGGATGCGCTGAATCTCTTGACGAGCCTCAGCTAGGATTTGCTCTTTTGCTTTACCCGCACTCCCTTGGGCATTAGCCAGAATCTGTTTGGCTTCTGCTTGGGCTTGGGCTAATTTTTCTTGTTCTGCGGCCAAAGCGGCGGCGGCTTGTTTTTGATTGGTTTCAGCGTCAGCCAGAGCGATCTCAATGGCTTCTCGTCGTTTTGCCAAGGCTCCCCCCAAAAAGCCTCTGCCCAAATAAATCAGCAATCCAATCGCAATGACTAAATTGATGACATTGGCTTCCAAAATATCGAAGTTGAGGCCATAGCCTTCAGCCTCAGCCAATAGCGGAAACCCAGTAATGCTAGCGATCGCTAGCCCATTAAACATCTCCATGTCTATCGTCCTAACTGCAGTCTTGGAATGGCTTAACTTGCCAAGGTTGCGCCTAAAAGCTTATCGAGAATTTGGCGACTGAGGGTATCCACTTGCTTCTGTAGTTCACCAAAGGCAGACTGTTTCTCAGACTCAAGTTGAGCTTGCGCCTGCATTACTTCCGCTTGCACCTGTTGGCGAACTTCAGTAATTTGATCTTGAGCAATTTTCTGGGCTACCGTTTGGGCTTCAGCAATCACCTGTTGCGACTGCTTCCGGGTGCCGGCCAACTCCTGCTCATATTGCAGGGTTAATTGTTTGGCTTTGGCTAAACGCTCACGAGCGTCAGTATTGTTGGTTCGGATAAATCCATCTCGTTCATCCATAGCTTGGGTAAGCGGCCTGAAGAAAACTGCATTCAACACAGCCACCAACAACAGGAATTGGATCATCATTAATGGCAATGTGCCATCAAAATCAAACATGGTTTTGCTCAGTCTAAAAGGGGTCAAATTCAGAAATCATTGAGGTTGATTTTCAAAGGACAATCCTTGTTCTATCAAACCATGGAATGTCTTCCCTCAGCTCAACGAAGCAGGTGGAGGGACGTTAGCACAACGCCCCTAAACGAACCGTTTAATTAAGCAAACGGGTTGGCGAACAGCAGCACTAGGGCGATCACCAAACCATAAATGGTCAACGATTCCATAAAGGCCAAACACAACAATAAGGTTCCTCGAATTTTTCCTTCTGCTTCTGGCTGACGGGCGATCCCTTCTACCGCTTTTCCAGCAGCATTACCTTGAGCAAGAGCAGGGCCAACGGTAGAGATGCCAATTCCCAGGGCAGCAGCTAATACAGAAGCAGCAGCAACTAACGGATCCATAATGCTTTTTTCCTTACTTTGAAATAACTGAACAACAAGGTACACCTTAGACGGGTTAGGCGTCAGAATTTAGATGCCTCTACAAATCACTAATTTCGGATGATTGACGTTACTAAATCAGCAACACAGAATTGATCCGATTCTGAGGTTAGTGGGCCTCTTCTTCATCCCCATGACCTTCCAATGCCTCGTGAATATAGGCACCAGCTAAAGTCGCAAACACCAAGGCCTGAATCCCACTAGTAAATAAGCCTAGCAACATCACAGGCAAAGGCACAATTAAGGGAACCAGTAACACCAACACAGCAACCACTAGTTCATCCGCTAAGATATTACCAAACAGACGGAAACTTAGGGAAAGCGGTTTGGTGAAATCTTCCAGGATTGCAATAGGAAGCAGGACTGGCGTAGGCTCAATGTACTTGCGAAAGTACCCCAGCCCTTTCTTGCGAAATCCGGCATAAAAATAAGCTAACGAGGTACACAACGCTAAAGCAACGGTCGTGTTGATATCGTTAGTGGGTGCTGCCAGTTCTCCCTCAGGCAGACTAATCAGCTTCCAAGGGAAGAGGGCACCCGACCAATTGGAGATAAAGATAAATAGAAAGAGGGTACCGACGAAGGGCACCCAAGGACGATATTCTTTTTCCCCAATTTGATTTTTGGTTAAATCACGAACAAACTCTAGCGCATATTCCATCAGATTTTGGAGACCGCTAGGCACACGTTCAACATTGCGGGTGGCTAGCACTGAGACAAGGACTAATAAACCGATGACCACCCAGGAGGTTATGAGAACCTGACCATGGACTTTTAAGCCACCGATCTGCCAAAACAAGTGCTGGCCGACCTCTAAACTTGCTAGAGGCAGGGTGTTGAACCAATTTTGGGAATCGAGCAGAAGGCTGCTGTGATGCATAATATGCCCAACCTCGTTGGAACTTCAGGCAAAAAAAATATAGGCGATATTCTGCCACTGTCCCTCAACTATTAGGTCGTTGAAGGTGACAGAACTGCAGTCCACAAGACGAAGATGAGGATGCCGACTTTGTAGGTTAGAAATCCTAAAAAAACAGGAAGAACTTCTAACTGATCCCACTTAGTGGCAAAAATGATCAGTAAAACGAAAACACCCAATTGGCCTTTGCCGACTTGTGTGTTTTCAGTCCCCAATTGCTCAACATTCTTCGCCAAAATCCTGAGATATAAAACTCCGGCGGCTGCTCCTAGTAGGTAACTACTGGCAACTTTCAGAGAGTAAATCCACCAAACAGGACCGAACAATAGCCCTGCTATCACTGAAGATGCAATTATCAGGCCGTTTTTGAACTGATAATACTCTTCCATCGCCCCGCTGGCTTGAGAGATTGTGGGTTCAACGGGCTCACGCTCACTAGAGGGGGAACTGGGCTGAACAGGGGAATCTAACAAATCCACGGGCAAGAAATTGGGTTCGGATGCTTTACTGCAGGCCAAGGCCAATGATATCACGACCGGGTAACATTACTTAATGAATAAATTGGAGAATCTAAAATCTATCCGCAGGATTGTTTGGCGCATTTTGGTTTTGCGCGTCCTCCGAGATGATGTCTTGTCTGAGAAGGCTGCTGGGTTTTTATTACGATTTATATCGGCCTCAGGGTTTAGCAGTAAAAAGGAAACATCCCCGATCTGGCTGATGGTTCTGACCAGGTTAATTGATCTGTGGACCTGTTCGGTCTGAGACTGCCAAGGGC